>JBBRGF010000082.1:0-13689 GCA_038240975.1 Gemmatimonadales bacterium
CTCCGTCTTGGGCGCGGCGCGCAGCACTGTGACGTAGCCGAGAACCTTGAGAATGCCGAAGGTCATGGCGCCGGCATAGATCAGTGACGTGGCGACCCCGAGCGCCTGAATGCCAAGCTGCGCCGCGTTGCCGGCCAGCAGCCCGTCGGCGCCGGCCGCGTTCCACGCCTTCTGCGCGAAGACGCCGGTCAGCAGCGCCCCGGTCATGCCGCCGATACCGTGGCCGGCAAAGACGTCGAGCGAATCGTCGAGGCGGGTCCGCGAACGGTAAACGATGGCGAAGTAGCTCGGGAAGGCGGCGATGGCGCCGAGCAGCAGCGCGCCCACCGGGCTCACGAATCCCGCAGCGGGAGTGATGGCGACGAGACCGACCACGATGCCGGTAGCCCCGCCAACGGCGGTGGCGCGGCCGGTGCGGAAGTAGTCCAGGAGCACCCACACCATCAGCGTGGCCATGGGAGCCAGGAAGGTGTTGGTAAAGGCCAGGGCGGCCAGCTCGTTGGCGGCCAGCGCGCTCCCTCCGTTGAAGCCGAACCAGCCGAACCAGAGCAGGCCTGCGCCGAGGAGCACGAACGGCACGTTATGGGGCAGGATGGCCTGGCGGCTGTAGTCCTTGCGCGAGCCGAGCACGGTGGCCGCGACCAGCGCAGAGACACCCGCGTTGATGTGCACGACGGTGCCCCCGGCGAAGTCGAGAACTCCGCGGGTCATGAGCCAGCCGCCACCCCAGACCCAGTGCGCCACCGGCGCGTACACGAGCAAGGTCCAGAAGATGATGAAGGCCACGTAGGGCCCGAACCGCATGCGCTCGACCACGGCGCCCGAAATGAGGGCGGCCGTGATAATCGCGAAGGTGCCCTGGTAGGCCATGAAGAGCAGGTGCGGAATGGTTCCCTTGGCCTCGGTTCCCACCCCGCCCAGCAGGAGATTCGTGGCGCCGCCGATCCAGGCGTTTCCCTCGCTGAAGGCCAGGCTGTAGGCGGCCAGGGCCCAGACGATGCCGACGGCGCCGAGAGCGACGAAGCTCATCATCATGGTGTTGAGGGAGTTCTTGGAACGGACCAGCCCTCCATAGAAGAAGGCGAGGGCGGGCGTCATCAGAAGCACGAGCGCAGTGGAGACCAGCATCCAGGCGGTGTCGGCCGGTACGACCGCCGGTACCGCATCCTGGAGCATGGCGAGAGGAAGTCCGGTCACTGGGGTGTCCCTGGGGAACGGGGTTCGCGACCACCACCCGGCTGGCGGGGGCCAAGGCAATGGTACAATCCGGCCCTCCGCAGCACAAGCCCCTGTCCACAGAAATATGCCTCTCAGGCACTGACAACGTCGGTTCTTGTACTCGAAGGTGCTCTATTCTGCATTTATGATCCCCAAATTATGCACTTCCTGCTCGATTTCGGGAACGGGTGGCACGATCATATATTCCCGCTCTGCCACATCATCAAGACTTCGTCGAGGTAAGCACCGTCTACCTTGAACGAGCGTGGCTCGATACCGTACACGGTGAAGCCCCACCGTTCGTAGAGCCGCCGGGCACGGAGGTTGTCCGCCGCCACTGTCAGTACCACCGTCTCGACCCCATCGAACCTGGCGTGATCGAGCAGCCCCTCGACGATGGCGCCGGCAAGCCCGGTGCCCCTCGCTTCGTCGCGCACGTACATTCCCCAGAGCAGGGCCTTGTGCTCCAGCTTCGCGCCGGCAAACCGGGTAAGCCCGCCGATACCGAGGAGCGGACCATCGGCCGGCCCGCCCACGACATATTCGTTCGCGAGGCGATGTGCAGCGGCCTCGAGCGTGCGGCTCGATTCGTCCTCGATCGCGACGCGGAATTGGAAAGGGTGGCGAGAGAAACCTTCGAGCCGGAGTGCCTGGAAGGCGGCTGCATCGTCGGCCAGCAGCCGCCGCACCGACGGAACCGCCGGGCTCACCGGCCCCCGGGCCTGAGGGCCGCGATGCTCTTCGCGAGCTCGCCCGCCGCCGCGCCCAGCGGTGGAAGGCCCTCGTGACGGGTACTCATGGAACCGCTCCGGATATCGGCCTCGAGGCCGCGACAGATCTCTTTGGCCCGACGAAGCCGGAAGCTCTCCTGAAAGGCCCGAAAGTCGTTGGCGCTGCCGGCGCTCAACAATCCCCACAGCCGCAGGCGAAGGTCATCCACCGAGCTCTTGAACTCGGCCAGCGCGTCGCCCGGCACCTCTCCCTGCGACATCCGGCTCTCGATAGCCTGCAGCGCGATATTGAGCGAGGCGACCTGTTCGGCGAAGGTTTGCTCTGCCATCGACCCTCCAGAATGTGAACGACGCGAGACTACCACATCATGACGGCGCGGCAAGACGGTGAGGGAGTCTGGGCACCGCAATGAAAACTCGATAAACTCAGTCATGGAGCCACGCTTCTTCCCGTCTCCGGCCAAGTGGCGCGCCTGGCTCGAGAAGCACCACGAGACACGCCAGGAACTCTGGGTCGGATTCTACAAGAAGGCAACGGGAAAGCCGAGTATCACTTGGCCGGAATCGGTGGACGAGGCGTTGTGTTTCGGGTGGATCGACGGGATTCGGCGGAGCCTGGACGCAGAGAGCTACGCGATCCGTTTCACGCCTCGACGGTCGACGAGCACGTGGAGCACCGTCAACACCGGGCGCGTCGCCGTCCTGGAGAGTCTCGGACGGATGCGCCCGGCGGGGATCACGGCCTTCTCCGCCCGCAAGATCCAGAACTCGGGGATCTATTCTTTCGAGCAGCCAAAGCCGCGCAAGCTTGCGCGAATGTACCTGGCGCAGCTCCGGGCCAACCCCGCCGCGTGGCGCTATTTCCATGCACAGCCGCCCTGGTATCAGAGGGCGGTGGCGTGGTGGATTGGCAGCGCAAAACGGGAGGAGACTCGCCTCAAGCGGCTTGCCACCCTCATCGCGGACTCCGAGAAGAGCCGCACTGTCCCACCGCTCACCAGAAACAAGGGCTGATGGCGACATCCGCCAAGCCTCCGGCGACGTACTCCTGCTATGGAGACCACCATGGTGCCAAGCCTGATCGATATCGGCTCGACATTTCTGCCGCTCGACCATATGCGTCAGATCGCGAGGGTAACGTGCGTCGATAGTGGGCAGATCACGGGTGAGATGGAGGTGGGGAGCGGCCACTGGGTCTACGCGCAGCACTTTCCAGGCGATCCGATTTTCCCGGGCTCGCTGATCATCGAGGCGGCCGGGCAGCTCGTGGCCCTCTGGGCCTGGTCGCAGGGGCTACGCGGACGACCCAGGCTCGTGCGCACCTCGGCCGAATTTCACAGGCCCGCTGGTCCCGATACCTGTCGACTCACACTCCAGGCGGTGGTCCGTCGCAAGCGGCATCTTCACTTCGGCACGGTACGGGTTTCGGCGGGCGAGGAGAATGTCGCGTCTATCGAGGCGGTTCTCGCCGTCCTTCCGCCCCTCTGACCCAGCCCCTCACCGTTCCGCCCCGGCTCCCCTGGCCATCGCCGTGGCTGCCCCCACCATGATCAATACCAGCACTGCCTCCAGGTAGCTGATCGAGGTGTACAGTGGCGCCCGGCGGGAGTCGACGGGCACGCCGCGTCTGGCTTCGATGCGCCACCGGATGAGCGTCATCATCGGCGCCACCTCGAGGAGAAGAATGGCCACGAGCGCGCTCATCTTGAGCCAGAAGAGGTGGTTGTGGAGGTAATACCCGGTCGGCTTTTCGGTTCCGGCCAGCAAGCGCCAGAGACCGGTCCCGATCCACAGCACCGCTGCCACTCCCCACAACGTGTCGGCGGCGAAGAGCCGCCGCAGGCTCTTCTCATCGAACGGCCCTTTGAACGCGCGAGCTCGCACCCACACCGCGCCGAGTCCGATCCCGAGGGCGAGCAGATGACCCCAGGCAAGAAGCCACCTCGTCATCGATCCGTGGCGCCGGTGAAGCCGCGAACGGCCACGGTCAGGGCGTTGCCGACTTGGGCCCTAGACAGCGGCGCACCTCGCCCACGAGGCGTTCGGCGGAGAAGGGCTTGTTGAGGATCCCGCAGGGGGCTGCTATGCCACGGGCGTCTAGGTCGGTGGTGACGTACCCCGACATGAGCACAATGGGGATGTCGGGGTGACTCAGCGAGAGTGCCCTCATGAGCTCGACTCCATTGAGCCGCGGCATCACCACATCGGAGACGATGACGTCGATCTGGCCGCCGCTCTCTTTCAGCAGCTCCAACGCTTGGGCGCCGTCCCCAGCCTCATGGATGGTGTACCCCTCCTCGGCGAGCACGCGCGCGGCAAATCGCCGTAAGGCGGGCTCGTCGTCGACGAGGAGTACGCGAGCGGTGTGCGTCAACGTGCGCGGATGTCCGGAAGAGGACACCGGGTCGGTTGCCTTCACGTACTTCCCGGGGCTGGAGACAGCCAAAGATACTTATCCGGCTGGCGACTCGGCTAGCCACAGATCAGGGTAGCGGACGACCAAGCCGGCAGGGTTCACATCCAGCTCGGTGGCGAACCCGCGGCTGAACGCCTCGTAGCGGTACTTGCCGCCGTCCAGATGCTGGTAGGCCTGTGCCAGCGGCTGAAGCGCGAGCTCGGGAAACCGGAGCCAGGCCGCGGTCACCTCCGCGCGCTGACCGCTCAGGAGACCGAGGCGACGAATGGGCAGCGTATTGGTGGCGGGGCTGAAAGCGAGATCCAAGTCGATGCAGCCGGCCACATCGCCGCACTCCTTGCCGTTCAACAGCCAGCGATGTTCGGCATCGGTAGAGAGTTTGAGCCTGATCCACCGGTTCCCGATCCACCCCGCGACTTTCGCGTGAAGCGTTTCCCACGCGGCGCTGCAGGTCACCAGATACTCGAGCCGGCACGGGCGGCCCGCATGGGCGAAGACCGACATGCCGCTCAATTGCCAGAATGGATCGTGAAACGTCAGCCGCGCCGCTTCATGGCCTGGTTGGTCGAGCCGGCGCCACAGCACCAGTTCTTCCGTGACGGAGCCTCTCGCGGAGTCTCGAAAGCGTCGGCCGGTCATTCGTAGTTGCTGTAGGCAGGGGTCACGATCCGCGCACCCGAGTCCAGGTCGCGAAGAACGTGCACCAGTGTCACGCTCGGGCTGGAGCCCTCGACCCGAGATTCCGCGAGCTCGTAGCGCGAGCCGTCGCCATACCCGGCGGCATTCAAACGTTCGGCCTCTCCACGGCAAATGTCGCCCGGCGTCGGGCGGCTCGCCGGATAGGCATCCTCGTGGTATTTCACGAGGGCCCGCCAATGCGTGTCTCCCGCCCGCTCGAACGCCGCGCGCAGGTCATCGCGTGTGAGCGACATCGTTCCCCTCCTGCTTCATCTGTCCCTCAGCCGGCGCACGAACTTGAGTCCGGCCCAAACTTCGGTGACCGCACACACCTTGACGTCCACGAGTCCGCACGCGAGGCCGTGTGCCTGAACGCCCCGCTCGGAGAGATCGGTGCTCACGTTGGAAGCCTTCTTCGGCCAGGCGACCCAAATCATTCCTGAAGGAGTAAGGGTGGCGGCGGCAGGTGAGAAGCCCGCCTCCAGTGTCGCAACGTTCAAAGCGAAGAGGACGACGAAGTCGAGATCCCGGGCGGGCAGGCGCTTCCATTCGACCATGTCGGACACCGGTCCGAGCAAGTCTCGGAAGCCCGGGGGTGAGCCGATCAGCGCGCCCCGCTGGCCATCCTTCAATCCGAGCTTGACGGTGAGTGACTTGCCCGAGTATCCCGGCACTATCGCTGGACCAGCATCACGCCGAGCATCACGAGAACGGCCCCGAGAATTCGCGTGGCACTTGCCGCGTGCTCGGTGAATCCGACCAGGCCGTAGTGATCGATGACGACCGAGCTGACCATCTGCCCGGCGACCACGGCCGCCGTCAGGGTGGCCGCACCGAGCCTCGGCGCGAGAACGATCGCCGCGGCGATGTACACGGCGCCAAGCAAGCCGCCGGTCCAGTGCCACCACTCCGCGCGGGCCCACGCGGACGCGAGCGGCACGGGGGCACGCGAGGCCAGCAGTGCGATGCAAAGCCCGGCCGACCCCACGAGGAACGATGCGAGCGCGGCGGCAAGAGGAGTAGAGAGTGCGAGCCTGAGCTGCGCATTGATTCCCGCCTGCAATGGCAGCAGGGCTCCGACGAGGACGGCGACAAGCAGAAGTACGGGCACGGCGGCTTTCCCCCCAATTCTCAGAATCGTGATGCAAGTCACTTCCCTGACCTACCAGGCGGCCTGTGTTCGGCTGTCCAGCAGGAAACGGGCGTTTACCGAACGCCAGGTAACGGGCGCTGACCGACGAAAGGGCGACGCTATGAAATGGCAAACACTCGCTTTTTCCTGCATGGTCGCGGTAACGCTGGCCGGCTGCGGGCGCAGATCCGATACGAACGGCGAGACTGGGGCAGTGCCGGGAACTCCGGCAGATTCCACATCGGCTTCTGCGCCGGCAACACCAGCGCCAAGCGCCGGTGATTCGGCCGCCGCATCCTCTGCCATCCCGAGCGATACCAGCTCCACTTCGGGCATAAACAAGTCCGACTCGAGCACGAACAAGTAAGTCCCGCGGTATCTCTACGCCGTGCGAGGGCTGCCCGATATGGCGGCTCCTCCACGGCCCTCCCGGTCACGCATCCAGCCGAGCAGCCACTTTTTTCGGCGCGACGAGGAGGTAGGAGTCCCGCAGAAGCTCCCCGACTTCCGCCCAACCGACCGCTTCATCCAGCCAGATGCCTACCCAGCCGCTGGGACCCATATACGGCGGCACGAAGAACCGTTTTGGAGCTGCATGAACCATGAGGCTCTGATTTCCCGTAGCCGCCTTGCACCAGACCGCCGGGCGACCCGCCCCATGGTGGGTGCCTGAGGCGGCGTACATCGCGAAGAGCTTGTTGCGCACGCGGAAGGTCGGCGCGCCCCAAGCCTCGACTTCCTGGGCTTCGGGAAAGGCCAGGCAAAGCCTGCGAAGGCGAGCGAGCGGTCTCGGCGGCACCCTAGGAAGACCTCGATTTCTTAACATCGAAGACGGACCGGCGTCCCCCGCGATGTCCTCTCCTCGGGAGCCGTACAGATGAGTCCAATACCATCGCTGCGTCTGCTGGCCCTATCGCTTGCCCTGGCCACGGCCGTCGGATGCGCCTCTTCCCCACCTCCAGGCCGGGTGTACGTGGTCGATCGTCCGCCTCCTCTGCGAGTCGAAGCGGTACCCCGGCGTCCGGGTGTCGGGTACGCCTGGGTGCCGGGCTACTGGAGCCGCGGTCCTCGTGGCTACGCATGGGTAGCCGGCCGCTATGAGGTTCCGCCTCCCCGACGCCAGGCGTGGGCGGCCGGCCGCTGGTATCACGGGCGCGGCGGCTGGTACTACGTGGACGGCCGCTGGCGATAAGCACTGACCCTCCCCTCAGCCTGCCGGTATGTCCGGCCGGCTGAGCCTCCACGCCAGCCAGATCAGGAGCGCCTGCAGTGGCAACCGAAGCCAGAGCAGCGTCTCGATCCCCGCGGAAACTCCCCGATCACGATAAAGACGCAGCATCTCCACGTTGGCGGGGAACACCGCGACCAGCAGTGCGATGAGGCCGATGCCTGCGGCCGGCCGAAGCGAGGGAATGAGGAAGCCCACTCCACCGGCGATCTCGGCCGCCCCGCTCGCGGCAACGAGCGCCGAATGCGCCGGCAGGTAAGGGGGCACGACTGCCGCGTAGTACTCTGGGCTGACGAAGTGCATGACGCCAGCGGCGGTGAAGAAACCACCGTAGAGTAAGCGCCACACGGCGCGGCGGCCGATCACCTTGCTCACTAGCCCGGCGGAATCAGATTCTTGTTGCACTCGAGCCACTGCTCGAACTCGCTGAGAACTGGCCCGACTTGTCGGCGAGAATCGCGCGCACCAGACCGCTGCCCTGAGCGCCCGTGGCGCCGACCACAGCGATGACTTTCGGTTCGGACATGCGTCTCCTTGACTGATCTCTAAATGTTACCGGGCGCCTGCCACGGCCTCCAGTCGGTCGAGCAGCTCACGCTGCGCCGGGTTGATCCGCTCGCGGGCCGCCGCAAGGTCGAACCAGGCACACCGGTCCACCTCCGGAAAGGTGAGCATGCGGCCGGAATTGCGCGGCCATTCCATGGTGGCCGTGTTGCTGGTGACCCCCCGTGGATCGGCATCGCCCTTCCACGCCCACGCGTGAACGACTTTGCCACCCTTTTGCCGGACGCTGCCCAGCTCGATGAACGGTCCGACCGGAACCACTCCGGTCTCCTCCTGGAACTCGCGGCGGGCCGCATCCAGGGGCTCTTCTCCCGGGTCGATGATGCCCTTCGGTATGGTCCAGACACCGGCCTCGCGAGCCTGCCAGAAGGGGCCGCCCGGATGGGCCAGGAACACTTCGAGCCCGGGACTGGTGCCGCGATAGAGCAGAAGTCCGGCGCTGGTGTGTGGGGTTTTGGCCATGGCGGATCTGCAGCGAGCGCCGGAGCTACGACCGTGGCGCTTCGTGGTCGGTGAGGACGGGAAGAAATGGCGTCCATGGGCCCACCGCGTCACGATACTGCTTAGCCATGACTCTGGTCACCTGGGCCACGTGGCCGAGGTCGTGCACCACCCAGGCGGCGAGGAGTTGGCCAAGCGTTACGGCCCCCAAGGTCGGGTGAGCGCCGGGCAGCTCCAGATCGGACTCCTCCAGACGCCACGAGCGCACCAGCTCCAGATTGTCGGCACGCAGCGCGGCGAATTCGTCGATCAGGGCCGCGAGCGAACGCCCGGCGTTCCGTGCGAGGTGTCGAAATCGGTCGTACGGCTCGAACCGGAGGTCGGCACCTCGAGCGAGAATGATTCGCGCGCGGTACCCAATCCGTCTCTTCTCCATCGATCAGGTGGCCGACGACGTCGAACGGGCTGAAGGAGGCCGCCCCTTCGTTCGATCGCACCCACGGTTCCTCGAGATCCGCAAGCAGTGCCCGGAGAGTCGCTGGGGTGCGAGACAGAACGTCTAACGCGGAGCCCACCTCGAATCGCATTCCCGTGCCTTTTCTCGCTCAGTAGCCGGTGTTGTGGAACGAGCTGAGCCGCGTCGGAAGATCGGCGGGCTCGGTTCGCAATATCCTTCCGGTGGGCGCGACGTAGATCAGGACGCTGGGCGCGCCGGGAATGACAGTCGGCCCAAACGCAAACCGCCACGCCCGCGGATGTCCGCGCAACTGCCGTGCGCCCTGCCAGAGCAGAGTGGTCGTCTGCTTGCCCATCACCGGCGGCGGCGCGCCCAGGAGCCGGCCGACGCTGGTGTATGCCGCCGCCCACGACGCACCGACGAGCAGCGCGGCACCGACACCGAGGATCATCGTCCACCAGATGAGGCGTGCCATGCGTCTCCCGGATTGATGTTCACGACCTGCCACCGCGGCCCCGACTAGACGATAGCCCGAACCACTCCACCGTCGGCTCTTACCGCGGCGCCCGTCGTGGCCGATGCCGCGGCGCTGCAGATGAACGCGATCATCGCCCCGATTTCGTCGGGCGACGTGAACCGCTGGAGAACCGAGGACGGCCGTGCGGTCGAGAAAAATTCCCGCTCGACAGCGGCGAGGTCGAGGCCGCGGTCGGCGGCGAGCTTTGCAACGAATGCCCCGACCCCTTCCGACGCCGTCGGGCCGGGAAGGACGCTGTTCACTGTCACTCCCGTTCCGGCGAGGCTTTCCGCGAGACCGCGGGCGATGGCGAGCTGTGCCGTCTTGGTCATGCCGTAGTGGATCATCTCGACGGGAATCTGAACGGCCGACTCGCTGGAGACGAACACGATCCTGCCCCAGTTTCGTTCCCGCATTCCCGCGACGTAATGGCGGGACAGCCGGACTCCGCTCATCACGTTGGTCTCGAAGACCCGAAACCAGTCCTCGTCGGAAATCTGGTCGAACGGCTTGGGCTCGAATACCCCGAGGTTGTTGACCAGGATCTCTACGTCGGGGCGCGCCGCAATCAGCGCGGCGCAGCCAGGCGCATCGCTCAGGTCCGAGGCGACGCCGTCGACTGCCGCTCCCGCGACTTCTCCCTTCAGCTGCTCGACCGCCGACCGCACTCGTGCTTCGGTGCGGCCGTTGACGGTGACCCGCGCGCCTTCCCGGGCGAGCGCTCGCGCGGCCGCGAGTCCGATACCGGCAGTCGAGCCGGTGACCAGCGCACGCTTACCTTCGAGGCCAAGATCCATCCGCCGTCCCCTGAAAGTGCCGCCGTCACCCGAGCTGCTCTACCGACACTTGACTCATGTTGCGCTGCGTCTTACTTAGCAAAATAGCCTCGGCCGAGCCGCTTACGGCCTGTTCACCCCCCGCACCGAAGAGTGTGCCCATGAACGATAGAGACCTCGAACGGGCGATGCGCGAAACGAGAGATCGGCTTCGCGACCGCGGCGTGGCACTCACGGGCCAGGAGACGAGCGAAGAGCTGGTGTCGCTCCTCGAGGCTGTCGAACGCTTCGAGCTCGCGGTAGAGAGTCGTGGCGGCGACCTGATGGTCGACGAGGGCCCGGGGGGAAAGACCCGCGAGCCCGACGACGTCCATTTCGTCCTTCCCGAACGCGAGCCTCGCGAGTCGCCGGCCTCGTATCTCGGCCGCCTGGACGAGGCCGCGCGGGCGTTGCGCCGTCACCCTCCGCGCGGAGAATGACGAACCTCGCACATCAGGGCGAGCAGGTTGTCTTCCGAATCGAGAAAGTCAGCCAGCCACAGCTCGTGATCCGGCATGCGCGCCACGAGATGCGGTGGATGGACGAACCTCACGCCCCTGGCGGTCAGCGCGGCATGCGCGCCCGCCAGATTGGGCACCGAGTAGTAGATGATTCCTGCGCGCTCCGGGGCGCCTTCGCCTTCCGGGCGGCTCAGCATCAGTCGTACCCCGCCACAGTCGAAAAAGGCCAGCCCGGGTGGCGCGCGGAAGAGAAGCCGGAGGCCGAGGGTCTTCTCGTAGAACCGTATCGCCCGATCGACGTCGCGCACGGGCACCGCGACCTGGCCGATTCCCGTCGGGCCCGAGAAACTGTCCGGGCCGCTCATCCTTTCCCTCGCGGTGTGTGCTCGCGCAGCGCCAGCCAGAGCAGGGTAAATCCCAGGGGTGCCGCGAGGCCGACGACGCCGGCGCCCGCGAGCACCCACGAGCCCTTGAGCCGAGCCATGATGGGCATGGCATGCCGCAGCGCCGACACGATGAGCGGGGCCCAACAGCCGATGACAGAAGCCAGGGCCACCACTGCGAGCGAGTGCTCCCGCTTCCACCCCCACACCAGCGGGGCCGTTGCGACGAAGGCGACGGCGCTCCAGATCAGCATCCAGATGCCGTCGTACACATGGAGCTCGGGAATCGACTCCTTCCAGGCGACGTAGGTCGCGAACCCCAGAGCCGCGATGCCCGCGACCGCCGCCACGCGCCGGCCGGCGGCTCGCTGGGTCAGCGAATAATCGTGCCTCATGCCGGATCGATCGCTCGTCCCATGAAGAGCGTGTCGGTGTGCACTCCGCCGATGGCCTGATCGCGCGTCAGTCTTCCCTCCACGATCCAGCCGAGCCGTTCGTACAGACGAATCGCGCCAAGGTTGTCCACGCGCGTCCTGAGGTTGAGCTTGCGGACCACCCCACTCTGCTCCGCCCATGCGATAAGCTGTTCCAGGAGCATCCGGCCGATGCCGTGCCCGGTGAGGGCGCGCGCGACGCTGATGCCAAGCTCACCGGTGTGACGGGTTCGGTCCCGCCGTCCTCCTTCGAACGAGAGCGCGCCGACGATCGCCCCCTCACAGACGGCCAGCAGTACCAGGGCGTTGTCGCTTGCGGCGGAGCGGATCAGAAAATCGCGCTCCTCTTCGATCGTGAGCCCCGGACCCTCGGGACCAAACGTCAAATTGTCGGACTCGCCTCCCACCATGCACAGATATGCGAGCACGGCCTCCGCGTCATCGGGGACGGCCGGGCGAATGTCGACGCGCCGTCCATCCGCCAGTTGAAAGTGGCGCATGGCAGCAATGTCCAACGCTCCGGCACCCGGCGCCAGTGCGCCGGAACTTCGCATCAGCCGACCAACCCGAAGACCCGGAGCGCCTCGGGCACGTCGCCCAGCGAGCGAACCTGCACCGCCGGCCCGTCGGGTAGTCGCTCGCGAGGCGCGCCGTCGCGGTTGACCCAGATGACCTGGAGACCGGCGCCGGCGGCCCCAGCGGCATCCCATGCATTGGCGCTCACGAATGCGAGAGCCTCCGCAGGAATACCCAAGGCGTTGCTCGGCAAGCGGTAGACCACAGGGCTGGGCTTGTAAATCCCGAGCGAATCGACCGAGAGTACCGCGTCGAGCCCGCCGAGCAGACCCGACGATCCCAACACGGCCTTGAGCATGGCGGGGGTTCCGTTCGACAGCACGGCCGTCTTGAGCCCGGCGGCCCTCAGGGCGTCCAGCAGCTCGCGCGCCCCAGGGTACGCGGGCAGCCGGTCGAACGCTTCCAGGAGCTGTGGTCTGACCCGAGTGGCCTCCTGCCCGACGACCTCGCACGCATAGTCGAGCGCGTCGGAGGTGATCCGCGCGAAATCGGCGTACTGGGCAGTGAGAGAGCGAAGCCAGGAGTATTCGAGTTGCTTCGAACGCCAGAGCGCCAGGAGCGCATCGGCCTGCACACCGAGACTACCCGCGAACGGCGCCACGGCACCCCTCAGGTCGAGGAGTGTTCCGTAGGCGTCGAAGATGCAGGCCCTGATTCCCGTCATTGCACGTTCAAAGCTCCGCCTGCCGGCAGAGCCGCGTCAGAACCCTGTCGAGCGCTGCGGCAAACGCCTGTCTGGCCCGGCCGTCGTAGGGAGCAGGGCCACCGGTGATTGCGCCGGCGCCGCGCAGCCGCTCCATGAAGTCGCGTATCGAGAGGCGCTCGCCGATCGTCTCCGCGGTGTGCTCCTCTCCCCGCGGGTCGAGGACGGCTATGCCCTTCGGTACGAGCAAGGCGGCAAGCGGAACGTCCTGCGTGACGACCAGGTCGCCCGGAACCGCGTGCTCTTCGATGTATTTGTCGGCAACATCCGCCCCACCCTCCACCCATACCGCGGTGACCTGTGGAATGCCAACCGGCGGCTGGAGCCGCTGGTTGGCGACGAGAATCGCCGGAACGTCGAGGCGTTTCGCGGCCCGGAAAACCAGCTCCTTCACCTCGCGTGGCGCCGCGTCGGCGTCGATCCAGACTTTCAGAGAAGTCTGGATGGGTCGAGGTTGGCGACACGCAGCGGCATGACCGAAGAGACCGCGGCGGCGACGATGCTGCGATGGCAGTGGGTCGCGTCCGCCTCGAAGCACATGAGGGCCACTCGACGGTTCGATCGAACGACCTCCGTGAGTGCGTCCAGCTCGGCCTGGGCCTCGGACGTAGCGAGATGCTTCGCATAGATCTTTTTCATCACATCATGGCGCCCCGCGCGGGCAGCGGCCCGTCCCTCGGCGGGTGTGCCGAGGCCGCGAAGCTGCAGGTAGTCGATCTGTACGCTCGCGAGGTTGGCCGCCAGCGCCGTCTTTGAAAACCCCGGTCGCCGCGAGGCGGCCACTGCACGGATGTCGACGAGCAGGTTGGCCCCGTACTCCTTCAGCGTCTCCAGGAAGCTCGCGACTGTCGCGGCCTGGTATCCGATGGTCGCGATCTCTCTCATCTGCACGCCACCGCCCTCACTCATTGCGCCCCGGCATCGGGCTCGCGTTC
>JBBRGF010000083.1:0-13604 GCA_038240975.1 Gemmatimonadales bacterium
GGGTCGGTTCCGTGAACACGAAGTTGCCCAGAAGGTTGATCGCCTCGGCCAAGCCCGGCCGGCCATGGCGGAGCGATGCGGCGGCCAGCGCCGCGAACGCATTGTAGACATCTGGGCGAGCGCCTGCGAGGTGGCGTCGTCGCGACCGTCCACGACGACGATGATCTCGATGGCGCGCACCGTCTGCTCCGCGGCGCTTCGGACCGCGCGGGTCACCAGCTCTGGGCGGTTGAAGGTGGGCACGATGACGGAGATCAGAGGCGGCTCGCCCACCGTCATGCGGCAACGACGCCTTTGGCGGACATGATGATGAGTGGGCCTTGTGACGGGGTTTCCAATGGTATCCTGCCCGTGAGAAACTGTAAATGCGGCCGGCTCTGACCGTCCGGGTCGCCGGGCTGGCGTCATGACGGTACTGGTGACCGGCGCCACCGGCTTCATCGGGTCGCATCTGGTGAGCCAGCTCCAGGCCCGGGGCGATGCGGTGCGCGCCCTGGTCAGTCCGGCGGGCGATGCGGGCTTTCTGGAGTCGTGCGGGGTGGAGATCGCGCGCGGTGACGTGCGGGATGCCCGTGCGGTAGAGCGGTCAGTCGCGGGTTGCGACATCGTCTACCACCTCGCCGCCCACCGTACTCGGAGCCGCGCACCGGAGCGTGTGCTCCGTGCGGTGATCGTGGATGGAACGGAAAACGTCGCCCAGGCCGCCTTGCGTTCGGGAGTCGCACGCCTGGTGCTGTGCAGCGCTGCCCGGGTGTACGGGACCGTCCGCGACAGGGCCATCACCGAGGAGACGGCGCTACGTCCGGATTCTCCGTACGCCCGCGCGAGAGTACTGGCCGAGGCGGTCGTGCGAACCCTGCACGAGCGCGGCGGACTTCCGGCGGTCATCGCGCGGATAGGGCCGGTGTTGGGGCCGCGAGCCCGGGCATGGCTCCCGCTATTCCGAAGCCTCGCGATGAACCGGTTTCGCCTGAGCGGGGGCGGCGACAACTACCAGCACCCGACCGACATTGCCGACGTCGTAGACGGCCTCGTGCGTTGCGGCACAGTTCCGGGTATTGGAGGACGGGTATACCTGCTCGCGGGCGGCGAGGCGGTGCCTCTACGACAGCTCCTGCACCTCATGGCGAGTGCCGTGGGAGGCACCCGGCTTCGCCACGGTCCTCCCACGGGTGTGCTCAGACTCTACGTGCGCGCGAGCGATGTCGTGGCCCGACTCACGGGCGCACAGCTCCCGGGCGCCGACCGGCCATTTCTATTCCTCACCGACCGTATTTTCGATGTGTCGCGCGCGCGCGCCGACCTCGAGTATGCGCCCAGGGTGAGCATCCCGGAGACCGTCAGGCGCACGGCGGATTGGTACCGCGCGCAAGGTTTACTGTAGCCCCCACGATGCCTGGAGCCTCTACCCCGGTATCTGGCATCCTGTTCCCGCCCTCTCTATCGTTCCGAATAGGCTCTTCTGTCTGCTCTTCCACCCCGAGGCAGGCCCCGTTGCCCTGGCTGTTTCACCTTCGTGACCGCTGATCTCGTCGTCCTCGAGCGCGCGGAGTACGCCGCCTCGGCGGCCGCCCGGCTGGCCGACGAGATCGAGCGCGTCCTGGACTCGCAGGAACGGTGCTCCCTCGCTCTCTCGGGAGGGTCGACGCCGAGGCCGATCTACGAGCGGCTCGCCATGGAGCTGCCCGACGGCGCCCACTGGAGCCGCATCGACATTTTCTTCGGCGACGAGCGCTGTGTCCCACCCGACGACTCGGCGAGCAACTACCGGATGGTGAAGGAGGCGCTCCTCGACCGCATCCCGCCCGGTGCCGCCCGGGTCTACCGGATGGAGGGAGAACGCGTCGATCGCGACGCGGCCGCACGCGACTACGACGCGATCCTCCCGTCGCGGCTCGATATCGTCGTCCTGGGCCTGGGCGACGACGGGCATACCGCCTCGCTGTTCCCCGGGGCCTTGACCCTCGCCGAGGCCCGGCGCCGGGTCGTTCCGGCCCGTGCGCCGCGACCGCCCTTCGATCGCCTGACCATCACGCCGCCGGTGATCCTCGATGCCCGGCTCATCGTCACACTCGTGTGCGGGGCGGAGAAGGCGGAGGCGCTGTCACGTGCGCTCGAAGGGCCATACTCTCCCGTCGACACGCCGGGTCAACTGGCTCGTGCCGGGCTGTGGATCGTGGACACCGCGGCCGCCGCGCGGCTCGCGGCGAGCCGCCGATGAATCGTCTCGTTCTGGCGGGAGATATCGGCGGGACAAACGCTCGGTTCAGCATGGTCGAAGTCGACGGCACGGTGGCGCGGATCGTCCACGAGTCACGCTTTGCCAGCGCGACGGCGTCGGGGCTCGCTCCCCTCGTGCACGGCTACCTCGCCGAGGTCGGCCGCCGTCCCGACGCCGCATGCTTCGCCATTGCCTGTCCGATCGTGGACGGTGACTGCGAGGCGCCCAACCTTCCGTGGAAGGTCAACGGCCGCACGATCGCTCGCGAGATCGGCATTCCGCGCACGACGCTCGTCAACGACTTCCTCGCGGTCGGCCACGGACTCCACAGCCTGTCGGACCACGAGGTGGAGATGCTGCAGCAAGGCGAGCCGGTTGCCGGCGGGCCGGTCGCGCTCATCGGAGCCGGGACCGGCCTCGGGCAGGGCTACCTTTTGTGGGAGGGATCGCGGTACGTCGTGCATCCGTCGGAGGGCGGGCACGCCGACTTCTCGCCCACCGACGCCCGCGGCCGTGACCTCCTCGCCTACATGGCCCTCGAGTTCGGGCGGGTATCGTGGGAGAGGATACTTTCCGGCGCCGGGATCGCGCACATCTACCGCTATCTCGCCGCGGCCGGCGTCGCGGAAGAGCAGGCGACGGTGCGAGACGAGATGGCCGCTGGCGACCCGGCGCCCGTCATCGCCCGGCACGGCATGGCCGGCACCGATCCGCTCTCGATGATGACCCTCGGGCTCTTCGCACGCGCGTACGGGGCCGCAGCCGGGAACTTCGCGCTCACGCTGCTTGCTACGGGAGGCGTCTACGTCGCCGGCGGCATCGCGCCCAAGATCATCCGGCAGCTCAAATCGGGCGGCTTCATGGACGCATTTCGCGACAAGGGCAGGCTCTCGGACGTGATGGGCCGGTTACCCGTTCGTGTTATCCTCACCGATGACGTCGCACTCTACGGCTCCGCGATGGTCGCGGTCCGCACTCTGATGGATTAGTTGAGAGGATTCAGATGGCAAACAGTATCGCCCCGGCCACCCAGTCGCTCGAGCAGCTCTGTATCGACACCATTCGAACCCTGTCCATGGACGCGGTTCAGCAGGCCGACTCGGGACATCCGGGTACGCCGATGGCCCTGGCGCCGCTGGCCTATCTGCTCTTTACCCGCCACATCCGCCACAACCCGGCCAATCCGCTGTGGATGGACCGCGACCGATTCGTGCTCTCGGCTGGGCACGCCTCGATGCTGCTCTACAGCGTGCTCTACCTGTCCGGCTACGACCTCTCGCTCGACGACATCAAGCAGTTCCGCCAGTGGGACTCGCGGACACCGGGGCATCCGGAGCACGGCATCACCCCCGGCGTCGAGGCCACCACCGGGCCGCTCGGCCAGGGCGTGGGCAACGCCGTGGGATTCGCCGTGGCCGAGGCGCACCTCGCGGCGGTCTTCAACGGCGGGAGCCACCGGCCGGTAGACCACCACACGTACTTCATCGCCAGCGATGGCGACATGATGGAAGGCGTCTCGCACGAGGCTGCGTCGCTGTCGGGCCACTTGCGGCTCGGCAAGCTGATCGGCTTTTACGACGACAATCACATCACCATCGAGGGCAACACCGACCTCGCGTTCGACGAGGACGTCGGCGCGCGATACGAGGCCTACGGCTGGCACGTGCAGCAGGTGGAAGACGGCAACGACCTCGATGCGCTCGATGCCGCCATCCGGGCCGCCCAGAACGCCACCGACCGGCCGTCGCTGGTGGTGGTTCGGACCCACATTGCGTACGGCAGCCCCAATAAGGTCGATACGGCCGGCGCGCACGGGTCACCCCTGGGTGCGGACGAGATCCGACTCACCAAGCAGGCGCTCGGCTGGCCCTCCACCGATCCCTTCTTCGTGCCCGACGATGCTCTCGCCGAGTGGCGAAAGTGCCGCGACCGAGGCGCGACGCTCGAAGCGGAATGGCGGGAGCGGTATGACGCGTTCCAGGCGGCTCAACCCGATCGAGCCAAGGAGCTCGAGCGGCGGAACCGCGGCGAGCTGCCGCCGGGGTGGGACGCCGGCATTCCGGTCTTCCCTCCCGGCAAGCCGGTCGCGACGCGCAACGCGTCGGAGAAGGTGCTCAACGCCATCGCGGCGCGAGTGCCGGAGCTTATGGGCGGCGCGGCCGACCTCGCCCCGTCCACCAAGACGTTGATCAAAGATGCCGGTGACTTCGAGGCCGGACGCTACGCCGGCCGCAACATGCACTTCGGCATCCGCGAGCACAGTATGGGAGCGGTGTTGAACGGTATGGCGCTGCACGGGGGGATCCTTCCCTACGGCGCTACCTTCCTCATTTTCTCCGACTATATGCGGCCGCCGATCAGGCTGGCGGCTCTGATGGAGCGGCAGGTGATCTACGTCTTCACCCACGACTCCATCGGCCTCGGCGAGGACGGACCGACCCACCAGCCGATCGAGATGCTGGCACTCCTGCGCGCCATCCCGCACATGACCGTTCTGCGGCCGGCCGACGCGAACGAGACCGCCGAGGCGTGGCGCGTGGCCGTCGGCCACCATCACGGTCCGGTGGCGCTCGCGCTGAGCCGGCAGAACCTCGCCGTGTTCGACCGCACGAAGCTCGGCGCCGCGTCGGGCGTGGCCAGGGGAGCATACGTTCTCTCGGAGGCCAAGGGCGGCAAGCCCGAAGTGATCCTCCTCGCGAGCGGCTCGGAGGTCGAGATCGTGATGGCCGCACAGGACAAGCTCGCCGCGCGAGAAGTAGCCGCGCGCGTCGTCAGCGTGCCGAGCCTCGAGCTCTTCGCGCGCGAGTCCGAGGGCTACCGGAACGAGGTTCTGCCGCCGGAGATCCGCCGCCGCGTCGCGGTCGAAGCCGCCCACCCCATGCCCTGGTATCGCTGGGTCGGCGATCAGGGAGAGGTCATCGGACTCACCCGCTTCGGCGCGTCGGCCCCATATGAACGCATTTATCGAGAGCTTGGCCTCACCCCGGACGCCGTCGTGTCGCGGGTTGAGCGGCTCCTCGGAAAGGAAGGATAGATGACCGCAGCATCCACGATTGCCGGCACCCGCATCCGGGGGCTTCTCGAGCTAGGGCAGAGCGTATGGCTCGACTATCTCCGCCGGGGAATGCTTCGCTCCGGCGAGCTGGCCGGCCTGATCGACAGCGGGCTCCGGGGCATGACGTCCAACCCCACCATCTTCGAGCAGGCCATCGGCGGCAGCACCGACTACGACGACGCCTTCGCTCACGAGGTGGCATCGAGCCGCTCTGATGCCGAAGCCTTCGAGAGTCTTGCGGTGGAAGACGTTCGCGAGGCCGCCGACCTCTTCCGGTCGCTCTACGACCATTCGGGCGCGTCCGACGGCTTCGTTTCAATCGAGGTCTCTCCCGGCGTTGCCCGCGACACGGAGAGTACCATCGCCGAGGCGGAGCGGCTCTGGAGGGCGGTCGACCGGCCCAACGTCATGATCAAGATTCCCGGTACCCGCGAGGGGTGGCCGGCTATCGAGCGATGCCTCACGAACGGCATCAACATCAACATCACGCTGCTCTTCTCGGTCGAGCACTACCGGAAGGTCGCGGAGGCATATCTCGCCGCGCTCGAGGCACGTGCCGCGAAGGGCGAGCCGGTCGACCGGCTCGCCTCGGTGGCCTCGTTCTTCGTGAGCCGGGTCGACAGCGAGGTCGACGCGAGGCTCGCCAAGATCGACAAGCCCGAGGCAAAGGCCCTCGCGGGTACCATCGGCATCGCCAACGCACGGCTGGCCTACGCGGCCTTCGGCGAGATCACCGCGAGCGACCGGTGGCGCCGGCTGGCCGCAAGGGGCGCGAAGGTGCAGCGGCCACTCTGGGCCAGCACCGGCACCAAGAATCCCGCATACTCCGACGTGCTCTACCTCGACCAGCTGATCGGCCGCGACACGGTCAACACCGTTCCGCCCGACACGCTTCGGAAGTTCGAGGACCACGGCACGGTCGCCGCGACCCTCGCCCGGCACGAGGACGCCGCGCGGGAGAGCATGAAGCGCCTGGCCGGGGTGGGCGTCGACTTCGACGACGTCACCAGGGTACTGGAGACGGAGGGAATCGAGAAATTCTCCAAGTCGTACGCCGAGCTTCTCGGCACCATCGGCAGAAAGCGGGAGGTGCTGGGGAAGGGGCGATGAGCATCAGCCATCTCTTCTTCGACATCGGCGGAGTTCTCGGGACGAACGCGTGGAGCACCGAGCAGCGCCGCAAGGCCATCGAGCGATTCGGGCTGGATGCCGGCGAGTTCGAGCAGCAGCATCGCGACGCGGTCGGCACATTCGAGCAGGGCCGGATGACGCTCGACGAGTATCTGGACTCCACCGTGTTCTATCGCGACCGGCCGTTCAGCCGCGAGGCGTTCATCGAGTTCATGCTGGCCGAGAGCCGTCCGGATGAGGCGACCATCGGGTTGGCGAAGGCCCTCGCCGGCAGCGGGAAGTATCGGATGATGACTCTCAACAACGAATCGCTCGAGCTCAACCGGCACCGCATCGAGCTGTTCGGTCTCCGTGGCATCTTCGAGGCGTTCTTCACCTCGTGCTGGATCGGGTTCACCAAGCCGTCGCGCCAGATCTACGAGGCGGCTCTCGGCATCTCGCAGGCTCCCCCCGAACGTGCGCTGTTCATCGACGACCGCGATCCCAACCTCATGCCTGCGCGCGCGCTCGGCATGCAGGCCATTCACTTCACCTCCGGCGAGCGGCTCGCCGGCCAACTGGCGGCGCTGGGCGTCGCCGCCTGACGACGGGAGACGAGCAGGATGAAACTGGCGATGGTGGGCCTCGGCAGAATGGGCGGCAACATGGTGCGCCGCCTGCTTCGGGACAAACACGAGGTCGTGGCGTGGGACCGAAGCGCCGAGACCGTTGCCGAGCTGGCCGGCGAAGGCGCGACGGGCGCGAAGGACCTCGCCGATCTCGTGCGCCGGCTCGACGCTCCGCGTCTCGTCTGGCTCATGGTTCCCGCGGGCGCTCCCGTCGACCAGACCATTGACCAGCTCCTGCCGGCGTTGGCCAAAGGAGACACGATCGTCGACGGCGGCAACTCCAACTTCCGTGACACCATGCGGCGCGGGGCCGCCCTCGAGGCCAGAGGAATCGAGTTGATAGACGCCGGCACCAGCGGCGGCGTCTGGGGGCTCGAGGTCGGTTACTGCATGATGGTCGGCGGCAGCGACGCGGCGGTCAAACGGGCCGAACCGATCTTCCGGTCGCTGGCTCCCGAGGACGGTTACGCGCACGTCGGCCCCACCGGCGCGGGCCACTACGTCAAGATGGTCCACAACGGCATCGAGTACGGCATGCTCCAGGCGTACGCCGAGGGCTACGAGATTCTCCATGGCTCCAAGGAGTTCGACCTCGATTTGCACCAGATCGCGGCGGTGTGGAATCACGGTAGTGTGGTTCGCTCGTGGCTCAACGAGCTTGCCGAGCGGGCCTTTGCCGGCAGCGCCGACCTCTCCGACATCCGCGGGTACGTAGACGATTCGGGCGAGGGGCGGTGGACGGTGCAGGAGGCCATCGACCAGAGCGTGCCGGCGCCGGTCATCACCCTCTCGCTCCTCATGCGCTTTGAGTCGCGGCAGGACGAGTCGTTCTCCGCCAAGGTCATCGCCGCGCTTCGGAACCAGTTCGGCGGTCACGCGGTCAAGCAGGCATGACCGTCTCGGTCGAGGTGCCCGCCACCCTCCGTGAGGAGGTTCCCGAGCTCGCGCAGCCACTCAAGCGGGGCGACGCCTGCACGGTGGTGATCTTCGGCGCCGCCGGCGACCTGGCGCGACGAAAGCTCTTTCCCGCGCTCTTCCATCTGCAGTGCGACGGGCTGCTGCACGAGGACTTTGCCCTCGTGGGTGTGGCGCGCGACGCCATGACCGACGAGGCCTTTCGCCGGCTGGTCTACGAGTCGGCACGCGACGCGGACGACCCGAGCCCCGCGGGAGAGATCGACGAAGCGCGATGGGCGCGATTCGCACCGCGGCTCAGCTATGTCCAGGGCGACTTCACCGCGGCGGCCACCTACGCGGCGCTCGGCGAGCGGCTCGGCGCCATCGAGTCGGCCCGAAGCCACAGCGACGGCCGCCTCTTCTATCTCGCCATCCCGCCGGCGATCTACACCCGCACCATCACGCACCTGGAGCAGAGCGGGATCGCGGAGCGGATCAACCGACGGTCCACCCGGCCGTGGGTGCGGGTCGTGATCGAAAAGCCGTTCGGATACGATCTGCACAGCGCCAAGGCGCTCAACCGCACCGTCCGGAAGGCGTTCGCGGAACACCAGGTGTACCGGATCGACCACTACCTCGGCAAGGAGACGGTCCAGAACCTGATGGTTTTCCGCTTCGCGAACTCCATCTTCGAACCGGTGTGGAATCGCCATCACATCCATCACGTGCAGATCACCGCCGCCGAAACCGTCGGCGTGGAGCACAGGGCCGGCTACTACGAGGCCGCGGGTGTGGTGCGCGACATGTTCCAGAACCATCTGCTCCAGCTCCTGTGCCTGACGGCGATGGAGCCTCCTGTCGCCTTCATGGCCGACGCGGTGCGCGACGAGAAGCTCAAGGTGCTCCGCGCGATCCGCCGGTTTACGGCCGGAGAAATGCACGACTACTCGGTTCGCGGCCAGTACGGTCCCAGCATCATCAGCGGAACGGCGGTACCGGGCTATCGGCAGGAGCCCGAGGTCAATCCCGCCTCGAACACCGCGACCTGGGCAGCGATCCGGCTGCTGGTGGACAACTGGCGATGGCAAGGCGTACCGTTCTTCCTCCGCTCGGGAAAGCGGATGCCGCGGCGCGTGAGCGAGATCGCCGTGCAGTTCCGCGAGCCGCCTCATCTCATGTTTCCGATGGACAATGGCAAGACGATCACGCCCAACGTCATCGCGATACGGGTGCAGCCGGACGAGGGTATCTCGCTCTCGTTCGACATCAAGGTGCCCGGGATCGGCGTCAGGATGACGTCGGCCCGCATGGATTTCAGCTACGCCGAGGCGTTCGGCGGCACGACTCATTCGGCCTACGAGACGCTGCTGCTCGACTGCATGGTGGGCGATGCGACCCTGTTCACTCGCGGTGACGCCGTCGAGGCCGCCTGGGAAGTCGTCGATCCGGTGATCGAAGCCTGGAGCGAGAAGGACCCCGAGCACTTCCCCAACTATGCCGCTGGCACCTGGGGACCGGCCGTTGCCGACGAGTTCATCGCGCGCGACGGCGCCGCGTGGCGCCAGCCGTAATGACCGGAGCGCCACACGAAACCGCACGTCTGGATGCCGCGCGGCGTGCGGTGGATCTGGTTCGTTCCGGAATGGCTCTCGGCCTGGGGTCGGGCGCCACCGCGTGCGCCGCGGTACGGGAAATAGGCCGGCGGCTGGCGGAAGGCACCCTGTCCGGACTCACCGGCGTTCCGACCTCCACCGTCACGCGCGAGCTGGCGGCCGAGGTCGGAATCCCCCTCGTCGAGCTGTCGGCAGGCACGCGCATCGACCTCACCATCGACGGCGCCGACGAGGTCAGCCCCTCCGGCGACCTGCTCAAAGGACTCGGCGGCGCTCTCCTTCGCGAGAAGCTCGTTGCGATCCAGTCGCGTCGCCTTGTCATCGTGGTCGATGAGAGCAAGCTGGTCCGTCGCCTCGGCGAGCGCGCCCCGCTGCCGGTGGTGGTGGTGCCGTTCGCTTGGAGTACGCATCTCGACTACCTGCGCTCACTCGGCGCCGAGCCCAAGCTCAGGACCCGGAAGGGGGAGGGAGCACCGTTCGTGACGGATGATGGGCACTACATCGTAGACGCAAGATTCTCCGGTGGAATCGACGATCCGCGCTCCCTCGCCGACGCACTGGCGGCCAGAACGGGCATCGTCGAGACCGGACTCTTTCTGGGTATGACGCCCGAGGTCGTGGTGGGGCGGGGATAGACGGACGAGCACTTGGAGAACGCATGGTCCACCGCGCGCCCGACCTCACCCGTGTGCTCGACCGGCTGGTGCGGCAGGGGCTGGTGGCCAGGGTACACGACCAGGACGACCGGCGGGAGTCGATTTGCCACGATTACGAAAGCGGGCCTCGTCCTCACTTTTTATTTCGGCTATTAGGTGTTGTAAACACACGATGGAGGCAGGCTCACTCCGGCGGCAGGGAGAGTTGTCATGGCAGAGAAAAAGATCATCGCGGTGGTCGGCGCCACCGGTGCGCAGGGCGGCGGCCTCGCCCGCGCCATCCTGGCCGACGCGGGCGGTCCGTTCAAAGCGCGCGCGCTCACCCGGAAGATCGACTCTGACAGGGCTAAGGCGCTCGCGGCCGCGGGCGCGGAGGTTGTCGCGGCCGACCTCGACGATCAGAAGAGCCTCGAGCGGGCGTTCGCCGGGACGTACGGCGCCTTCTGTGTCACCAATTTCTGGGAGCACCTCTCTCCCGAGAAGGAGCTGGTTCAGGCTGGATACATGGCGCGCGCGGCCAAGGCCACCGGCCTGCAGCACGTCATCTGGTCCACCCTCGAGGACACGCGGAAGTGGGTGCCTCTCGCCGACGACAGGATGCCGACCCTCTTGGGAAAGTACAAGGTCCCGCATTTCGACGCGAAGGGCGAGGCCGATGAGCTGTTCCGGCGGGAGGGTGTGCCGACGACCTTTCTGCTGACTGCCTTCTATTGGGATAACCTCATCCACTTCGGATCCGGGCCCCAACGCGCGCCGGACGGTCAGCTAGCCTTCATCGTCCCGATGGACGACAAGAAGCTGCCTGCTATCGCCGCGGAGGACATCGGGAAGGCCGCGTATGCGATCTTCAAGCGCGGCAAGGAATTCATCGGTAAGACGGTGGGAATCGCGGGCGAGCACCTCTCCGGCGCCGAGATGGCGGCCGCGCTCACCCGCGCGCTGGGCAAGGAGGTGCGCTTCGACAACGTGCCGCCCGATGTCTACCGCGGATTCGGCTTTCCTGGCGCCGATGATCTGGGCAACATGTTCCAGTTCAAACGCGACTTCAACGACTACTATCGCGGCGCACGCGACGTCGAGTTCTCGCGCCGCCTCAATCCAGAGCTGCAGTCGTTCGAGCAGTGGCTGGCCCTGAACAAGGATCAGATCCCGATTCCCGGCTGAGCGTGTGTGGCGAAGTCTCGCGGTAGGCCCAAGTTTAGCCTGGTGTTTGCAACGTACTTCAGAGCTTGGCTATGACCCACAGTAGCGATCATACCAGTGTGTTTCACCGGCTGCACGAGTCGGGCTGCTTTGTCATCCCCAACCCCTGGGACGTCGGCAGTGCCCGCGCGCTGGTTGGGCTCGGCTTTCCCGCGCTGGCCACCACCAGCTCCGGATTCGCCTGGTCGCTGGGGCGCCGGGACAATCACATTTCCCTGGAAGAGGCGCTGGCGCACTTCCGAGATATCGCCCACGGCGTGGATGTGCCGGTCAACGCCGACTTCGAAGGCGCCTTTGCCGTCGAGCCGGAAGGAGTCGGTGTCAACGTGTCGGCCGCGGTGAGCACGGGCATCGCGGGCATATCGGTCGAAGACTCGACCGGCGATCCGGCGCGCCCGCTTTTTGATTTTGCCCTCGCCGTCGAGCGGATCAGGGCGGCCAGGCAGGCGATCGACGCCTCCGCCAGCGGCGTGCTGCTCACCGGCCGCTCGGAGGGCTTCATAGTCGGGCGCCCCCACCTCGGCGAGACCATCCGCCGGCTCACTGCCTACGCCGAAGCTGGGGCCGACTGCCTTTACGCGCCGGGCATCAAGACCAAGGCCGACATCGCCGCAGTGGTGGCAGCGGCCGCGCCCAAGCCTGTCAATGTGCTGGTGGGCAGTGACTTCGCCTCCGTGTCCGATCTCGCCCTGGCCGGCGTGAGGCGGATCAGCGTCGGCGGGGCACTGGCGCGAGCCGCCTGGACAGGCTTTCTCGACTCGGCCAGGGAAGTGGCCGAGAAGGGAACCTTCTCCAAACTTTCCACTGCCGTTTCGTTCGATGAGGTGAACCGGTTGTTCGGGTGAGTGTCTCCGGGCAACTGCTGGTGCGCCCATGAACCCCTACATGCGCGCCGCCTTCGACGAGGCCCGCCTGGGCCACGAAGAAGGTGGCATCCCGATCGGGTCGGTCCTGGTCTCGCATGATCGTATTCTCGGTCGCGGGCACAACCGGCGGCAGCAGGCGGGAAGCGTGGTGCTCCATGCGGAAATGGATGCACTGGAGCGCGCCGGGCGGCAGCCTGCGAGTGTGTATCGCGAGTGCACGCTCTACACGACACTCTCGCCCTGCGCGATGTGCAGCGGGGCGATTCTGCTCTATGGGGTCCCGAGGGTGGTGATCGGCGAAAACCGGACGTTCATGGGTGAAGAGAGTCTGCTACAGAGCCGGGGCGTGATCGTCGAGGTGCTCCAGGACCCCGACTGTGAGCGGCTCCTGGCGGACTTTATCCGCGACCATCCGGCCATCTGGAATGAGGACATAGGCCGCTGACACGGCGCACCTACAGCTTCGTCAGTCCCCCGTACGTCTCCGGCCGCCGATCGCGGTAGAACTGCCAGACGTTCCGCACTTCCCTGATCTGGTCGAGGTCGAGCTCAGCCGTAAGTAGCTCGTCGCGGTCCCGCGCCGCCTCGGCCACCATCTGTCCTCGTGGGTTGCAGAAGTAGCTCTGCCCGTAGAACTCGCCGATGCGCCACGGGTCTTCGTACCCGACGCGGTTGATCGCTCCCACGAAGAAGGCGTTGGCCACGGCGTGCGCCGGCTGCTCCAGGCGCCAGAGATATTCTGAAAGCCCCGCCACCGTCGCCGATGGGTTGAAGACGATCTCCGCTCCGTTGAGTCCGAGCTCGCGCGCACCCTCGGGAAAATGACGGTCGTAGCAGATGTAGACGCCGACGTCGGCATATTTCGTCTTGAATACCGGATATCCCAGGTTGCCGGGGCGGAAGTAGAACTTTTCCCAGAAACCCGGCGCGCAGTGGGGAATGTGGTTCTTCCGATATTTCCCCAGATACGACCCGTCCGCGTCGATCACGGCCGCCGTGTTGTAATAGATGCCGGCGCCATCCTCCTCGTACAGCGGCACGACGATCGCCATCGCGTGCCGCCTGGCGACCTCCTGCATGAGCCGCGTCGTCGGCCCATCCGGAATCCGCTCGGTCGCGTCGTACCAGCGCGCGCTCTGCTCGGCGCAGAAGTAGGGGCCGGTGAAGATTTCCTGCATGCAGATGATCTGAACGCCTTCGCTCGCGGCCTTCTCGATCAGCGGGATGTGGCGAGCGAGGTTCGCTTCGCGAATCGTGTCGAGCGACTCGTCTGTTTTGCAGGCGTGAATTGCCTGGATGAGTCCACATTTGACCACTCGGGACATGCTGCTCAGCTCTCGGTAATGGGATGACT
>JBBRGF010000084.1:0-13596 GCA_038240975.1 Gemmatimonadales bacterium
ACCTCCGGGTTATGAGCCCGGCGAGCTACCAGACTGCTCCACCCCGCGACGATATCCGCCTGCGTGCACTGCACTCACGAATCCGACCGACGAGAGCGGGAAACGGGACTCGAACCCGCGACCCCAACCTTGGCAAGGTTGTGCTCTACCAACTGAGCTATTCCCGCAGGCGGATGAGGATACTAGCGTCCGCTCAACACCCGCGCAACCATGGTGGGCCAAGGGCCCAATTGCCGCCGGGACCGAGGCAATGGAGGCGAGGGGGATCGAACCCCTGACCTCGTGAATGCCATTCACGCGCTCTCCCAACTGAGCTACGCCCCCGTTAGTTTCTTGAGCCTCGACCGGCGCCGTGGCAGCACGGAAGTGTAGCCGTCGCACCAAGTAGCGTCAAGCCGAAGCAATGCGGCGCTCCCGCATCACCGCGCCCGCACAAGGGGATATCTTCTACAGCATGCGCAAGAAGAAACACGACGGGCAGGAGCCGCCTCCACGACCGTCTCAACGCCCGGCCGATGCCTCGACGGAGGTGCTCTCAGCCGACCTCTCCGTCGCCGAAATCCTGGCCCTCACCCCGCCTGGCAAGCCGCGCCGGCCCAGGAAAAAGGACAGCTCGGCCAGTCTGGGTGTCTACGACGGCGACAAGGACATCCTCGACCAGTACCTGCACGAGGTCAGCGCGACGCCGCTGCTGAGCGCCCAACAGGAAATCGCCATCGCGCGAAAAGTCCGCGCCGGCGACGACGAGGCGATGCAGGAACTGGTCAAGCGAAACCTGCGCTTCGTGATCTCGGTGGCCAAGAAGTATCAGAACCGCGGCCTGGCGCTCACCGACCTCATCGGTGAAGGAAACCTCGGCCTGCTCACGGCCGCGCGAAAATTCGACCCCGACCATGGCGTCAAGTTCATCTCCTATGCGGTCTGGTGGATCCGGCAGTCGATCCTGGCCGCGCTCGCGCGCCATGGCCGCACCGTGCGGGTGCCGCTCAACCGCACCGCCGACCTCTCGCGCATCATCCGCGCGTCCGAGTCGCTGCGACAGGAGCTGCGCCGCGAGCCCACGCCCGAAGAGATCGCCGACGTTACCGGTCTCGCGCGCGATGTGGTGCAGGCACTGGCCGCGCTCAACACTACCGAGATACGTCTCGACGCTCCGCTCGATCCCGACGGCGAACGCACGCTCATCGACCGGTTCATCGCCGAGGATCAGGGCGATCCCGAGGAGCGGGCGATGGAGAGGTTTCTCTCCGAGGAGATCGAGCGGGCGCTCCGCACGCTCCCTCCACGCGACGCCAGGGTGCTTCGCCTCTACTTCGGGCTCGACGGCGGCCGCGAGCACACGCTGGAAGAAATCGGCGGCATGCTGGGCGTCACCCGCGAGCGGGTGCGCCAGCTGCGGGATCGCGCGCTCAAGCGGTTGAGAGAGGGCGACGCGGGCAGGGCCCTGGCGAGCTTCGCGGCGTGACTTTCCCCCGAGTCTCCATCCGAGGCGGCATCGTCACGAGGATCGGACGCCGCGGGATCGAGACCGGCCGGGCATTGGCCGACATCGGCACCTGGGCGCCGCTGCTCGCCGTGCAGATGCGGCGCCTCGGGGTCGACTCCCTGCCGATCACCATCTTCATCGCCGTGTTCACCGGCATCGTTCTGGCACTCCTCTCCTCCTACATCTTCACCGGTTCCGTGCCGCTCTACTTCGTGGGCGCGCTCGTCGGCAAGACGGTCATGATGGAGCTGGGCCCGGTTCTCACCGGTATGGCGCTGGCCGGCCGGGTGGGAGCGAGCATTGCCGCCGAGCTCGGCACGATGAAGGTGACCGAGCAGGTCGACGCACTCGAGACGCTGGCCTACGACCGCAACTCCTATCTCGTCGTGCCGCGGGTGCTGGCGGCGACGCTCATGTTTCCCGTGGCGACGGCGTTCGCAATGGCGGTGGGCGTCACGGCCGGCTGGGCCACCTCGGTAAATCTTCTCGACCTGTCTACTCCCGAGTTCCTCAAGGGGCTCAAGCAGTTCTACCACTTCAAGGACATCTGGTTCGGCCTGCTCAAGAGCGCGAGCTTCGGGGCCGCCGTGGCGCTGATGGGCTGCCTCCGCGGCCTCGAGGCGCAGAGCGGCGCCGAAGGTGTCGGACGCTCCACCACGCGCGCCGTCGTGCTCGGTTGCGAGGCGATCCTCGTGCTCGACGCATTCTGGGCACTGGTGCTGCTCTA
This sequence comes from Gemmatimonadales bacterium, assembly GCA_038240975.1. Classification (GTDB taxonomy): domain Bacteria; phylum Gemmatimonadota; class Gemmatimonadetes; order Gemmatimonadales; family GWC2-71-9; genus CAVVWJ01. The sequence continues at coordinate 2,214 of JBBRGF010000084.1, forward strand.
GCATGATCGTCCTCGACGGACTGGTGAAGTCGTTCAAGGGAACGCCGGTCCTCGCTGGCGTGAGCCTGGAGGTGCCCGACGGACAGAACACCGTCATCATCGGGCATTCCGGGGCAGGGAAGAGCGTCACTCTCAAGATCGTGGTCGCCCTCCTCCAGCCGGACGCGGGAACCGTTCAGGTCGATGGCGAGACGGTACAGGAGATGGACCGGGAGGAGCTCGCCAACCTTCGCGGACGGGTGGGGTACGTCTTTCAGTTCGCGGCGCTCTTCGACTCGATGACCGTCGGCGAGAACATCCGGCTGGGGCTGGTCAAGCGCAAGTTCGAGGAAGACGAGATCGCGGCGCGAGTGGCCGAGAGCCTGGCCGTCGTCGACCTGAGCGGGACCGAGTCGCGCTATCCGGCGGAGCTGTCGGGCGGAATGCGCAAGCGCGTCGGGATCGCTCGGGCGATCGCGCTCAAGCCCCGCTACATTCTCTACGACGAGCCAACCACGGGGCTCGACCCCGTCACCTCTGCGGTCATGGATCGGCTCATGATCCGCACCCGAGACCTCGGGGTCACCGGTCTCGTGGTCACCCACGACATGCGGAGCGCCTTCACCGTCGGCAACCGGATCGCCATGCTGTATCAGGGCGCCATCCGTCAGACCGGCACGGTGGAAGAGATCCGCTCGACCACCGACCCGGTGGTCCGCCAGTTCATCGAGGGCCGGCCCGACGAGATCGCTCCGGCTCCGGCGACGCGGAGGTCCCCAGCGTGAAACGCGGAAACGAGTTCGCGGTCGGCCTGGCCATCGTACTGGCGCTCGCGCTGGTGATCGCCGGCGCGCTCTGGCTGAGCGAGACCGACGTCAACAAGAAGAAGGACATGTACACCGCACGCTTCCGCACCGTCGGGGGCCTGGGCGTCGGCGCCCCGGTCACCCTTCGCGGCGTGAAGGTGGGGCGCGTCGAGGCGATCCGGCTCATCGAGGACGAGTGGGTGGAGACCGATTTCAGCATCGAGCGCGAAATCGAGCTGCCGGGCAAGCCGGCCGTCATCTCCGCCGCCGCGAGCCTTTTCGGCGAGTGGAGCGCCAACATCATTCCGTACGACCCGCTGCCGGACGACCCTAACCTCCGAAGCGCGCTCATCGAATCCGACAAGGCCGGCGGAGAATCGTGGCCCGGCGCCACGCTCCCAGATATCGGACAGCTCACCGCGCAAGCCAGCCGCATCGCCGGCGACGTCGGCGACATCACCCAGCGCATCGGCCAGGCATTCGACAGCACGGCCCTCAAGAACATGCAGCAGAGCGTCAAGGACCTCGCGACCATCTCTCAACGCCTGGTGCTGTTCGCGAGCGCCCAGACCACGCGCATCGACCGGGTGAGCCAGAACGTGGCCACTACGTCCGACGCCTTTGCCGGGGTGGCCAAGACCTTCCAGAACGCGGTGTCCAGGCTCGACACCGCGACGAGCGACGACCAGCTCAAGGACATCCTCGACAACGGCCGGGCCTCGAGCGCCGACCTTCGGCAAGCCGCCGGCGACCTTCGCTCGCTGATGGCGGCCGCCCGGGAGAATCAGGTGAGCCTGTTCCGCGTCGTGCAGCAGGCCGACTCGCTGGTGACCAAACTGCAGCACGGCAACGGCACATTCGGCATGCTCGCCAGCGACTCCACGCTCTACCTCGAGACCACCAAGACGATGGTGCAGTTCCGGGAGCTGTTGACCGACATTCAGGTGCACCCGAAGAAATACCTCAAGATCTCGGTATTCTGATGGGGAAACGACACGCGGAGCTCGAGGTGAGCGCCGGGGGGATCGTGTTCCGCCGGCAGGAGGGTCAGCCCTCCTTCCTGCTCATCCGCGACTCCTATGACAACTGGGGGTTTCCGAAGGGCCATCTCGAGAACGGCGAATCGCCGGCGGAGGCCGCCCGGCGCGAGACGATGGAGGAGACGGGTCTCGATAGTCTCGTGCTGCAGGGTCCGATCCGGGTGATCGACTGGCATTTCAGGTTCCGCGGCAGACACATCCACAAGTACTGCCACTTCTTTCTCTTCGAGAGCCCCGATGGCGATGCCGCTCCCCAGCTCGCCGAAGGCATCACCGCCTGCCAATGGCGCGTCCTGAGTGAGGCGCTCGAGGTGCTGAGCTACGACAACGCGCGCGGCGTGCTCAAGCGGGGAGGAGAAATGGTCAGGACGCTGGTGGCAGTCGGCGCGGGCCGCTCGCGCCCGCCGGCGGAGCCGCCAGCACGGACCTGACCGTGGCAGCCATCGCCGCGGCGCTCGACAGCCGGGGCGCGCTGCTGGCGCTCCGCCGCACGCTGCCCAAGAGCGGTCCCGCCGTCGTCACCTGCCCAAGTCCTGCCGCTCTCAAACGGCTGCTGAACGGCCGTCTCGTCGATGCCGTGGTCGTCTCTCCCAATCCGTTGTGGCTCCCCGAGCTGGCCGTTCTCAAGGCGCAGCTTCCGGGCATTCCGATCATCGCCTACGGAGCCTTCCGTCCCGACGACTGCGAGATGCTCCTCGCGTGCCGGGCATATGCGGTTGTCTCGGTGGCGGTCGAAGGGGTGGACGACGCGGTGGTGGGCGACATGGTGGCGCGGATCTCGGTGACCGCGGCGCGACGTCGCGCGCTGGCCGACGCCCCGCGCGTGCTCCGGCTCAACGAAACGCTCCAGCAGCGCGCCTGGGATGTCCTGCTCGGCGAAGTCGAGAAGCCGATCCGGACGACCGCGCTCGCGCGGCGCCTCGAAGTGAGCCGCGAGCATCTCTCGCGGCAGTTCGGTGCCGGAGGAGCGCCGAATCTGAAGCGCGTGATCGACCTGACCCGGATCGCATGCGCGGCCCAGATGCTCGAGAATCCCGGCTACACCGTGCCCATGGTGGTGCGCCTGCTCCACTTCGCATCGTCCAGCCACCTGAACAGCACGGCGCGCCGGATCGCCGGCGTGCCCACCGGCGGCCTTGGCCCGCTGGGCCCCTGCGGGGTTCTCTCCGCGTTCGCCAAGGGAAATACCCGAAGCCGGGAGTGAGACGCAGTCCCACGGGTAAGAGGCTGCCCCTTCGCGCTGCCTGCGCGATAGTGCATCATTAAGCGTCTTGCCGGGTTCCGGTCTTGTGATTATTTTCACAAGCCGGAGCCCACAGTCCCTTCCTCAGCCAGGATGCCCCGATAATGGCCACCGATTCCGTCCTCCGCCCCGGCGAGCTCAAAGACATCCTGTTGCGCGAGATCGCCTCGGCCGACCTGACCACGGCGGACGTCTCGGAAGTCGGCACCGTCCTCGAGGTCAAGGACGGTGTCGCGCGTATCTACGGCCTGCAGTCGGCGGTGTCGAGCGAGATGCTGGAGTTCACCGCGCGCGAAACGGGCGAGACGGTGGCGGGGCTGGTGCTCAACCTGGAAGAAGACAACGTCGGCGCCGCCATCATGGGCGACTACCTCAAGCTCAAGGAAGGCGACGAGGTGCGCCGCACCGGCCGGCTCCTCGAGGTGCCCGCGGGTCCGGCGATGCTGGGGCGTGTGGTGGACTCGCTCGGCCGTCCGGTAGATGGAAGGGGTGCGATCCAGACCTCGAACACGCGGCAGGTAGAGATGGTGGCCCCGGGCATCATCGTGCGGCAGCCGGTCAAGGAGCCGCTGCAGACCGGCATCAAGGCCATCGACTCGATGATCCCTATCGGCCGCGGGCAGCGGGAGCTGATCATCGGCGACCGTGGCACCGGTAAGACGGCCATCGCGGTAGACACGATCATCAACCAGAAGGGTGCCGGCGTCATCTGCGTATACGTCGCCATCGGCCAGAAGCGGTCGACGGTGGCGACGGTCGTCGAGAAGCTCAAGGATGCGGGCGCGATGGAGTACAGCATCGTGGTCGTGGCATCCGCGTCGGAGCCGGCGCCGCTGCAGTACATCGCGCCGTACACCGGCTGCGCCCTGGCCGAGTATTTCATGTACGAGGAGGGCAAGGCCACCCTCTGCGTCTACGACGATCTCTCCAAGCAGGCGGCCGCGTACCGGCAGCTCTCGCTCATCCTTCGCCGGCCCCCGGGCCGCGAGGCGTACCCGGGCGACGTCTTCTACCTGCACAGCCGGCTGCTGGAGCGGGCCGCCAAGATTTCCGAGGACAAGGAGGCGGTCAAGTTCGATCCGCGCATCAAGAAGCCGGGCGGGTCACTCACCGCGCTGCCGATCATCGAAACCCAGGCGGGCGACGTTTCGGCGTACATCCCCACCAACGTCATCTCCATCACCGACGGCCAGATCTTTCTGACCACCGACCTCTTCTATTCGAACGTGCGTCCCGCGGTCGACGCCGGCATCAGCGTCAGCCGGGTCGGCGGTAACGCGCAGATCAAGGCGATGAAGCAGGTGGCCGGGCCGTTGCGCCTTTCGCTGGCCCAGTACCGCGAGCTCGAGGCCTTTGCCCAGTTCGGCTCCGACCTCGACGCCGCTACGCAGCGCGAGCTTGCGCGAGGGGCCCGGCTGGTCGAGGTACTGAAGCAGCCCCAGTACCGGCCCGTGCCGGTCGAGCAGCAGGTGGCCGTCATCTTCGCGGTGACCAATGGCTTTCTCGACGACGTGGACGTGAAGAGCATCCGGCAGTGGGAGAGCGAGTACCTATCGTACCTCGAGGCATCACACGCGCAGATCCTCACCGACATCCGCACCAAGAAGGCGCTGGACGACGACCTGACGCGCCGGCTCAAGACCGCGATCGAGGCGTTCAAGCCTCTGTTCTCCGCCGAGTGACGGTTCTCGACTAATGGCCAAGAGCCGGCAGCTCAAGGGGCGCATCCGCTCCGTTCAGAACACCAGGAAGATCACCAAGACGATGGAGCTGGTGGCCACGTCCAAGCTCAAGCGTGCGCAAGACCGAGTGGTCGCGGCCCGGCCCTACGCCGAAGCGCTGCGCGACGTGCTGGCCGACCTCGTCACGCCCGAGCTGGCCTCACGGTTTCCCCTTCTGCGCCGGCCCGCTCCACCCTCCAAGGGCGGGCCGGCTCGCGCCGCGGTCATCCTCCTCACCTCCAACCGCGGTCTCGCGGGCGGCTTCAACGCCAACCTGATCAAGGAGGCGCGCCGCCGCATCGAGTCGCTCGAGAGCGAGGGGTACACGCCCGAGCTGATCGGCGTCGGCAAGAAGGGAATCGGATACTTCAAATACCTCGGCCGGTCCTTCGCAGCCGAACGGACCGACGTGGGCGACCGTCCCACCGCGGACCATGCCGCCGAGATCGTCGAGCCGCTGCTGCAGGCCTATGCCGCGGGTGAGCTGGCGAGCGTGGATCTGATTCAGGCTCGCTTTGTGAGCGCCCTCCAGACGCCGCCCGCCACGATCCGGATCCTCCCCGTCGAGCCCCCCGAGGGCAAAGCCAAGGAAGCCCCGGCACGCGACTACATCCTCGCGCCGAGCGCCGATGCCATCCTGGAGCAGCTCCTGCCGCTCTACGTGCGGAACGCGGTATACCGCGGCCTGGTGGAAACAGCGGCCGCGGAGCATGGCGCGCGCCGGACCGCCATGAAGAATGCGACGGACAATGCGGGCGAGATTCTCGAGCTGCTGAAGCGGACGTACAATCGCCAGCGGCAGGCGCAGATCACACAGGAGATCGCGGAAATCGTCGGTGGCGCCGCGGCGCTGCAAGGGTAGGCGAGTCTTACACCAAACCGGGGATTGTCCCAGGAAGTCTGACAATGGCAACTGCTATCGCGACTGAAAAGGCCGGCAAGGCCGCCAAGACCGAGAAGAACGTCGGCCGTGTCGTCCAGGTCATCGGACCGGTGCTCGACGTCGAGTTCGAGCCCGAGCACCTGCCCGAGATCTACAACGCGCTGGTCATCGAGGACGCCGAGGCCGACATCCCGGTCCGTGTGACCGTCGAGGTGCAGCAGCACATCGGACAGAACCAGGTGCGCGCGGTGGCTATGAGCACCACCGACGGCGTGCGGCGCGGCATGCAGGTGACCGATACCGGCTCGTCGATCACCACTCCGGTCGGTAACGCGCCTCTCGGACGCATCCTCAACGTCCTCGGCGAGCCGGTAGACGGCGGGCCGCCGATCCCCGCAGACACCGAGCGCTGGCCCATCCACCGCGAGACCCCCAAGTTCACCGACCTCGAGCCCAAGACCGAGCTCTTCGAGACCGGCATCAAGGTCGTCGATCTCATCGCCCCGTTCGTGAAGGGCGGTAAGATCGGCCTCTTCGGCGGCGCCGGCGTGGGCAAGACCGTCGTCATCCAGGAGCTGATCAACAACGTGCAGAAGGGGCACGGCGGTCGGTCGGTATTCTGCGGTGTGGGCGAGCGCACTCGTGAGGGCAACGACCTCTATCTCGAGTTCAAGGAAGCGAACATCCTCGACTCGGTGGCGCTGGTGTACGGCCAGATGAACGAGCCGCCGGGCGCCCGCCTCCGCGTGGGTCTCGCGGGCCTCACGATCGCCGAGTACTTCCGCGACGTCGAGGGGCAGGACGTGCTCCTCTTCATCGACAATATCTTCCGGTTCACCCAGGCGGGCTCCGAAGTGTCGGCGCTGCTCGGACGGATGCCGAGCGCGGTGGGTTACCAGCCGACGCTGGCCACCGAAATGGGCGACCTGCAGGAGCGCATCACCAGCACCACGAAGGGGTCGATCACCTCGGTGCAGGCCATCTACGTGCCGGCCGACGACCTCACCGATCCCGCGCCGGCCACGGCGTTCGCCCACCTCGACGCGACGGTCGTGCTTTCGCGCGCCATCTCCGAGCTGGGCATCTATCCCGCGGTAGATCCGCTCGACAGCTCGAGCCGCATTCTCGATCCGCAGTTCGTAGGCGAACGGCACTACAACGTCGCCATCGGCGTGCAGCGCACCCTCCAGCGGTACAAGAGCCTCCAGGACATCATCGCGATTCTTGGCATGGACGAGCTGAGCGAGGAGGACAAGCTGGTGGTGGCGCGCGCCCGGCGGGTTCAGCGCTTCCTGTCGCAGCCGTTCTTCGTCGCGGAGCAGTTCACCGGCTTCCCCGGCAAGTATGTCAAGCTCGAGGAGACGATCGGCAGCTTCGAGCGAGTGCTGTCCGGCGAATTCGACTCGCTTCCCGAGCAGGCGTTCTACATGGTGGGGGGCATCGACGAAGCGGTGGAGAAGGCCAAGAAGCTGGCAGCCTCGTGATGCAAGTCACGGTCATCTCTCCGGAATCGGCTATGTTCGACGGTGAAGCGGATGCGGTGGTCGCGCCCGCGTTCGATGGTGAAGTCGGCATTCTGCCGAACCATGCCCCGTTCATGACGTTGCTGGGAGAAGGTACCTTGACCGTCCGCCGAGGTGGAAGCGCGAGCCGCTTTGCGGTCCGAGGCGGATTTCTTCAAGTTGTGGACAACAGAGTGCGCGTGGTTGCGGAACACGTTCAAGGAGACAGCCATGGCTCGTAAGTTATCGGGTGGCATATTCGTTCTGGCCCTACTCGTGGGAGCTGCAGGATCAGCTGCTGCACAGGAGACGGGAACGCCGGTGTTCAAGGCGCCATATCGGGCGTTCGAGCACCATGAGTTCGGCCTCTCGCTTTCCGATCCGGGCAATGGTGTCGGCGCCGCGTTCGAGGGGTTCTACCGATATGGCAGCGGGCCGTATGACTTCAGCCTGCGCGGCGGTATCGCAGACTATAACGGACCGGGCTCCGCTGTCCTGATCGGCGGCGACTTCCGCACCCAAGTGCTGCATTACAGCGAGAGCTTCCCGCTCGACGGGGCAATTACTCTTGGGCTGGGCGGCCAGTTCGGCAGCGACATCAACGATTTTATCCTGCTGCCCGTGGGCATCTCTCTCGGCCGGCAATTCAATCTCGAGAACTCTAGCACTGTGTTCGTCCCCTATCTTCACCCGATCATCGCGCCGGTGTTCGGTGCCGCCGGCGGCGACGATGTGCTGTTCGCCCTCGGCCTCGGCGTCGACATCAAGTTCAGCGATAACTGGGCGGTCAGAGCCAGCGGCGGACTCGGTGACATCGAGGGCGTCGGCGTCAGCATCGCGTATCTGCGTTAGGTCGAAGTCGAAAGTCGTGGTTGCTACGCCCGTCCGCACTGTTGCGGCCGGGCGTTTCACATGTCTCCACTTGGTTGACTTCCCTCGAAGCGCCGGGGTAGCTTCTGGCGCCTTCATCCCATGATCTGCGCAATCGTTCGGAGGTAAGATGAGTTTCAGCGCGCGAGCGGCGGGCATCGCGGTAGCGGCTATTCTCGGCACTGTCCCGGTCGCGGCCCAGGTTCCCGGCCTTCCCGTCTACAATCAGGGAGTGCCGCGCGGCTTCGGCCTCTACGGCGACGTCGGATTTCCCAACGACGACGCCGGCGGCGGTACGGCATACAGCGTCACCGCCCGCGCCGGGTTCGGACTGGCGGGCCTCACGGCGATCCTGTCCACCTACAACCCCGACGGTCCCCCCGGGAGCAAGGTCTCGGTGGGTGCCACCGGGAATCTCCGTCTCTTCGGAGGGCCGCTCGTCCCGCTCAGCGTGACGCTCCAGGGCGGGGTAGGATACGCCAAGCCCGACGACTCGTTTCTGCCCGGCGGTGCGAACGTCAAGCAGTGGCGCTTTCCCGTGGGCGTCGGATTCGCATTGACGATTCCCAACCCGGCGCTGTCGATCAAGCCATGGCTCGCCCCGCGCGTGGACATCGTGCACACGTCGAGCGATGTCCTCGCTGCCGCAGTGACGACCGGTGTTCCCGTCGCTGCCGCCGCCGGCCAGTCCGAGACTCAAACGAACTTCGGCCTGAGCGGCGGCATCGAGCTCAACCTGCTCAACGGTTTCGGTCTTCATGCCGCATACGACAGGGTTTTCGCCGACGGAGGGGATCCGTCGGTCTTCGCCGTCGGTGCGCACTACGCCTTTCGAGTTCCAGGCCTGTGACCAATCGACGCCGGGCACTGGCGCTGTGTCTGGTGCTGACTCTGGGTGGGTGCGCGCAGACCTTCGACGCCACATCGCTGGGTGTGCCGGCCACACTCGCTTCCCCGGCGGGTCAGCCGCCGCAAGGCAGTCGCTTCAGAGTCTCGGGAAAGGCGGTCTATGTGGCGTGGGGACTTTTCCGGCTCAAGGAGCCCTCGCTGCGCAACGCGCTGGCCGCCCAGCTCGCGGGGGCGGGCGGGGTGGCCGACGTCAAGATCAAGGTGCGGAGTCGGTGGACCGACCTTCTTCTCACCGCGCTCACGGCGGGTCTGTTCGTCACGCGCTCGGTGACGTTCGAGGGGGTCGTGACGAAATAAGCTCGGCCAGCATCTCCGCCGAGCGGGTCGATGCGCCGAGGCCGCCTTTCACGATCTCCCTTGCCCGCGCCCCCGCGACGGCCCTTCGCCGATCGTCCGACAGCCATTCTCCCCACACCCGCCGCAATGTGTCGGCGTTTTCGACCGACCTCGCAGCCTGGACGCCCATGAGGAGCGCCGCGTCGTGGCTATCCTGCCAGTGCGGCCCGAAGATCACCGGAACTCCCCACGCCGCAGGCTCGAGCACGGAATGCAGCCCAGCGTCTCCGAATCCCCCTCCCACGTACGCGATCGCCCCGCTTCCGTAGAGCGCCGCCAGCAGACCGACGTGGTCGACCACGAGCAGCCGGACGGGGCCGGCGGCCTGACTGAGCCGTACCGGTGCAGGCAGCCCATAGCGGGAGGCCGTGGCCCCGAGCTTGGCGAGATGCTCGGTGGTCGGCTCGTGAGGGACGACGATGAGCCGGGCATCGGGGTGCTGCGCGCGCACGGAGGCGAACGCGGAGAGCAGCACCACATCGTCCGCCGGCCAGGTGGAGCCGGCCACCAGGGTCGGCGCACCCCGGCCGAAGCGGAGCAGCGGGTCGTCGGGGTCGGTAGCACGCATCCGCTGCTCGACGCTGTCGAAGCGCGGGTCACCGAGCACGCGGATCGCGGAGCGAGGCACACCGAGCCGCTCGAGCCTCATCCCGTCGGGCTCGGCGATGACGCCCGCGGCCGCCACGCTGGCGTAGCCCGGCGCGAGGAGCCGGCGCGCGGGCCATCGCAGCCGGCCGCTGCCGGCCGACACGGTGGCGCCGACGATGGCCACAAGGGCGCCGCCCGCGGCCGCGCGGGTGGCGAGCTCGGGCCAGAGATCGAGCTTGGAGAACACGAGCACATCGGGCCGGAGGGCGTCGAGCAGCCGGTCGGCGTCGGCGGGGAAGTCGTAGGGCAGGTAATCGGTCGCGTCGGCCGATGTGCGTTGCGCCAGGGGCTCGGCGGACGGACTGAAGTGGGTGTAGACGAGCTGAGCGTCGTGCCTGAGGAGGCGAAGGGCTTCGAGGACGCTCTCGCCCTGCAGGCCCTCTCCAACCGACGAGGCGTGCAGCCAGACGAGGGGGCGCGCCGGATCTCTGCTCGTCCGGGCCCACTCCAGCAGCTTAGCGCCGCCTCGTCGGCGGCCAACGTGCCCGGTCCGGACCTTGGAGTCGAAGAGCCCCACGATCGGGACGAGGGCAGTGCCGGCCCTGAGGATTGCGCGATAGCTCGGCGAAGTTTTAGACTTCATGTACGGAAGTCATGTCTCACCCGCTACCGAGGGAGGTGATCCATTGTCTACAGAGTCAAGGGTCGCCTGCGGCCGCTAGACGCTGCAGCTTAAGACCCGGGCGACACTTCGAACCTGGGGGGGCCGCTCAATGCGGCCCCTTTCTCTTCGCGTCAAACCTGCTATCGGCTCGCTCCCGGGGCCTTGCTCCGTTTGAGGGCGTAGATGGAGTCGAGCACTTGGCGGAAGACGTTCAGCGGCTCCGCTCCCACCAGCAGTCCTCCCTCGATGTAGAACGTCGGCGTGCTCGCGGCGCCGGCCCGGCTGGCGCCCTCCGCGTCGGCGCGAACCTCGTCGGTGGCGGCGCGAGACTGGACGCACGCCGTGAGGGCAGGCCTGGAGATCTTCGCCGAGTCGGCGAGCGCGAGGAGGTACTCGCCGGGGTCGGCAAGCTTGCTCCAGTCGGACTGGTGACGATACAGCAGGTCGTGGACCGGCCAGAAGGCGCCCTGCTTGGCCGCGCACAGCGCAACCGCGGCTGCCGGCGCCGCATTCTGATGGATCGAGGTGAGAGGAAAATTGATGAAGACCCAGCGCACCTTTCCGGTGCCGACGTAGAGCGAGTCGAGAGAGGGAAAGGTCTGAAGCGCGAAATTCCGACAGTAAGGACACTGGAAGTCGGACATCTCGTAGACGGTTACCGGTGCGGAGACCGATCCCTTCGACCGGTTGGCCAGCGGGACAGGCTGGGCGGTCTGCGCGTGGAGCGAAGCCGCCGTCGCGCCGATTGAAACCGCCGCCAGCCCGAGCGAACGTATCGTCATCCCAAGCGAAGCGAGGGATCTCCTCATCGCGCTCCTCAATACCGCGGCTGGCGGCGGCCG
>JBBRGF010000085.1:0-13334 GCA_038240975.1 Gemmatimonadales bacterium
GTATACCAGGTCCACCCGCCTCGGCCGAGGTGCCCTGACGCAGTGTATACATCCGCCGCTACCACGTAGGGCTCGACCTTGTACTTCTCGATCTGCGCCGGCGTGGTCGCGTGTGTGAGCGGATTGAGCATCTGGTACAACTGGAAGGCGCGGTCGCCGTAGCGCTGGAGCGCCGTTGCCAGGACGGCCCACAGAGCGGCGTGGGTATACTGAGCGCCGTTTTCACGGACGCCGGGGAGATAGCCCTTGATGTACCCGGGATCGAGCGGGCCGCTGTCGAACGGGGGCGTGAGGAGCATCAGCAGCCGGCCGTCCTCGCGCACGAGGTGCTCCTCCAGGGATCGCATGGACTGGCGCTGCCGTTCGAGCGCTCCGGCACCCGAGATTACGCTCCAGCTCTGGGCGATCGAATCGATGCGGCATTCCTGGCCGGCGATGGTACCCAACGGCGTGCCGTCGTCGAAGTAAGCGCGGCGATACCAGGCGCCATCCCACGCATTCGCTTCGACGGCGGCCACGTAGGCGTCGGCCTGCGCGCGTAGCTCCGCCGCGACCGCGCCGTCGCCGCGCTCTTCGGCATGGTCGGCGAAGAGCCGCAGCGTCGCCACCAGAAACCACGCGAGCCATACGCTCTCCCCCTTGCCGTTCACCCCCACCCGGTTCATGCCATCGTTCCAGTCGCCGATGCCGATGAGCGGCAGGCCGTGCTCTCCGGTCGTGGAGGCCTTCCGGAGCGCCCGGATGCAGTGCTCGTATACCGTGGCCTGCTCCTCGGTGATCGCGGGCAGGTCATAGACCTCGTGCTCGTTCGGCTCCAGCTGGCGCATCGAGATGAAAGGAACGCGCTCGTCGAGGACGGAGACGTCGCCGGTGACGCGCACGTAGTGGTCGACGACGTAGGGCAGCCATGCGAGGTCGTCCGAGAACTTCGTGCGCACGCCGCGTCCGCTCTGCGGGTGCCACCAGTGCTGGACGTCGCCTTCGGGAAACTGGCGACCCGCCGCCCGTATGATGTGCTCGCGGGCAATCCCCGGCTCCGCATACACGAAGGCCATGACGTCCTGCAACTGGTCGCGGAAACCGTAGGCGCCGCCGCTCTGGTACAGCGCCGAGCGGGCCCACATCCGGCAGGCGAGGGACTGGTACAGCGTCCAGCGGTTGAGCATGGCATCGAACGACGGATCGGGAGTGTGCACTTGGACGACCGACAATCTCTTCGCCCACCCCGCCACCGATCGCTCCACCGCCTCTCTGGCGCGCGCCACCTGCCGATACTCGGCCGCCGCCCGGCGTGCCTCGTCCTCGCCCGACACCGCGCCGAGTACCACGGCCACCTCGCGTGACTCACCCGGTGCAAGCTCGATGACGCATTGCTGCACGGCGCACGGATCGAAGCCGCCGCCGGTCGTGCCACTCAACCCATCGCGGCTCAGCCCCGCGGGATCGGCCGGCGTCCCGTTGCGGCCGATGAATTCGAGCCGGTCGGCCGTGTAGCTCGTGACCGGCTCGCTGATGGCTTGAAACGCCACCTGGTCGGCGAACTCCGAATCGAAATAGTTGCGGGCGAAAATCGCTTGGGGCTGGGCCTCGAACGTGGTGCCGACCTGGTGCTGGGTGTGCTCGCGCTGCACGCCCAGCGACCATTCGGCATACGCGGTCACGGTGAGACGGCGGCGGCGCCGGTCGGCGTTGGTGAGCCGAAGGAGCGAGACCCTGATGGGCTCCTCTCCGGCCATTCCGAGGGTGAGCTCGGCGGCGATGCCGGCATATTGATGCCGGAATGTGGAAGTGCCGGCGGAATGGCGCACGGTGAACGCCGCATCATGCCGCGTCGGCGCCGGCGTCGCGCTCCAGATCTCGCCGGTCTCGTCGTCGCGGAGGTAGATCGCCTCGGTGACGGGATCGGTGACGGGATCGTTGTGCCATGGCGTCAGTCGGAGAAAATAGCTGTTCTCCGCCCAGGTGAATCCGGCGCCACGCTCGCTGACGATGAAGCCGCCGCGCCGATTGGCGATCACGTTGGTCCATGGTGCGGGGGGCACTTTGTGTGACCGCACGCGTATCACATAATCGCCCTCGGCCGTGAGTCCGCCGTACCCGTTGTCGAAGGCGACGGCAACCTGTTCCGGCGGCGCCTCGATGTGCTCCGACGCCCGTTTCGACAGCCTTCGCTCCCAGACGCGGGATGTCACCTTGGCGAGGGGCGGTGGCTCCTCGTCGAGGAGGATTTCCTCATCGGGAACTTCGATCGCCTCGAGCAGGCGGCCGAGCGATCGCCCGTCGCATGGGATGTGAACGCGCGCCGTGGCGCGCAACATGAGACGATCCTCGGCGCCCAGGAGGTCACTGCGCCGAACGAACACGCCGCCCGATTGATCGAGCAGGCCGGCGCCGGCGACGGAGTAGACCGCAGCGACGATCTCGTTGTGCAGCTCCTGGTAGTAGCTCGTCTGCTGCGAGTTCAGCACCACGACGTCGACCGTCATTCCCCGGCGACGCCAGTAGCGGTGCGCGGCGACGAGTTGGCGCAGGGTCGGCAGTCCGGCGGTCGAGTCGATCGTCGCGAGCACGATGGGCCAGTCACCCGATACGCCGTTCGCCCAGAGCCGCTCGCGCGAGCCACGGTTCCGGCGGAGCTCGGCTTGCGGGGCACGGACTGCCGGATTGGAGAAGAAGAGATGTCCGGCCAGCTCCTGGAAGACGGCGGCGTCGGCCGGTGTCAGGCCGAGCTCGCGGAGCTCCACCTGGGTCGCGGTCCAGGCCAGATCGAGCCCGCGCTGGGCGGCGTGCGGATCGTGGTAGCGGCCGGCCAGCTCGAAGGCGCGCTCCCGTGTGGCGGCCACGAGCGTCGTGAACGCGATGCTGGCCGACTGCCCGGGCCGAAGCCTGACACGTGCGCGCAGGGCGAAGATGGGGTCGAGCACCGATCCGGTGGTCCCGCTCAGCACTCCGTCGGACTCGAGGGCCACCGGATCGCGAGTCGAGCGGCCGCGGCCGAGGAATCGGGCTCGGTCGGTCTCGCAGCTCACCGGCCCGACCCGCTCCTTACCGGTGGCCACCACGTGCACCACCCAACGCGACTGTTCGCCTGATGAGCGCGGGCGCCTCGTGGCCGTGACGGCGGTACACCACTCGTGCCACTCGGTCTCGACAAAGAGATTGGCAAACGCCGGGTGGGCCCGCTCGGCGTCGGGCGAGGCGAGCACGATCTCTCCGTAGCTCGTCACCTCGACCTCGCGCGTCTCGTCTCCCATGTTGGCCACCGTCACCCGCCGTACTTCGGCGGCATCGGCGGGCACCACGGCGATCTCGGTTCGGGTCTCGATGTCGCCGTCCACGCGGTCGAAGGTGACGCGGTCGGTGGCGAGGAGTACGCGGTAGCGATCGGCCGGCTCGCACACGGGCTGGTGCGCGGACGACCATGTCTTTCCACTCGTGATGTCCTTCACGTAGCAGAACTGGCCGAAGTTGTCGCGCGTGCCGTCGGCCCGCCAGCGGGTGACGGCGAGCTCTTCGCAGCGGCTGTATCCGGCGCCGCAGTTGGTCACCATGATGGTGTAGGGGAGGTGCCCGAGCAGCGCCACTCTCGGCTGCGGGGTATCGGCGGTGTCGAGGATGCGCACCGACGGACGCTCGATCTCGGGATTGGGAAGCGCCTCGTCGGCGCGGGCGGACTGCGGCTCCTGGAGAACCAGGCGCCGCGGCAGCCGCTCGTGCAGCAGCAGCTCGGCCGATCGAACCATTGGATCGGTGTGGAAGCGGCGCTGCCACGTTTGCGCCTGCAGCGCTCCGGCGAGCGCAACGAGGCCCATCCCCACATGATGCGCCATGTACGCGCCCACCACCGCATAGTGCTGGCCGGGCAGGGGACGGGTGTAGTCGAGCGCGTCGCGGAAACCGTACGGCCCGAGTGCCCCCCGTTCCTCGAGCGCCTTCAGATTGGCGAGCGCGCGCTGGGGGTCGACCAGGACGGCCAGGGCGGAGGCGTACGGCGCGATCACGAGGTCGCGGCCGAGTCCGCGCTTGAGAGCGAGGTCGGGCACGCCGAAGGCGCGGTACTGATACGTCAGGTGGCGGTCGCGCAGGTTGTAGGCGCTCTCGCTCACGCCCCACGGCACGCCGTGCTCGGCGCCGTGGGCGATGTGACGGCGTACCGCTCCCTGGTACGTCTGATCGAGCAGGGTGAAGGGAAACGACCGCATCACGAGCGCGGGCATCAGATACTCGAACATGCTCCCGCTCCACGACACCAGCGCCGTTTCGCCGGAGGCATGGGTGAGCGTGCGCCCGAGCCGGAACCAGTGATCGACCGCCACATCGCCCTTGGCTACCGCGACGAAGCTGGCGAGGCGCGCCTCGGACGCGAGCAGATCGTAATACGACGGGTCGAGCCCGTGGGTGGCCTGCTGGTATCCGATGGCGAAGAGCTTCCGGCTCTCGTCGAAGAGAAAGCGGAAGTCCATTTCCATCGCGTAGGCGTACGCGCGCTCGGCGATAGCCTCGAGTCGCGCGGCCACGTCGGCGCTCGCGCTCTGCCCGGCGTCGAGGCGCTGCTGGCCGGCGATCAGCTCGAGGCACCACTCGATCCACTCGACGGCTGCCGGCGCCGCTCCGGCGAGCGCGGTCAGGGCCAACTCCAGCAGTTTCGCGGGCGTGTCGAATGCGACCGGCTGGCCCGGCATGCCGGCGGCCACGATGGCGGCTCGCGCCTCGCGCAGGTGCGCCCTGGCCGCCGGCACTGCGCGCGCAACCAGGTCGGAATTCTCGGGTGCGGCAGCAGCGGAGGCGCTCAGTCGTTCCAAGGCTATCGTGAGTCCGGTGTCCAGGCCACGCCAGATCCGCCCTGGGGGCGGCGCCTGCCGTCCGAGCTCGAGGCAGGCCTGACGAAGTGCGATGAGATGGCCCGCGAGATTGCCGCTATCCACGGTTGAGATGTAGGCCGGCTCGAGCACGCGGAGCTCGGTGAGATCGTACCAATTGAAGAAGTGGCCCCGGAAGCGGCGCATCCGTTCGAGCGCGCGGAAGGCGAGCTCCAGCCGGGCCGTCATGCTCTCGATCGTGATGAATCCGAGATCGCAGGCGCTCACCGTCGCGAGCAGCTGGAGCCCGATGTTGGTGGGCGAGGTTCGCATCGCGACTTCGGGCGACGGGTCTTCCTGGAGGTTGTCGGGAACGAGCCCGTTCGTCTCGCCGGTGACGTACTGGTCGAAGTAGTGCCAGTGGAGCAACGCGTAGCGCATCGCGTCGCTCCGCCGGGCGGCAGGAATCCGCCGCTCGCCTCGTACCGCCGGCGCGCTGAGTGCGTTGGCGATGGCAGGGGAGAGCATCCAGAGAACCGCGACGGGCACGACGGCCACGCCGAGCGCCCAGAGCCGGTCGCCCGACGGAAGGGGCCACCGCGCCCACACCACCAGCCCGGTCACCGCGGCGGCCAGGGCGACCGCCGGCCACATCCTGCTCCATGTGGCGCTCGCAGCACCCGACATGCGCTCGATCTGCGAGGCGGTCTGCCACTCGAGCAGATACTGTCTCGTCACGAAGAGCCGCCAGAGCGTGCGAAGAATCGCATCGGCGGAGCCCCAGGCCTGGTGCGGCAGGAAGACGACGGCGAGCGCCACCTGCTCTACGCTCGTGACCGCGTCCTGACCGACCGTGGCATAGTACGCTCTCCAGGACTTGTCGAGCGGAGGCCTGAGGAGAGCGAGGACGAGCGAGACGATCCACGGCGCCGCGATCGCGAGCAGACCGAGCAGGGTCCAGCGGAGCGGCGACCCCGGGAACACCGCCCACCCGGACACGAGAAAGATGAGCTGAGCTATCTCGACGGTGCTGCGCCGCAGGTTGTCGATGATCTTCCAGCGCGACAGCAGCGGCAGCCTGTTGCGCTCGGGGCCATCGGGCCCGGGAACGCGGGAGCGCAACCAGTCGAGGAGCTGCCAGTCGCCGCGAATCCAGCGATGCTTGCGCCGGGTGTAGGTGAGGTAGCGAGTCGGGTAGTCGTCGTAGACGTTGATGTCGGTGGCAAGACCGGCGCGGGCGTAGCTTCCTTCGATCAGGTCGTGGGACAGCAGCGTATTCTCGGGGAACCGCCCGGCCGTGGCGCGCTCGAACGCCTCGACGTCGTAGATCCCCTTGCCGGTAAAGCTCCCTTCGCCATACAGGTCCTGGTAGACGTCCGAGACCGCGGTGGTGTACGGGTCGACCCCCGGATGCCCGGAGTGGATCGCGGCGAAGAGCGATCGGTTGGCGCTGGGCAACGATACGCCGACCCTGGGCTGGAGAATTCCGTAGCCCCGCACCACGCGGCCGTCCACCGGATCGTGGGCGGCGCGGTTGAGAGGGTGCGCCAGGGTGCCGACGAGGAGCGGCGCGCTCTCGGGCGGCAGCACGGTGTCGGCATCGAGGGTGATCACGTAGCGCACGAGCCGGAGCGGGTCGAGGTTCCCGACGGTCACGGAAAATGCGGCCCGACCGCCGCCGCGAACGAACCGATTGAACTCGGCCAGCTTGCCGCGTTTGCGCTCCCACCCCATCCATACGCCTTGCTGCGGGTTCCAGCGGCGGGGCCGGTGAAAGAGGTAAAACGCGTCCTCGGTGGAGGCGGCGTAGCGGGCGTTGAGCGCGTTGACGCCCTCGACGGCTGCCTCGATGATCGCCGCATCGGTCTCGCGGGTCTCGGTGGGAGAGTCGGTGAAGTCGCTCAGTACGGCAAAGTGGAGGTGCGCCTCGCGGTTGGCCAGGAACTGGACCTCGAGGTTGTCCAGCGCATCGCGGACAGCCTCGACGCTGCCGAAGAGTGTGGGAATGACCACGGCCGTCCGAAATTCCGCGGGCACGCCGTCGCGGCGGAAATCGAGCTTGGCCAGCATCCGCGGCGGCAGGAAAGCGGTGACGAGCTGAGTGAGGACGCTGACGGCCATGTCGTTCGCGGGGATCAGCGCGACGAGGAGGACCGCGATCCAGGCGACTCGGGCGGCGGGACCGGCGAGCAGAAAGAGAAGGCTGAGGGCGATCAACGTTCCCACCACGATCCCGCCCACGAAGACGACGTTGGGGTGCCGCAGCACCCAGCGATGGGCTCTCTCCCGGGCCGTCGGCCGGTAGCCGGTCGCCTTTTCCATCTCCGCGAACCCCGCGTCCACGAGGTAGAATCCCACGTGGCTTCGCCGCGGGTCGGCGGCGCCGCTCTCCCTGGCGATGCGCGCCAGCTCGACCGCCTTGGCGGCGGTGACGTCCTCCCGCAACCCCGCGCGCTTGGCCGTGCGCTCCACCACGTGACGGTACTCGTCGCGGGTCTCGAAGGTCATCTGCTCGTAGTGGCCCGAGGGGTCTTCGCGCAGCACCGCCTCCATCACGCTCTGCCGCTCTACGAAGGTTCGCCAGTCGCGAAGGGCGATGGCTCGCAGGCTCGTGATGCTGTTCGCCATCGTGATGTGGGTGAGTGCCAGCTTCTGGCTCGAGCGGGCGGCGGCGTCTTCGGCGTTGAGCGCCTCGTCGGCGATCCACCGCTCCAGCCACACGAGCGGCGGAAAGGCGCCGCGGGAGAGGCGAAGCTGGTGCAGAAACCGCGAAACGAAGACCGCGGTGAGGGGCGGGGAGCTGGTCACGAAGGAGTCGAGGGCGCGGCCGAGGGCGGTGGCGCTTTCCTCGCTGGCTGCCAGAATCTTCGCCGACCACGCGTCAGCGGCCTCGACCTCGTCGAGCCGTTGCACCGTGCGCAGCGCCATCCGGCGGACGTTCTCGATCAGGCCGAGCCGGAGCATGGCCGGGATCGCCCAGAGCTCGCCGATCGACAGAGGCGAGACGCGCTGGAACGCCTCAACGAAGAGGTCGACGTTCTCGAGGTCGATGCGCCCTTCGGTGTGCGAAATCAGCGTAATCGCCAGCTCGTACACCCGGGGATATCCCGCGAGGCCTCCGCCGGCCAGCTCGGGTAGCTCCCGGTAGTAGCCGCGCGGCAGGCTCTCGCGCACCTCGCGGATGTGCTCCTGCACGATATGAAAGTTGTCGAGCAGCCATTCGCCGGCGGGGCTCACGTCGAGATCGCGGTCGGCCGCGGCGGCGAGGCGCGTGTGGGCATCGTCCAGAATCCAGCGCGTGCCGTCGAGCCGGGTGAGGAGGGCGGGGTGCCGGCGGCCACCGGCGCCTCGCGCGAGTCGCTGGCCCGCCGCGATGGCGCGGGCGCGATCGCCCAGGTGCTCGGCGCCGAGCAGCTCGCCGCGGATCGGACCGGTAAGCAGCTCCTCGCGTCCGTCACCTGGGCGCTGAAAGAACCGGCTGAGTACTCGAAGTGGGGGCGCGGATGTAATGGCAAGAACCTCGAATGGGGACTGCGCCGGCCTCGAACGAACCGTAAGGTAATGACGCCGACTGCCCCTCGTCGCATGTCCGCCTATATTTCGCCACCGCTGACTTGCCACTCGCTCGCGCCGAAGGAGGGGTAATGCCCGAAGTGCCTTACCGGGTAGACAAGCCATGGGGCCACGAGCTGGTCTGGGCCCGCACTGATCGCTACGTCGGCAAGATTCTCCACGTCAAGGCCGGCCACATCTTGAGCCTGCAGTATCACAATCGCAAGGACGAGACGATGCACGTGCTGGCCGGCGAGCTGATCCTCCGCACCCGGCCCGAAGCGGAGCTCGTCGAGCGCGCGTTCAAGGCGGGCGAAAGCGTGCACATTCCACCCAAGCTCGTGCACCAGATCGAGGCCGTAGTGGACACCGACGTCCTGGAAGCGTCGACCTCGGAGCTGGACGACCTGGTCCGCCTTCAGGACCGCTACGGGAGAAGCTGACATGCAAGTGATCATCCCGCTCGCCGGCAAGGGCACGCGGCTCCGCCCCCACACGCACCGCGTGCCCAAGCCCATGCTCAAAGTGGCGGGGCGGCCGGTCATGGACTGGGTCATGGACCGGCTCGACGGTCTCGACGTCACCGAGCTCATCTTCATCACGGGACACCTCAAGGAGCAGGTCGAGGCTTATGCCCGGGCGCGGTACAAAATCCCGTCGCGCTTCATCGAGCAGCGGATACAGGACGGCACCGCGGGCGCGGTCAACCTCGCGCGGCCGCACGTGAGGGAGCCGGTGCTCATCATCTTCGTCGATACGGTGTTCGAGGCCGACCTCACGCTCATCAACCGCAGCGACGCCGACGGAATCATCTGGGCCAAGGAAGTCGAGGACTATCAACGCTTCGGGGTCGTCGTCACCGACGACAAGGGCTACATGACGAAAATCGTCGAGAAGCCGAAGACGCCGATCTCCAAGCTCGCCAACATCGGACTGTACTACATCAGGGCGGTGGACAGCCTCTGGCAGGGAATCGATCACGTCCTGGCGCGGCCGAAGAACCAGGGCGAGTATTTCCTCACCGACGCCTTCCAGTGGATGATCGAGCACGGCAAGAAGATCCTCACCGCCGAAGTCGGCGGGTGGTACGACTGCGGCAAGCTCGACACCCTGCTCGAGACCAACGCAATCCTTCTCGGGAAGGGCGCCGCCAGGCATGGGGTCTTTCCGGGGGTCACGATCAACGAACCGGTCTATATCGAAGACGGCGTGACGATCGAGCGGAGCGTGATCGGTCCCAACGTCTCGGTCGAGGGCGGCACCCGGATCTCGGACAGCCGCCTGGCCAACACAATCGTGGGCCGCGACGGCGCGCTCACGCGCGTGGAGCTCGACGGCGCGATGCTGGGAGACGCCGTCGTGGTCGACGGACTCAAGGGAAGCGCAACGCTGGCCGATCACTCTGAGGTAGTCGCGAAGACCTGATGGCGACCATCGACGATCTCTGCCGGTCCTACCTGGACCTCAAATACCACTTCGATCCCGCCGCCGCGAGCGCCGCCGGCCTGGTGACGCACGACGCACGGCTCGGCAGCTTCGATCAGGAGACGGTGCGCGCCCACCTCGCGGCGCTCAAGGCGGTGGCCGGGGCGGTGGAGGAGATCGAGGTCGACGACCTCGACGGAGAAATCGACCGGACCGCGCTGCTCGGCGAGCTGCGCAACACCGCCTATCGCTGGGAACACGAGCGGCCCCACGTACGGAACCCCGGCTACTGGCTGGCGCACCTCTTCCAGGCGCACTACGCGGTGCTCTCTCGCTGCTCCGACGCTCCGGCGGGGGCGGCCACCGCGGTGCTCGAGCGGCTCGATGCGGTGCCCGCCTTTCTCGACATGGCCCGGCAAACGCTC
Organism: Gemmatimonadales bacterium; assembly: GCA_038240975.1. Lineage (GTDB taxonomy): Bacteria > Gemmatimonadota > Gemmatimonadetes > Gemmatimonadales > GWC2-71-9 > CAVVWJ01. The sequence goes on from JBBRGF010000085.1 coordinate 10,202, forward strand.
GACGAGCCGCCCTCCGTCTTCGTCGAATCGGCGCTCATCATGCTCGGTGGCGGGGGGCAGCTCATCGCGCAGGTAACCGCCGCGATGGCCGACGGCGATCCGGCGCTCCGCGAGCGCTTCGAGGGGGCAGGCCGGAGCGCGCTCGAGGCGCTGGCGCGCTTCGGCGTCGCCCTGCGCGACGACATCGAGCCCAATCCCGACCCCCTCGCCTTTGCCATCGGTGAGGAACAGTTTCGGCGCCGGCTGCACAACGAGCACGCGCTGATCGCGGGGGCGCCGGAGCTGTGGCGCTACGGCCTGCACCTCCAGGAAGAGGCCACCGAGCGGCTCACCGAGCTCGCCGCCGGGCTGGGAGACACGCCGTGGCGCGAGCTGGTCGACCAGCTTCGGGGCGACACTCCTCAGGGCGACGTTCTGGAGCTCTACCGCCACGAGCTCGACAGCGCCCACCGGTTCGTCCTCGACCGCGACCTCATGACCGTGCCGTCGAGCCCCGTGGACGTGGTACCCACGCCCGCGTTCCTCACGTCCCTCGTGCCGTTCGCCGCGTACGAACCGCCGCCGATCTATCTCGCCGGAGAGCGTGGACGATTCTACGTGACGCGCCCCGATCCGTCGTTACCGGCCGACGCGTACGAGCAGCAGCTTCGCGGACACTGCCGGCACGCCGTCGCGCCGATGGTGGTTCACGAGGCCTATCCCGGGCACCATCTGCAGCTCGTGACCGCCCAGGAGCTCGGCTCGGAGGTCCGCCGCCACATCTGGACGCCGGTCATGGTCGAGGGGTGGGCGCTCTACTGCGAGCAGCTCATGGAGGAAACGGGATACTACGGCAGCGCGGAAGAGCGGCTCTTCCGGATGGTCAACCTCCTCTGGCGGGCGGTGCGCATCGTTCTCGATATCGGCCTGCACACCCGCGGAATGGCTCCGGCGGAGGCGGTGGACTACATGGTCGAGCATCTGCCGATCGAGCGGTCGAGCGCCGAGGCCGAGGTGCGGCGTTACTGTGCCTGGCCTACGTATCAGCTCTGCTACGCGGTGGGCCGGCGCGAAATCCTGAGCCTGCGTGAGGCGTATCGCGAGGAGAGCGGGAACAATTTTTCACTCAAGCGCTTCCACGACACACTGCTGAGGTATGGGGGACTCCCGGTCTCGCTCGCCCGCTGGGGCATGGATCTCGCTGATTAGCCCGGGATCTCAGGAGGAACGTGCATGAAGATCACCGTTCTGACCTACCTCGACAGCGAAGACGAAAACTCGATAGAGTACGACCCCGTCGTTCCCCAGGTGGCCAGGACCCTTCGCGGGCTCGGCCACCGGGTTTCCGTCCTCGGCGTTCACGGCGACGTCAAGCGGCTGATCAGCGGACTCTCCCGCCGCAGGCCCGAGCTGGTCTTCAACATCATGGAGATGTTCGGAGACAACGTCTTCGGCGACATCCCCGTGACCGGCCTGCTCGACCTGCTGGGCCTCAAACACACCGGCAGCGGACCCGGTGAGCTCTATCTCAGCCAGGACAAAGGCCTCACCAAGAAGCTGCTGGCCTTCGAGGACATCCTCTATCCCCGATTCGCCGTCTTCTCGCGGGAAGCCGCCTTCGAGACCGGCGGCAACCTGCGGATGCCGCTCTTCGTCAAGCCGCTTCGGTCCGACTCATCGCTCGGCATCGGCGGGAAGTCGCTCGTGCATGACACGGTGGCGCTGATGGAGCAGGTGGCGCACATCCGCAAGGAGCTGCACGACTGGGCGCTCGCGGAGGAATACATCGAAGGAAGGGAGTTCTACGTCGGTGTGCTCGGCAACAGCCAGCCCAAGGCGCTGGCGCCGATCGAGGTGGACTTCACCGGATTTCCGGAGGGAGTCCCCAAGGTCATGGACAGCAAGGCCAAGTGGGACGAGCGAAGCAAGGAGTACAAGGGCACCAAGTCGGTGCTCGCCAATCTTCCCGACGAGCTTCGAGCGCGGCTGCAGAAAGTGGCCGTGGACGCCTACCGCGCGCTTCGGGTGCGCGATTACGGCCGGGTGGACATCCGGCTCACGGACACCGGAGACATCTACGTCCTCGAGGTCAATGCCAGCTGCTATCTCGAGCGCTCCAGCGAATTCGCCATGGCTGCCCGCGCAGTCGGGCTCGACTACCCCCGCCTCATCGAAAGAATCGTGAACCTGGCGCTCGAGAGGTACGGCAAGTAGCTGCCGCGTCTCATGCCCGTCAGGCCGATCCCCCACCGAGGAGAACGGAATCCGTGACCGCCGGCCCAGACCGGCTCCGCGAGGAGCTGGCCAGCCGATCGATCGCACTCGATCGCGAGCTGGGCCGGGGCGGCATGTCCGTCGTCTACCTCGCCCGCGACCTGCGGCACGACCGTATGGTGGCGGTAAAGGTGCTGCTGCCCGGAGTGCCCGCCGGCGCAGAGCGGTTTCTGCGCGAGATCATGCTGGCGTCGCCGCTGGCTCACCCACACATCGTCCCTCTCTTCGATTCGGGCACCGTCGACGGAGTTCCCTTCTTCGTGATGCCGTACATCGACGGCGAATCGCTGAGGCAGAAACTGCAGCGCGAGGGCCGGCTGGCAATCGAGGTTGCGGTCAGGATCGCCCAAGAGGTCGGTGAAGCGCTCGAGTTCGCCCACGGACGCGGTGTCCTCCATCGCGACATCAAGCCCGAGAACATCCTGCTCAGCGGGCGAACGGGAGACGCATCGGGCGTCCACGCGCTCGTGGCCGATTTCGGCGTGGCCCGCGCGCTGACCGAGGCGGTGGGCGGCAAGGTGAGCGGCGGACGGTTGACCGATCAGGGCCTCGTGATCGGCACCGCCGAGTACATGAGCCCGGAGCAGGCGAGCGGAGACCGCGACCTCGACGGCCGGTCGGACATTTACAGCCTGGGCTGCGTACTGTACGAGATGCTGGCGGGAACTCCACCCTTCACCGGCACGAGTCCACGCGAGGTCCTTGCGCGACGCTTCCGCGAATCGCCCAGATCGCTGCTCGATGTCCGCCCCGGCACTGGGCCGGGTCTGGCGGCGGCAGTCGATCGCGCGCTGGCCGCCGATCCGGCGGAAAGATTTCCTACCGCCACCGCATTCCTGGCCGCCCTTCACGCGGCGCCAGAGCACGCCGCGCCGGGATT
>JBBRGF010000086.1:0-13329 GCA_038240975.1 Gemmatimonadales bacterium
CGAGCTGTTTCTCGTGGGAGGGGCGGTGGCGATTGGCATCGTGGGCCTGCTGGCCGGATTCCGGGCTACGATGAAGCGCTCCATCGTTCCGGCGCGTGAGGCGCCGCCCGACCGCGGCCTGGCCCTGGTGATCAACCGAAAGTATTACGTGGACGAGCTGTACGACGCGCTGATCGTCCGCCCCTTCGAATGGGTCTCGCGAACGGTGCTCTGGAAGGGCGTGGATCAGACCCTCGTCGACGGTGCGGCGGTCAATGGGGCGGCAAGGGTGAGCCGCGGCCTCGGCTGGCTGGGAAGCAAACTGCAATCGGGGCAGGTGGGCCTGTACGTAGTCGTGTTCCTCGTGGGCGCGCTCTGGGTGCTGCGCGCCGTGCTGCGTTGAGGCCGGAATGACGCAGCTCCTCGAGTCCATCGGGTACAACCAGTGGATCCTCCACGCCCTCGTCGTGCTCCCGCTGATCGGCGTGGTGCCGATCCTGCTCGGCGACGAGCGCTCGGCCAAGGTCACCGCCCTCGCGGTCACTACCCTGGAGTTCGTGCTCTCGGTGGGCCTCTGGTGGGCACTCGACCCTTCGCTCCGGTCGATGCAGCTCATCTCCAACACGCCATGGATCGCGAGCTGGGGCATCAGCTACCGAGTTGGACTGGACGGCATCTCTCTGGTAATGGTGCTGCTCACCACCGTGCTCATGCCACTCAGCGTCCTGGCAAGCTGGCGCTACATCACTTTTCGCGAGCGCGGCTTCTACGCGCTCATGCTGGCGCTGCTCACCGGACTGGTCGGAGTGTTCCTCGCTCTCGATCTCTTCGTGTTCTACGTGTTCTTCGAGCTGACGCTCATCCCGATGTACTTCATCGTCGGCATCTGGGGCGGCGCCAACCGCCTCTACGCCGCCATCAAGTTCTTCATCTATACCATGGCCGGCTCGCTGCTGATGCTCGTGGCAATCGTCGTCATGGTGTGGAAAGTCCAGGCGGTCACGGGCCAGCTCTCCTTCGCATACGAGCACCTGCTCGAGAACTCCGGGGTGCTCGGCAGCCTCGCTCCCTGGCTCTTCGCCGGATTCGCCATCGCCTTTGCCATCAAGGTTCCCATCTTCCCGTTCCACACCTGGCTTCCCGATGCACACGTCGAGGCGCCCACGGCCGGGAGCGTGCTGCTGGCCGGGGTGATGCTCAAGATCGGGACGTATGGATTCCTCAGATTCGCCGTGCCGTTCTTTCCCCAGGTGGCGCTGAGTCCAGGGGTGAGCCGGCTGATGATCGGCCTCGCGGTCGTGGGGATCATCTACGGCGCACTGGTCGCGCTCGTGCAGCCCGACTTCAAGAAGCTCGTCGCCTACTCCTCGGTGAGCCACCTGGGTTTCGTGATGCTCGGCATCTGGGCCGGCACCATGCAGAGCGTGCAGGGCGCGCTGATGGTCATGATCAGCCACGGGCTCTCGACCGGCGCCCTGTTCCTGCTCATCGGCATGCTGTACGAGCGCCGGCACACCCGGCTGATCGCCGACTACGGCGGCATCGCGAAGGTGGTGCCGGTGTTCAGCCTCATCCTCACGGTTGTGGCCCTGTCGTCCATCGGCTTGCCCGGGCTCAATGGCTTCGTGGGGGAGTTCCTGGTGCTCCTCGGCAGCTTCACGCCGTTCCCTCTGGCCACGGTGATCGCCACGACCGGGGTCATCTTCGCCGCGGCCTACCTGCTCTGGGCGCTGCAGCGACTCATCTTCAACCGGCTCGGCGACACCGTGCATGATGGGCTCACCGATCTGACGGCCAGAGAGTTGGTTGTGATGCTTCCGCTGATCGTAGGGATCGTCTGGATGGGTCTCTACCCGGCGCCAGTGCTCCGGCGCATGGAGCCGGCGACTGCCCGCTATATCGAGGTGACGAATGGGCGGTCGCAGATGCCCGCGGAAGCCAATCTCGGAACTGTTCGAGAGTCGGCGGAGGTGCGGCCGTGACCCAGGTCGACCTGAGCACTCCGCTCGGCATCACCGTGGCGCTGCTGCCAGAAATCATTCTGAGCATCGCCGCGCTGGCTGTACTGCTCGTGGTGAGCTGGCGCCACCGCACGGCGGCCGACAGCCGCCTCGCGGGCTGGCTCAGTCTGCTGGGGGTGGCCGCGAGCGCGTGCGGGCTTGCGGCGCTCTGGGCAAACGGCATCGAGCCCAACGGACTCGCTCAGATGGTGGCCCTCGACCCCTTCCGCTACGCCGTTGCCGCTCTGGAGCTGATGGCCGCCGGCGGAACGATCGCCATCTCGCTGGCCTACATGGAACGCGAGCGTCTGCTGGAGCCCGAGTACTATCCGCTCATCCTCCTGGCCACCGCGGGAATGATGTTCCTGTCGGGCGCGGAGGATCTCATCGTGCTCTTCCTGGGTCTCGAGGTGATGTCGGTCGCCGTGTACGTGCTGGCAGGGTATAACCGATCGAATCCCTTCTCGGCGGAGGCGGCGCTCAAGTACTTCCTCATCGGAGCGTTCGCCTCCGGATTCCTACTGTATGGCATTGCCCTCGCCTACGGCGCCACCGGCACCACCAATCTTTCGCTCATCGGCGCCCAGCTCGCCGGCAGGCATCCGCCGGTGATCGCATCGCTCGGTCTTGGCATGCTGCTCATCGGCTTCGGGTTCAAGGTGGCGGCCGTGCCGTTCCACATGTGGGCGCCCGACGTCTACGACGGCTCGCCGACGCCGGTGACGGGCTTCATGGCCACCGGTGTCAAGGCAGCGGCCTTTGCCGCGCTGGTGCGCGTGCTCTTCGAGGCATTCCCCTCTGCCGCGCCGCTATGGCAGCCGGTGATCGCCGCAATGGCCCTCGCGTCGATGGTGGTCGGCAACCTGGTGGCGCTGTCCCAGCGCTCGCTCAAGCGGATGCTGGCCTACAGCTCGATCGGGCACGCCGGATATCTGCTCGTCGCCGTCTGGTCGGGATCACTGGTCGGAGGCGGGGCCTTGATTCTTTACCTGTTCGCCTACAGCCTCACCACGCTCGCCAGCTTCGGCTTCGTCGCGGCGCTGGGGCGCGGTGGCGAGCGCGATCTGACCAACGACGATCTGGCGGGACTCGCCGCCAGCCGGCCCGGGATCGCGCTGGGGCTCAGCGTCTGCATGCTGTCGCTGCTGGGCTTTCCCGGCACGTTCGGCTTCATCGGCAAGTGGTACATCATCTCGGCGACGGTCGCCGAGGGGCAGTTCGTCCTTCCGATTGTGCTCGTGCTGACGAGCGTGGTGTCGGCCGGCTACTACCTGCCGGTCATCATGGCGATGTACATGAAGCCCGCTCCGTCGCCCGCGGCGCCCGGTCAGCTTCGCATGGCGCCGGCAGCCGCTGGTGCCGTCGCCCTGTCGGTCGCCCTGATCATCGCCCTCGGTGTGTGGCCCGGCGGGATTCTCGATCTGGCCGGCCGCAGCGCGGCCTCACTCACTCAGACTCTGCGACCGCTGGCGGGCCCGTGAACGTCACCAAGTCCATCTTCCGCGAATACGACGTACGCGGCATCGTCGACACCGAGCTCACCGCCGAGCTCGCCCGCGCCATCGGCCGCGCATTCGCCAGCGTAGCCTGGCAGCGGCTGGGCCGCGCTCCCACCCTCGCGGTCGGGCGCGACAACCGCCCGTCGGGTCCGGGGCTGTCCGAAGGAGTGCGGAAGGGAATCGTTCTGGCGGGAGGCACGGCGGTGGATGTCGGCGTGCTGCCCACGCCCGGGCTCTACTTCGCCGTCACCGCGCCCGAGATCGACGGCGGAGTCCAAGTGACCGGATCGCACAATCCGCCGGAGTTCAACGGCTTCAAGATGGTGCTCGGCGGGGAGGCGTTTCACGGCGCGGAAATCCTCGATCTCTGGGAGGTCATTACCGCGGAGCGCTGGCGGGAGGGCCAGGGTCGGGAGACGAGCGACGACACGGTACTCCGCCGATACCGCGAGGCCATCGTTTCGCGAAACCATCTCGAGCGGCGGGTCAAGGTCGTGGTCGACTGCGGCAACGGGGCGGGGAGCCTGGTCTCGGTATCTACCATCGAAGGGCTCGGCGCCGAGGTCACGGCTCTCTTCTGCGAGTCGGACGGGACATTTCCGAACCACCATCCGGACCCGACCGTGCCGGCGAACCTTCGCGACCTGCAGGCCGCCGTGCGCCGCACCGGTGCGGAGCTGGGAATCGCGTTCGATGGCGATGCCGACCGCATCGGCGCGGTGGATGAGACAGGCGAGATCATCTGGGGCGACCAGATACTCGTCATTCTCGGCCGAGACGCGGTACAGCGCTTCGGCCCCGGCACGCCGGTGATTTTCGATGTGAAGTGCTCGGAAGTCCTGCCTCAGGCACTGACGGCGGCCGGCGCGCGACCGGTCATGTGGAAGACGGGACATTCGCTGATCAAGGCGAAGATGAAGGAGCTGAATGCTCCGCTCGCCGGCGAGATGAGCGGGCACATGTTCTTCGGCGGCGACTATTTCGGCTTCGACGACGCCCTCTTCGCCGCGGCCCGCCTGCTGGAGATCGTGAGCCGGCGGCCGTTCGGCCTCGCCACGCACCTCGCCGACCTCCCCAAGACCACTGCGACCCCGGAGATCCGGGTCGACGCGCCCGAAGACAAGAAGTTCGCGATCGTGGAGCGGGCAGCGGCCTACTTCGCGGCCCGCTATCCGGTCATCACCATCGACGGCGTCCGGATCACCTTTGCCAAGGGGTGGGGATTGCTCCGCGCCTCCAATACACAACCCGTCCTCGTCATGCGATTCGAGGCCACCGACCCGAGCGCACTCGAAGCCTACCGCGGCGAAGTCGTGGACTGGCTCGCCGGGCAGGGCGTGCGCGCCTAGCGCGTGTCCCGCCGCGGACGTCAGCTCGGTACGGCTCTCGCGGGAATCGTCGCGCTCCTCTTCGTGGGCCGATGGCTCTCCGCCCTCTGCGCCGATCGATGGTGGTCGGCCCAGGTCTCGCCTGCCTCCGCAGCCTTTCTCACCGACTGGCATTTCCTCGGGCTGACGCTCGACGTGGGCGGCGTGGCCATCGCCTCCGCCTGGTTCATCGGCCACTTTCTCATCGTCTATCGCGCCGTCGGATCGGTGCAGGTCCGGCGGAATGTCGCCAATCTCGAGATCCGAGAGGCGCTCACGCCGGGCGCATTGCTCGTCGTCGCGACGGTCAGCGGGCTCCTGCTGGGCCTTCTCGTGGGGGCCGGCACGTCGCGTCTCGCGCCGCAGGTGGCGCTCGCCTGGCAGGGCGTCTCCTACGGCGAGCTCGATCCGTTCTTTCGGCGCGACTATGGCCAGTATGTCGCCCAGCTGCCGGTCTGGAGGGCCGCGCACGCGTTCTTCTTCCTCCTCGAAGGTCTCGGCCTCGCCTCGGTGTTCGGCCTCTATCTGCTCGTCGGCGCGGTGCGCTGGATCGAGGGCCGGCCCGCCATCAACAACCACGCGAGGGTGCACCTCGGCTGGCTGCTCGTAGGGCTCGCCCTGATGCTGGTGTGGGGATACGTCCTGGAGCCGTTCGAGCTCATCGCCGGGCTCGGCGCCTCTCCCGATCAGGCGCACTGGAAGGCCGTGAGACTCACCTGGCCGCTCCTCGTGGGGGTGGCACTGGCCACATCGGTGCTCTCCGCCGCCTGGGCGGTGCGCGCCCGCCACGCGCTGGCCGCGGCAGGATGGATCGTGCTTATCTGCGCCTCACTGGTCGGACACTGGATGGTTCCGCCCGCGATGAGCGGCGGCGGAGAGGCACTCGCCGATTCGACCTCGGCCGAACGCTTCAACCGCGCCGCCTACGGCCTCGGTGCGCTGCGTGTAATCGCGCTTGCGAGCGCGGCCTCGCCCGCGCCGCCGCGGCTGCCGGCACTCTGGAACCCCGCCGCGATCGCGCGGACGCTCTCGGCCGATTCGGGCGAGGTGCTGTCGGTCGCCCCGGCGGTGCTCACGATCCAAAACGGCCGCCACCCTGTCTGGCTCGCGGCTCGCCGGACTCCCGCGGCAAAGGTAACCCTCGTCGCCATTGCCGATGACCGCACCGGCAAGGGAGGCGAGCCGCTCTTCTATCACGAGAAGGACTCCACTGCCGGACCGTCCGCCTCGCCGTTTCTCGAGCTCGGCGACCAGGCGTCGGCGCCGGGCGCACCCCGGTTCCGGCTGCACGGTCCCGAGGGTCCGGGTATTCGGGTCTCGTCGTGGCCGCGGCGACTGATGCTTGCCTGGGCGTTGCAGGCCGGCCCGCTGCTCGGACGGCTTGCCCCGGAGGCGCGGGTGGACTGGGAGATCTCTCCCGACGGAAGACTCGCACGGCTCGCGCCGTTCGCGTCATGGGGCGAGCCGGTACCGCGGATCATCGACGGCGAGCTGGTCTGGCTGGTGGACGGCTACGTCTCGTCCCGGAGCTTTCCGCTCGCTCCGCGGGTCGAGTGGCGCGGCCGCCGAGTCGGCTCGCTCCGGGCTGCCTTCGTCGGCACGGTGTCCGCCGAGTCCGGAATGGCCAGGATCTTCCTGCGCCCCGGCGACAATCCGCTGGGCGAGGCATGGGCCGCGGTGTCCGAGGGATCCGTCGAGCCTTCCTCCGCCATCCCGATCGGGGTCCTCCGGTCGATGTCATACCCGGCCGAGCTGTTGCGAGCCCAGTCGAGAGCCATCGAGCGGCCGAGATGGAGGCTCGGCAGTATCGGAGCGAGTGTAAGAGAGGACAGCAATCAGACGCCTCGGGCCGACGTCGCCTGGTCGCCGGACACGTCGGGGCCGGAGCTCGTCGTCGCCTTCGAGCGTTCCTCGGACCGCCGGGTCAGCGCGCTGCTCGTGGGCGACCGGGATGACGGCAACGATGGTCTCCGCCTTGTACGCCTCGATTCCGCACTCGCCCTTCCTTCGCGCTCGTCGCTCGAGAGCCGCTGGAGTCGCTTTCCGTCTTTCGGGGCGCTGAGCGATTCGATCAGGGACGACGGGGGGCGTCTCGAGCACGGGCCGGTACGCTTCGACGTGACGCCGACGGGCGTTGTCGCGTATCAGGCGCACTTCGCGCGTCGCGGCAACGCGGAAACCTCGATCGTGTGGGTAAGCGTCGCCGCCGATGCCAGGATGGGTGCGGGCCGCAGTTTCTCGGAAGCCTGGGACAACCTGCTCGGCGCGACCGTGCCTACCGTGGCCGGCGCGGCTCAGGCCACCCGGCTCGAGGAGTCGCGGCGGCTGATGCTTCGCGCCGACTCGGCGCTTCGCGCGGCGGATTGGGCGGCCTTCGGACGAGCGTGGGATTCGCTGCGCTCGGTGGTTGGAGTACCCCGTGAAGGGGAGTAAAGCGAGCTTGCTCGCCTCCGGGGCCGGGACTAGCTTGGAGGGCTTTTGACGGGCAAATCCGCCGCGCGCACGGCGGTCATCGCCCTTGGCGGCAACGCGCTCACGCAGCCCGGCGACCCGCCCACGATTTCCAACCAGTTTCGCCGGGCACGAGAGAGCCTCGCCCCGATCGTCGAGCTCGCGCGCGATGGATGGCAGATCGTTCTCGTACACGGCAATGGGCCGCAGGTGGGCGACGAGGTCACACGGAACGAGGGCGCGCGGCGCCTGGTCGAGCCGCTTCCACTCGGCGTACTCGTCGCCCAGACGGCCGGCTGGATCGGGTACATGCTCCAGCAGTCGCTGCAGAACGCGCTCGCCTCCGCGGTCATCCGCCGGGATGTGGTGACGGTCGTGACGCAGACGCTGGTCGACCGCTACGATCCCTCGCTCAACCGGCCAACCAAGCCGATCGGCCATTCCCTCACCGACGAAGAGGCCGGCCGCCTGCGCGAAGCGGGCCACGCGGTGGGACGCGACGGTGCCGGCGCGTGGAGGCGGATGGCCACCAGTCCCACTCCACTCGGCGTCGTGGAGCTGCCGGTCGTGCGGCGCCTGGTCGAGCAGGGGACCATCGTCATTGCCGCGGGCGGGGGAGGGGCCCCGGTGTACGACGATCCGCTGCTCGGCCTCGAGGGCGTCGACGCCGTCGTCGACAAGGACCGGGTCTCCGCCATTCTTGCCACTCAGCTCGGCGCCGAAGTCCTGATGATCGTCACCAACGTGGATGCCGTGTTCGAAGGGTGGGGAACCCCCGCCGCGCGTCCCATTCGGCGCATGACCGTCACCCAGGCAGAAGCGCTGGCGGCGGGAGGAGGTCTCGACGCGGGAGGAATGAGGCCGAAGGTCGAGGCCGCCGCGCAATACGCCGGGGCCACCGGCGGGCGCGCCATCATCGCCCGGCTTTCGGCCGGGCCCGCCGCACTTCGCGGCGAGACAGGCACCACCATTGTGAGGCCCTAAGTGAATATCCACGAGTATCAGGCCCGGGCGCTGCTCAAGGCGCAGGGCATCCCGACGCTCGACGGCGATGTCGCGTCCACGCCCACCGAAGCCGAAGCGATCGCGCGGAGGCTCGGCGGACCGGTGGTCATCAAGGCCCAGGTGCATGCGGGCGGCCGGGGCAAGGCCGGAGGCGTTCGGCTGGTGCGCTCGCCGGGTGAGGCGCTCGACCATGCCTCGGAAATTCTCGGCATGCAGATCAAGGGACTCACCGTGCAGAAGGTGCTCGTGGTCCCCGCCGCCGAAATCGCCTCGGAGAGTTATCTCGGACTCATCATGGACCGTGAGACGCAGCGCCCGGTGTTCATGGTGAGCGCGGCCGGGGGCGTCGACATCGAAGAGGTGGCGGCCAAGACTCCCGAAAAGATCGTCCGCCTGCCGGTCGACCCGACGTACGGTGTCTTTCCGCATCAGGCCTTGAGCCTCGCCTTTTCGCTCTATCGCGATTTTGCCCAGGTCAAGGCCGCGGCCAAGATCGTCGAGCAACTCTATGCGGCGTTCGTCTTCAACGGAGCGTCGCTCGCCGAAATCAATCCGCTCGTGACGACACCCGACGGCAGGGTGCTGGCGCTCGATGCCAAGATCGTGATCGACGACAACGAGCTGTTCTGGCGTCCCGATCTCGGACTCCTTCGCGACGACACCGCCGAAGAGCCGAGCGAGGCCGCGGCCCGCCGCGCCAACCTGTCGTTCATCAAGCTCGACGGCGACGTCGGCTGCGTCGTGAACGGCGCCGGACTCGCAATGGCGACAATGGACCTGGTCAAGTACTACGGAGGGGAGCCGGCGAATTTTCTCGACATCGGCGGCAGCTCGAACCCAGAAAAGGTCATCGCCGCGCTCAGGATCATCACCAGTGACCCCAACGTAAAGGCGATCCTCTTCAACATATTCGGCGGCATTACCCGCACCGACGATGTCGCCAATGGCATCGTGGCCGCCACTCGCCAGTTCAAGGTGGACCTTCCCATCGTCATCAGACTCACGGGCACGAACGAGGCGGAGGCCATTCGCATTCTCGAGGGCGTGGGAATGCGCGCGCTGAGCGACATGGACCAGGCGGTCGAGCAGGTGGTGAAGCTCGCCAAGGGGGCCGCGTGAGCATCTTCGCCGACGCCGGCACCCGCCTGCTGGTGCAGGGCGTCACCGGCCGTGAAGGGTCGTTCCACACGCGCCAGATGCTCGAGTACGGTACCGCGGTGGTGGCCGGAGTCACTCCCGGCAAGGGCGGCCAGACGTTCGAGGGCAAGGTGCCGGTGTTCAATACCGTGTCGGAGGCGGTCAAGGAGACCGGCGCCAACGCGTCGGTCATCTACGTTCCCCCGATGGCGGCGGCGGCGGCGGTGATCGAAGCGGCGGACGCGGGTATCGCGCTCGTCGTTTGCATCACGGAGGGCATTCCGGTCATGCACATGAGCCGGACGGTGCCCTTCGTGCGAGCGCATGGCGTCCGTCTTATTGGCCCCAATTGCCCGGGGCTCATCTCGCCGGGCGCCAAGGCCAAGATCGGAATAATTCCGGGAAACATCTGTATGCCCGGCCGAGTCGGTCTGGTCTCGCGGAGCGGCACGCTCACGTACGAAGTCGTGCACCATCTCACGCGCAACAGCATCGGACAGAGCACCTGCGTCGGTATCGGCGGCGATCCCATCATCGGGACCAACTTCATCGATTGCCTCCAGGCGTTCCAGGAAGATGCGGGCACCGACGCCATCGTGATGTTGGGCGAGATCGGCGGCACCGACGAGCAGAACGCCGCGGAGTTCGTGAAGACCCGCGTCACCAAGCCGGTGGTGGGGTTCATCGCCGGCCAGACCGCGCCCAAGGGCCGCCGCATGGGTCACGCCGGGGCAATCATCTCGGGGTCGTCGGGAACGGCCGAAGAGAAGCTGGCGGCATTCGAGGCGGCAGGGATCGCCATCATGCGCCGGCCCGCCGACGTGGTCGGGTTGCTCAAGCAGAGCTTGTGAGACGCACGATCGACAGCCCGTTCGCGGTTCCCCGTTCTCCGTTTACCGTTCCTCGTTCTCCGTTCACCGCAGGTCTGGAGGTTTCGTGGCCGCTTCGCTGACCCTCGGCATCATCAAGCCGGATGCCGTCGCCGCCGGCAAGGCAGGAAAGATCGTCGCACACCTGGAGCAGGAAGGATTCGTGCTGCGCTCCGCCCGGCTGGTTCGACTGACCCAGGCGCAGGCCGGCGCGTTCTACGAAGTGCACCGGGGCCGGCCGTTCTATGACGAGCTGGTTGGGTTCATGACCAGCGGGCCCTGCCTCCCGATGGCGCTCGAGCGAACCGATCCGGTCGCGACGCTCCGGACGGTCATCGGCGCCACCGACCCCGCGGAGGCCGCGCCAGGCACTATCCGGAAGCTGTATGCCGAGTCGAAGGGCCGGAACGCCATTCACGCCTCGGACAGCGCGGAGAATGCGGCCAGGGAGGTGGCGTTCTTCTTTCCGGAGGGAGAGGTGGCAGGACTCTGGGGGTGAGCGTCTCGAGCTAGAGGTTAGGCTCGGGTCGCACTCCGCCTCTTAGAAACCACTCACTCAGCAATCGTATCGCTGGATGCGTGTCACGAACTGGGCACTCTCGTTGCGCCGAGGCATCCGAACGATCGCGACCGATTGAGTGAATGCCGCACCGGCAACACACGAGCCCGGGCCAAGATCCGTCACCGTACACCGTGAGTCGTCGGTTTCCGAGAATCACGCTGTCGATGGACACTCTGAAACCGTTCCAGGGGTGGGTTTGGGACCCGACGATCACCACCATATCCGAATTGAAGTCCACCGCCGGGAGCAGAGGCTTGTTCCCTCTGTTGGCGACGATCAGGTCCCACCGCGTGCGCCACGACGTGCTGTCCCGAACCACTGCTTGCACGGGGCTCAGGACACCGCTGCGGCCGGACTGATGGTCGAGTCAACCTGGAGCTTCTCATGGTGCTGGGGTGCGTTGTTCGACAGTTGAGCGTCCCAGAATCGGAAATACCATCAAACCGATCAACCAGGCGGCACCGGCCGGAGCTTCTATTTGGGATTTCACCTACACTCGTAGCGCACGCTCCGCGTCACGAACCGGGCGGGCTCGCTGTGCCGAGGCACGCGCACGACTGCGACCGGCTGGTTGGACGTCGAGCCGGAGACGCAACTCGACCCTGGGCCTACGTCGGTTGAGTACACCACGAGCCGACCGTTCCCAACGAGGACGCTGTCGATGGACACCTTGAATCCGTTAGCGCGGGTCCTTCCTGAAGCAACGAGCACGACCATCTCCCTATCAAATTCTACCGTCGGGAGCGGAGGCTTGTTTCCTCTGTTGGCGACGATCCGGTCCCACCATGTGCGCCACGATGCGCTGTCCCGAACCACTGCCTGCGCGGGTTTCACGACACCGCTGCGGCCTGACTGATAGATCGAGTCAAGCTGGAGCCTCTGATGCTGCTCGGGTGCAGTTTCCGACACCTGAGACGACCCTCGTGTCGGAAATGCCAACAAGCCGATCAACACAAGGGCACGGCAAAATCGAGACATGCGCGCCTCCAGAAGAAGGCTTCTTCGCGAATCAAGTTCCGTGCCGGTACAGACGGGATGATCGCTCGCGGTGTCAGTTCACAAGTGCGCGGGGCAGCACATCCCGCCGGGGCGACGGCAACACCGTCGAGGGCTTCCTCCGCACCGATCGTTGATCCGTTCCCACATGTCTGTGTCCTGGTTGTACTCCGGGACCCACGACCAGGTTCTCCCTGACCGGCCCTTGATAAAACATGGTCCCGCAGTCGATCGGTTGTGTCGATACGACGGTTCCCGGGTCGGTGGCCAGGCGCAGAGCGCGGCGACAGGTTTGGGGTATCCCGCCGTCGCTCTCCAAGGACACCAGCAAGCGCCCATCCGGCTGCCAGCTCAGCCATTGAGTTGTCCAGCCGGAGACGGTGACGGACGATGCCGCCGAAATTCCGGATACGACACTGTACTGCTTGAAATCTGTGTGTGTCGCGTTCCCACCATCCACTGTCTCCGTAACCCAGACAAGCGCTCCGTCGGCGCGCCACGCCGGAACACTTGCTAAATGTCTGGGGCCGAGAAAAGTGCATGGGTCGTAGGTTTCGCCGCGCAGCTCTCGAATCCCGCCGCTAGTGAGCGGATACAGATAGCTCGCGCTGCCGGCCCTTCCCGCCCCGCAACCGGTGATGTCGAAATTGCTGCCGCTGACCTCAACGAAGGCCCAGTCGCCTGTTGGAGCGATGCCGCTGGCTGGTACCGAAAACACCCTGACGCTAGCCGGCATGTACTCTTGCCCGAGGCTGAACGGGATGTCGACGGGGGCCCCTGACCGCCCCGGCCCCCGGATCGTGACCTGCGGCGGAGAATTCCAAGCGCTTGAGTGATTCACCACATAGGCCGTATCCTGCTCCAGGAATACCCGCCGGGTGAAGCCTTGAACGTCGGGCCGGCGCACCCACGATCCGTTGACGAGCTCCAAGAGGCCGAGCACGTCGTCCCCGCGATCAAGGGAAATGAGCCGTCCGCCTTGAGCAACGGACAGTCCGAAGACTCCAAATGGAGCCGGGATGCGCTCGGGTGCGTTCGGTGGGTCGCGGTCCAGGAGGATCGTGTCGCGCGCTGCCGTGACCGAGACGTCAAATCCGCAGACCGGGGTTCCCGGACGCTTCGCCGCCTTCCTAAGTGACTCGTATGCGTCAAGAATCGGGATGAAACCCGCGGTGCGCCCGCCGGCTGCAGCGCCTTGGAGGATCAGATCGTGCAGCTCCTGCGTGGTGAGTGTGGGGTCGAAGGCCACCAAAAGTCGCGCGGTGCCGGACACCAGGGGAGTTGAGCCCGAGGTCTGCCCGAAATCATCCAGATTGCCACTACCGTTCAGCCCTTTCAACTGCTCTCCCGGTGCGGCAATTGAGACCAAGGAGCCGTAGTTGGATCGTCCTTCGACGTTGTCGAACAGCGCATTGCTTGCGCGGTTGCTTCCGGCGACGACGACTACCTCGTTGGGGAACATGG
>JBBRGF010000087.1:0-13262 GCA_038240975.1 Gemmatimonadales bacterium
GGGCCGTTGGCGCCCTCGCAGATGATCCTGGCCTTGATGTCGCCGGCGTTGGCGCTGGTGATGACGTTCTCGAGCGCGGCCGGCACCAGCACGTCGCAGTCGAGCGTCAGGAGCTCCTCGTTGGAGATGTGCTCGGCGTCCTTGAACTCGCTCAGATAGCGATGCTGCCGGACGTGCTGCTGCAGCTCGCGGATGCGGAGGCCCTTGGGATTGTGGACGGCCCCCGACTTGTCGCTCACGGCCACCACGGTCAGGCCCATTTCCTCCATGAGCTGGGCGGCGATCGATCCGACGTTGCCGAAGCCCTGGACGACCACGCGGGCTCCCTCGACGGGCATTCGGAGGCGCTTGAGCGCCTCCCGCGTCACGATCATGCAGCCGCGGCCGGTTGCCTCGCGGCGGCCGAGCGACCCGCCCATCTCGACCGGCTTGCCGGTGACCACGGCGGTGACGGTGTGGCGCTTGTGCATGGAGTAGGTATCCATGATCCACGCCATCATCCGCTCGTTGGTGTTCACGTCGGGCGCGGGCACGTCCGAGTCCGGGCCCAGCATCTCGATGATGGCGGAGGTGTAGCGCCGGGTGATGCGCTCGAGCTCGGCGTTGGACAGGACGCTGGGGTCGCAGATGACCCCGCCCTTCGACCCGCCAAACGGAATGTTGACGACCGCGCACTTCCAGGTCATCCATGCCGCGAGCGCCTTGACTTCGTCGAGGGTGACGTTGAGATCGAATCGGATGCCGCCCTTCGCGGGCCCGCGCGAAGTGTTGTAGAGGACGCGATACCCCGTGTATACCTCGACCTCTCCGTTGTCCAGGAGAATGGGTATCGAGACGATGACCTGCTTCTCGGGCGACCGCAGCACCTTGTAGTGCCCGGGGTCGAGACTCAGCCGCTGGGCGGCGTAGTCGAAGCGCGACATCATGGCCTCGAACGGATTCTCCTCGTCCAGGAACCGGTCCTTGTCGGGACGGATCAGGGACTGCGAGGGGCGGGCTGTGGTACTCATAAGCGGTCCGGGTTCTCCAGGGTGAGTTACAGGCCTTCGACCGGGGTCACGACGGCATCCAGCGCGGCGGCGATCCGGTCGCCTCCGTCCTCCCAAACCAGGTCGAGCACCGATACGAGCGGCTCCGGCGCCATGCTCGGCCACCGGCCGCGGAGCTTGACGGCGTCTTTCTGGGTGATCACCACGTGGTCGGCACGCCGCGCCGCGTGGGCGAGCCAGGCCACATCCTCGTCACGATAGTCGTGGTGGTCGCGCCACGTGGCCACCTGGACCGCGGCGCCGGTGGCCTTGGTCTGCGCCACGAAGGCATCGGGGTCGGCGATGCCCGACGCTGCCACCACCCGCTTGCCGGCCAACGATTCCGCCGGATGACGGATTCCCGACACCAGCCCTTCGAGGTAGCGAAGGCCGAGGTGCGCCACGGCTACCGGCCCCCTGGTGCGGCCGGCGAGGTCGCGGGCCAGCGTCATGGCCGCTTCTCGCGTGGCTCGCTTCCGGGTCACGATGATCGCGTCGGACCGGTCGAGGGCACTCCACCCCTCGCGCCATGGCCCGGCAGGCAGCGACCATCGGACCGCCCGCGTCGTCTCGGCGCTCATCACCGCGATGTTGAGGTCGCGGCGCACGTCGAGTCGCTGGTACGCGTCATCGAGCACCAGCACTTGGGCCCCGCGGGCAAGCGCCCGCTCCGCTCCCGCCGCCCGGTCGGCGTCGGCGACGACGACCGCTTCGGGGACATCGTGCTCGTGCACGAGCGTCTCGTCACCGCCGTACCCACGGAGGAGAATTCCCGGCGTGAGCCCCCGGGCCACGTAGTGCCGGGCGATCCAGATCGCGACCGGGGTCTTGCCCGACCCGCCGACGGTGAGGTTACCCACCGCGACGGCAGGGAGCGGGAGATCGTGGACGGGAAGCCACCCGCGCCGGTATGCCAATCCTCGCACGGCCATCGTCCCGTGCCACAGCCCCGACACCGGAAGCAGCGCCAGACGCGCCAGGCGGGCGTCGGGCCGCCGGCTGGTCCACAGCCAGCGCATTACCCTGTGCGTGTCACCCCGTCGAGTCACCGGCGTCTCCCGCGATTTCGCGCAGCCGTTCCGCCGCCTCGGTGACGCCGCGGGTGAGGCCCTCCTCGCCCGCGGCGACCTCGAACGGCCGGCCGTAGCTGATCCGCACCCGCGCGGCCGGCTTGGGGATGAGGAGACGGTCCCATGAATTTAGTCGCCAGGACCACTCGGCCTCCGCGTGAAGCGGGATGACCACCGCCCCTGCCCTTTGCGCCGCCGCGACGACACCCGGTTTCATTTCGCGGCGCGGACCCTGGGGTCCGTCGGGCGTGAAGGCCACCGCGCGGCCGCCCTGAAGCTGCCGCACCGCGCCGAGGAGCGCCCTCGTGGCGCCACGCGAGCTCGACCCCCTCACGGCGCCATACCCGAGGCCGGCGGCGAAGTCGGCGAGGTACTGCCCATCGCGCGCCGCGCTGACCACGATGGTGATGTCCTGGTACCGGTGCTGCCAGAGCAGCGGGAGGAGCGCCTCGTGCCACAGAAGAAAGACGTGGGCCCGCCGGGCCTCGTACAGCGTCCGCCATCGCTCCTCGTGGACCGTGGTGATCCGCCACGTTCTGGCGAGTACCCTCACCGCCGGGCCGGCCAGCGCCTGAACCGTGGCCGGCGAGACCCTCAGCCGCACGCGCCGAGCAGCTCATCGGCCAGCGCCACCACCCGCGTCGTGGCGCCCGGAGCGCCCAGGCGGGCGCGAACGAGAGCCAGCCCGTCGTGCTGAGCCAGCGTGCGCGGATTGGCCGGATCGAGCAGAGGGCGCAGCTCGTCGGCAAGCTGGCCGGCCTCCGCGCGGTCCTGCAGCAGCTCGGGCACCACCTCGCGCTCGGCCACCAGGTTGACGAGGCTCACCCACTTCACGGTGCGAAGCCGCTGAAACATGAACCAGGTGAATGGGTGCACCTTGTAGGCGACGACCATCGGGGTGTCGGCCAGCGCGGCCTCGAGCGTGGTCGTTCCCGATTTGGCCAGCGCCGCATTGGCCGCGGCGAAGACGGATACCGGGTCGCCGCGCAGGATCTCGATCGGCCCCGGATCGGGATAGTCGCCGGTTGCGGTGCCGGCCACGAGCACCCGGTCGCACCGTCCTTCGGCGATCATGCGGAGCGCCGCATCGCGGAACGGCAGCCACAGCCTGCCGATTTCCTGAGTGCGGCTTCCGGGAAAGATGCCCAGTACCCGGCTGTCTCTTGCCACGCCAAGGCGCTTCCTCGCCGCTTCCCGGCTCGGCCACGCCTCGCGATCGACCAGCGGGTGGCCGACATAATCGCTGCGCAAGCCCAGGTCGCCGAAGAAACGCTGCTCGAACGGAAGCACCACCGCCAGCCGGTCGACTGCCGCGGCGAGCCGCCTGGCGCGGCCGGGCCGCCATGCCCAGAGCTGGGGCGCAATGTAGTAGAGCACCTTGGTTCCCGCCTCACGCGCCGCCTCGGCGACGCGCAGATGAAAACCGGGGTAGTCGATCAGGATCACGAGATCATACCGTCCCGCACGAAAGTCGTCGCGGAGCGCCCGGAGAAGACGGAGATGGGCGCCCAGCTTGGTGACGACCTCCACCAGGCCGAACGCCGCAAGCCCCTCGATCGGGAAACGGATGACGGCCCCTGCCTCGGCCATTCGCGGGCCGCCCAGCGCCTCGACGGTCGCGTCCGGGTAGCGGGCGCGCAGCGCGCGCACCACGCCGGCGCCGTGCAGGTCACCCGATGGCTCGCCGGCAGAGATGAAGATGCGGGGAGAGGGTCGCGCAATCATCCGGGGGAAAAGGCCGCCAGCGGCGAGGCTCGGACCGCGTCGGCCACTCGCAACGCCAGCGCGAGAGCGGAACGCCCTTCCTCGCCGCGAACCACCACGTCCCGGCCGCCCCGCACCGCGTGCACGAAGCTCTGCAGCTCCAGGGCGAGCGCATCGGCCTCGATCGCCTCGAGCACGATCCGCTCGACCACGTCCGAGAGCGCCTCGCCGGTGCCGGGCTGCCACCCGGGACGGACCCGCATGAACTCGCCGGAGCCGCTCGCGAGATCGAGCGAGAAGTAGCCGTTGGGCTGGAAGAGTCGGAGGCGCCGCACCCGCTCCCGCGACACCCGCGAGGCGGTGGCGAGGGCCACGGTGCCGTTGGCGAACTCCACGCGTGCGTTGGCGAGATCGAGGTGCGATGACAGCAGTGCGAGGCCCGAGGCCCGCACCTCGGTGGCCTCCGCGCCGCCGGTGAGGTGGAGCACGAGATCGAGGTCGTGGATCATGAGGTCCAGCACCACCGCCACGTCGGTGCCGCGCGGCTGGAACGGCGCGAGCCGCTGGCTCTCGATGTACCGCGGTCCTTCGAGATACGGCTCGGCGGCACGCAGGGCGCGATTGTATCGCTCGATGTGGCCCACCTGAAGCTGGATGCCGCACACGCGCGCCTGGGCGATCATGGCGTCGGCCGCGGCAAGCGAGTCGGCCAGAGGCTTTTCCATCAGAACCGGCACGCCCCGCTCCAGCGCTCGGAGGCCCACCTCCGCGTGCACCGGCGTTGGCACGGCCACCGTGACCGCCTCGACCTCCTTCAGCATCTCGTCGAGGTCGGTGAAGCTCCTGGTGCCGAACTCCGCCGCGATGGCCGTGGCCCGTTCGGGGTTGGTATCGCAGACGCCGGCCAGGCGCGCCTCGCCGAGCTGCGAGAGATGTCGCGCGTGATGCCGGCCCAGCGCCCCGACGCCGACGACGCCGACCGGCAACCGGGCGCTCAGGCCGGCACTCCGCGCTCCGAAGAGGCGACGAACTCGAGGAAGTGCTCGACCTCGGGGAAGTGCGGGATGTCGGCCCGGGCCCGCTCGAGGGCCTGCGAGAGATTCAGCTCGGAGTTGAAGAAGAGACGGTACGCGCGCTTGAGCGCGGTGACCGTGTCGCCCGAGAACCCGGCGCGCTGGAGCCCCACCGAGTTGAGCCCGTACAGCTCCATCGGATTGCCGACCGCCTTGACGTAGGGCGGAATGTCCTGATTCACCCTCGATCCGCCGCCGACGAACGCGTGGGTCCCGATGGTGACGAACTGGTGGACCGCGTTGAGGCCACTCAGCACCGCTCGGTCGTGGACCGTCACGTGGCCGGCGAACTGCGTGCCGTTGGCGATCACCACCTCGTTTCCCACGTGGCAGTCGTGGGCGAGGTGGACGTAGCTCATGATGAAGCAGCGCTCGCCGACGGTGGTCTTGTAGCTCTGGGACGTACCCCGGTTGATCGTGGTGTACTCGCGGATGATCGTTCCCGCCCCCACCTCGACCCAGGTCTCCTCGCCGCGGTACTTGAGGTCCTGCGGCGCACCGCCGAGGATCGACCCGTCGCCGACGCTCACGTCCTCCGCCAGTCGCACGTTGCACTCGAGCCTGGCGCGCGGGCCGATCCGGCACCGGTCTCCGATGCTCACCCGTTCGCCGACGATCGCCCACGGCCCGATCTCGACGCCATCGCCCAGTTGGGCGGTGGGCTCGATGATGGCGGTCGGGTGAACGGCGATGGTCATCGGTCGACCACCCTCGCCATCATTTCGGCCTCCGCGACGACGTTGCCGTCCACGTACGCGATGCCCTTCATCCGGCAGGTCCGGCCGCGGTTCTGGATCATCTCCAGCTCGCAGCGGAGCTGGTCGCCAGGGAGAACGGGGCGGCGAAACTTCACGTTGTCGAGCGACATGAAGTACACGACCTTCTGGTCCGGATCTTCGATAGTACCGAGCAATAGCATGCCGCCTACCTGCGCCATCGCCTCTATGATGAGAACCCCGGGCATGATCGGGTGGCCCGGAAAGTGACCCTGGAAGAATGGCTCGTTGATCGTCACGTTCTTGATCCCGACGATCCGCTTGGTTCCCTCGATTTCGAGGATCCGGTCGACCAGCAGGAACGGGTACCGGTGGGGGATCACGTCCAGGATCCGGCCGATGTCCATCGCCACGCCTCCGTCGCGCTGCCCGGTACGGGAGAGCCATCGGGCCAGCGCAATGTTGCCCTGGTGGCTCGGCTTGCTCGCGATCACGTGCGCCTGGACCCGGCCGCCGACGAGCGCCAGATCTCCCAGAATGTCCGCCGCCTTGTGGCGGACGAACTCGTCCGCCCACCGCAGCTCACCGCCCACCAGCCCGTCATCCGACAGCACCAGGGTGGACTCGAGCGCGGCCCCCAGCGCCAGCCCACGCGACCTGAGCGCCGCCGCTTCGTGGAGAAATCCGAAGGTACGCGCGCCGGCCAGCTCGCGCCCGAACGCCTCGGGAGTGATATCGTAGCTTCCCGACTGGCGCCCGATGAGCGGATGCTGCCACTCGATGGTCGTCGTGAGCCGAAGCGACCTGGCCGGCGCCACGACGTAACTCGAATCGCCCTCCGAGAGCTCAAATGGAGCGAGTACGCGATACGTCACCGCCTCGCCAGGATGCTCGACGATACCCGCCGCCAGGAAGGCGTCGAGATAGGGAGTGAACGAGCCGTCGCCGATGGGTGGCTCGGGTCCGTCCAGCTCGACGGTCATGTCGTCGATCTCGAGGGCGGCGGCCGCGGCGAGGAGATGCTCCACCGTCTGGACGGACGCTTCGCCGGTGCCCAGCACCGTGCGCCTCTCGGTCGACTGCACCTCGGCGAGCCTGGCGGCGATCGACGGCCTCGACGGCAGATCGGTTCGGCGGAAGACGATGCCTTGACCGGAGACCGCGGGAATGCACCGCGCCGTGACGACACACCCGGTGTGCAGGCCGGTCCCGGCGACCTCCGCACTCGTGGAAAGAGTGCGCCTACTCATCGACTTTTCTGGCAGGCACGAGCCTCTCGATGTCGCTGATGAGCGGCGCGATCCGGTAGAGTGCCGCCTGGGCGCGGAGGAACTGCCGGTGCGGTCGAGCGGGATGACCGCTGAATGACGCGCCGGCCGGGATGTCGCCGAAGACGGCGCTCTTGGCGGCGATGCGCGCGCCATCGGAAATCGTCAGGTGATCGGTGACTCCCACGTGGCCGGCCAGGATGACGTCGTTGCCGAGGCGCGTGCTGCCCGCCACTCCCACGCCGGCCATGAGGAGACACCGTTCGCCTATGCGGACGTTGTGCCCCACGTGAACCAGATTGTCGAGTTTGGTTCCTCGGCCCACGACCGTGTCGTCCACGCTGCCGCGGTCGACCGTCGAGTTCGAGCCGATCTCGACGTCGTCCTCGAGGATACAGATGCCGGCGTGGGGAATGCGGTGGTGCCCTACGCCGTCGGAAAGGTAGCCGAAACCGTCACCGCCGATGACGGCGCCGGCCTTCAGCACCACTCGGCTCCCGATGCGGGTGTCCCGGTAGCAGACCGCGTGGGGCCCGATGATGGAATCCTCTCCGACAATGACGCCGTCGCCGAGCGAGACCCCCTCGGCAAGGCGGCAGCGGTCGCCGAGGTGCACGCCGCGGCCGAGCACCACGAAGGGCCCGATACTCACGCCGGCGCCGATGACGCATCCGGGCCCGAGCCGCGCCGTCGGGTCGATGCCCGGCGCGGCGGCGGCGGGAGGGAAGAGAGCACCGATGGCGCGGGCCAGGGCCGCATACGGGTCTTTGACGACGATGCGGGCCGGCGGGCCGCCCTCGGCGGCGGCCAGCTCGTCGGGCACGAGCACCGCCCCCGCACGCGAGGCCTTGAGCTGCTCGGTGTACCGGCGCGAGACGGCGAGCGACAGCGCGTCGGGACCGGCACGATCGAGCGGGCGGACAGAGTGGACCACCACCCCCCCATCGCCAAGCAGGCGGCCGCCGACCAGATCGGCGACCGCCTGGGCAGTCATACCCGCCGATCCCACCGGCTCAGGTGCCCGTCTTGAGCTGCTGCAGGACCTTGGTCGTCAGATCGAGCGACTTGTCGGCCGTGACGATGCCGCTGTTCGGTGCGCTGACATCGAAGATCATCGCGTAGTTGCCGGCCGCCCGGATGCCTTCGATCACGCTGTTGACCTTGGTCTGAATCGGATCGAGCAGCTCCCGCTCGCGGCCTTGAGCGCGCTGCTGCAGCTCCTGGGTGCGCTGCTCGAGCTTCTTCTGCTGCGCCTCGAGATCTTTCCGTTTGGCCCCACGCTGGGTCGGGCTCAGCATCACGGACTGCTGCTCGAAGTCCGAGGCGGCCGAATCCAAGCCTGCCTGGAGCTTCTGGACCTCGATGCGGTAGGTCTCCAGCTCCTTCGTGAATGTGGACTCTGCCGCTGCGTATCCCGGGGTCTGCTTGAGGATCGCCTGCGTATTCACATAGGCGACTTTGCCGGCCCCGCCCTGCTGAGCCGCCACGGGGGCGGCGACAACGAAGAGGGCGATGATACCGGCCCAGCTTCCCACGACAGACAGCTTCATGCTCTGCTCCCGATGAAAGGTGCGTGATGCTTAGAAGAAATTGCCCAACTTGAAGTGCAGCTGCCAACCCGGTGTGGGCTTCCCGACGGTGTCGACCTTGTCGAAGCCGTAGCCCAGATCTACTCCGATCGGACCCAGTGGCGAGATCACCGCGGCTCCGAAACCGGCGCCCCGAAAGAGCCGCGTGGGGTCCCACTGCCTTGCGGTGCGATAGACGTTGCCGGCATCGAAGAAGGCGTCGACGTACAGCGACTGGCTGATCCGCGCTCCAGCCTCGACGGTAAACGCCGCGTACGATTTGCCGAACGCATCGGCGCCGGCCGAATTGGTCGTGGCCGATGGGTCGTACCCGTTCGGCGTGATCGAGAACTCGTCGTAGCCTCGGAGGGGAATGCCGTACTGCACCCCGCCGAGCGAATAGAGCTCGGTGTAGAACGGCCCCGCATCCCCGAATATGAAGCCGGCCTTGGTGGTGAGTCCGAGCACGAACTGCACGCCGCCGCCGCCGAGCTGCGCGCTACCGCCGCCAAGCGATCCGAGCGGCGCATACCACTTGCCCTCGAGATCCACCTTGCGATAGTTGCCGGTGCCACCGAGCACTCCACCGTTCAGCTCGCCGGTCACGTTGGCGTACGAACCGCCGGTCGCGAACGGAAGCCCGAAGCGGGTGTCCCGCAGGATGCTGGCGCCGAGGGACGAGCGGCTGCAGGCGCTGCAGTTGAACCGCGCCCGAAGGTCGACGGAACCACCGCTGTACCTCACCCGCTGATACGAGTACGTCGTGAAGAGCCGCGTGTACCGTGAGCCCAGGAACGGGAAACCGATCTGCACCGAACCGCCGGTACGCTTCTGCGTGCCCAGGTCGCCGATCGTGTACCGCGCGCGTGAATCGAACAGCGATACCGTGCCCGAGATTCGGCTCTCCTTGATGGCGGGATCGGTATAGCTCAGCGTGAAGTCGTTGATGTTGGACCCGAACTGCCACTGGAGCTTGCCGCGCTTGCCTCGGCCGAACAGGTTGGGCTCCTCGAGACCGAGGAAGCCGCCGACGCCGGTGCCTTGGCCGAGCGATGCGCCGAAGTTGATGTTGCCGGTGCGGCGCTCCTCGACCCTGAACACGAGGTCGACGTCGACACCATTGGCCGCCGGCTTCACGTCGGGGGCCGGCATCGGCTGCTGGAAAAAGCCGAGGTTGGAGACGTTCTGATAGGAGCGGATCAGGCGCTCCCGGCTGAACAGGTCGCCCGGCAGCATGACGATGGCCTCGCGGATGACCCGCTCGTGCGTCACGTCGTTGCCGACGATCTCGATCTTGTTGATGTTGGCCGGCGAGCCCTCGCGGATGACCCAGCGGAGATCGATGAAGTGCTTGCCGGCGGCGGTCGTGCGCCGGATCTCGGACGGCTCGATCTGGGCATACAGATAGCCGTTGTTCGCGTAGAGGTTCTGCACCTTCTCGGTGGCCGACTCCCACTCCGAGCGCGTGTACGGCCGGGTGCCCGCGGCCGGCGTGCCGTCGGCGCGGACTGGGCCGAAGGGGTAGTACGCCTGCAGCTCTTCGCTCGAGAAGCGGCGGTTGCCTTCGGCGTCGAAGGTACCGACCGAGTACTGCGTGCCCTCGTCCACGCTGACGCGCAGGATGGCCTTGCCGCCGGCCGAATCGGGCACCAGCGAGTCGTGCGTGACCTGAAAGTCCACAAACCCGTTGTCGGCATACCAGCGCGGCAGGCGGCCGCGAACGTCTTCGTCGACTTTGCGCTCGTCGTACTCCCCGTTCTGGAACCACCAGAACCCCTCCGGCCGCGTGGCCATGTGCTTCACCACCGCCTTGTCGTCGAAGCGTTTGTTGCCGTCGACGATGACCTGCCCGATGGCGACCCTCGCTCCCTCTTCCACATCGAACACGAGCCGCACGCCGCTCGAATCCTGCGGCAGCTCCAGTGTCTTTACTCTTGCGGCGTAGTATCCGGCGCGCTTGTAGAGCGAGTCGATGGCGGCGCGACTCTGCTCGACGGCGTTGCGGTCGATCGGGCGCCCTTCGGCCACCTTCACGCGGCCCTTGACCTCGCCTTCGGACAGCTTCTCGATTCCTCGGACCGCCCACTTCCGGAGCACCGGCCGCTCCTTGACCTTGAGCGCGAGCACGAGCTTGCCGCCGACGGTGCGCTGCTCGGCCACGACGTCGTCGAACTGACCCGTGCGAAAGAGCGCGGTCATGGCGCGCTGGATGTCCCGGTAGTTGGCGGGCTGGTGGACGACGAGGCCGGCGGTACCGATGATCTGCGTGGCGCTGAGCCGGGAGTTCCCCTCGACGGCGATGCTGTCGACGGTGGGGGTTTCTGTTTCCTGGGCGGCCAGCACCGCGGAGCCCCCGACGAGGAGGGCCAAGGCGGCGACGAACGATGGGAGTCGCTGCATCCGCACAGAGTGGAGGGTGAGTGCGCCGGCCCCGGAGGGCCAGCGCTTGGCGGAACTACGCCTGCGTCCCGGTCAGCGCCCGGAACGCCAGCCGTTCGCCATCGGGTGCGACGTCCACTTCGATCTCATCGCCTCGACCGAAGTCACCCATGAGGATCTTCTCGCTGAGTGGATCCTCGATGTACCGCTGGATCGAGCGCTTCAAGGGCCGTGCTCCGTAGCTCTGGTCGTATCCGTGGTTGACCAGGAATTGGACCGCGGCGGGAGTGAGCTTGACCTCGTCGCCGAGCCGGCGCTGCACTTCGCGGAGCAGGATGGTGACGATCTGGGCGATGTGCTCCTTGGCCAGGGGGTGGAAGACGATGACGTCGTCCAGCCGATTCAGGAATTCGGGGTTGAAGACCTTGTTCATCTCGTCTTTGACCTTTTCCTGCATCTTCTCGAAGCTGCCCTTCACGTCGGTGCCGTGGAAGCCCAGGGTCTTGCCCTGCATGATGTCGCGGGCGCCGACGTTGGACGTCATGATCACGACCGTATTCTTGAAGTCGATGACCCGGCCGTAGTTGTCGGTCAGATGGCCCTCGTCGAGCACCTGGAGCAGGATGTTGAAGACGTCGGGGTGCGCCTTCTCGATTTCATCCAGGAGGACGACCGAGTAGGGCTTCCGGCGCACAGCCTTGGTCAGCGTGCCGCTGTCCTCGTATCCCACGTAGCCCGGCGGGGCGCCGATGAGGCGCGACACCGAGAACTTTTCCATATACTCGGACATGTCGACCCGGATGAGCGCCTGGGCATCGGCAAAGAGGAATTTGGCCAGGGCGCGCGCCAGCTCGGTTTTGCCGACACCGGTCGGGCCCGAGAAGATGAACGAACCGATCGGCCGGTTGGGATCCTTGAGACCGGCCCGCGACCGGCGGATCGCGCGCGAGACGGCCCTGATGGCCTCGTCCTGGCCGACGACCGATCCGTGAATTTCATCTTCCATGCGCATGAGGCGCGCGGTTTCGGCTTCCTGCAGCCGGGTGACCGGGATGCCGGTCCAGCGGGACACGATGAAGGCGATGGCCTCCTCATCGATAACCGGACGCCGGGTCTGGCGATCCTTTTCCCACTCCTCCTGCTTGAGCCGGATCTGGTTCTGGAGATCGCGCTCCTGGTCGCGCAGTGACGCGGCGCGTTCGAAGTTCTGATCGCGAACCGAATCTTCCTTCTGCAGGTTGACCTTTTCGAGCGCGGCCTTGAGCTCCGCCACCTCGGCGGGCGGAACCTGCGACGCGAGACGGGCGCGGGCCCCAGCCTCGTCGATGACATCGATGGCCTTGTCGGGAAGGAACCGGTCGGTGATGTACCGCTCCGACAGCTCCGCCGCCGCCGACAGCGTGGCGTCGGGAATGCTGATCCGGTGGTGATCCTCGTACTTCTTGCGGAGCCCCTTCAGGATCTCGACGGTTTCGGGCACCGTGGGAGGCTCGACGACCACCGTCTGGAATCGGCGCTCTAGCGCGCCATCCTTCTCGATATACTTGCGATACTCGTTGAGGGTCGAGGCGCCCACGCACTGCAGCTCGCCCCGCGCGAGCGCCGGCTTGAGCATGTTGGAGGCGTCGATGGCGCCCTCGGCGGCTCCGGCGCCCACCAGCGTGTGAAGCTCGTCGATGAAGAGGATGATCTGCTTGTTCTGGGCGATCTCGTTCATGACGGCCTTGAGCCGCTCCTCGAACTGGCCGCGATACTTGGTTCCCGCGATGACAGCGGCCATATCGAGCGAGAGCACCCGGTGGTCGCGCAGTACGTCGGGGCAGAGGCCGTTGGCGATGAGGAGCGCCAGGCCTTCGACGATGGCCGTCTTGCCCACGCCGGGCTCGCCGATCAGCACCGGGTTGTTCTTCTTGCGGCGCGCGAGGATTTCCATGACGCGCTCGATTTCCTTGGCACGCCCGATGGTCGGATCGAGCTGGCCCTCGGCACCGAGCTGTGTGAGGTCGCGGCAGAAGTGATCGAGCGCCGGCGTCTTCGACTTTTTCTCGGACTTGGGAGCGGAGGCGGGTGCGCCTGCGGTGCCGCCGGGCGCGGAGGCCTGCGGCATGTCGCTGCCCAGCAGCCGGAGCGTCTCCGCGCGAGATTGCTCCAGATTGACGCCGGCATCGGTGAGCACCTGGGCCGCGATGCCCTTTTCCTCGCGCAGCAGGCCGAGCAGCAGATGCTCGGTGCCGACGTACGAGTGATTGAGCTCGCGCGCCTCCGTCATGGCCAGCTCGAGCACCTTTTTGGCGCGCGAGGTATACGGCAGGTCGGGACCCGCCGCGGCTGCCGCCTTACCCTTCTTGACCGTTTCCTCGATTTTTTGCTGAATGTCTTCGAGGTCGACGTTCAAGTTGGTGAGGACTGCCGCCGCGACGCCTTCGCCTTCGCGTATGAGGCCGAGGAGGATGTGC
>JBBRGF010000088.1:0-13228 GCA_038240975.1 Gemmatimonadales bacterium
TCTTTACGACTCCGAGAGGACTCGGGGCAGCGCCGAACGACCTTCTCAAAGGGCTTTACTGAAGCGGGTCTCGCGCGCGTACGCGCCCGCGCGTATGACCAATCGAAGCCGGGCGTGAAAAACGGCTAGACAACGGGTGGCCACTGACCAGCGGCACAGGGCGCGAGGTTGAGGTCGTCGGGGCCAGCGTCCAAGCCCGTCAGGGCCGCTGAGGATTAAGGGTGCAGGGTGAGCGTCCGACCCGTACGAACAGAGTGCACACAGCGACCAGGATGGACTCCCGAATCTCCACCGGCGTATCACCCATGAAGGCTTACCACTAGCTCAAAATCATCGTCGAGGAACGGGCGGACAGCTTCCCCTCCTTCCGAGGACCAAGCTTCGAACGCTGCGCGGGCTATTATTGGTCCCGCTGGGGTCACTGATCGTCATGGAACGTCAACCTCGTTGGACTCAGCGTAGGTGCAGATCAGCTTGCTCCCGTTGGGCTTGTAGAGCCGCTTTTGGCCGGTCTGGAGGAAATAACTCTGGCCGCCCACCGGCTCGAAAGGGATCTTGAAGGTTCCGTTGCGCTTGGAGACGGCCACAGCGACATTGCGGAAGCCGGCGTGTGTGCTGACGGCCAGGTGCAGGCGGCGCCGGCCGATGCAGCGGTCGTTCCACGAGTGGATCTCGCCCGAGAAGGTGTCCAAGCCCACCGGATTGGTTTTCCATTGAAGCCGGGCGTTAACGGGCGCCGAGTGGGTCTCGGCTTGAACTGTCGCCGTTGCGAACAGCAGCGCGCCCAGGATGCCGGACACGATCAGGCGAGCTCTCATCGCTCTGTAAAGGACCAGCCTTCGGAAGCCGGCGGACCTGGCACGACTCCAGCAATCAGCAATCAAAAGCATGCGGTTTCTCCTGTCTGCCGGCGGATCCCTGCCCGCCTGCTGTCTACTGCATTTGTACTACTGGACCACCGTGTCCTTGCCGGGGCCGCCCTTCAGCTTGTCCTTGCCCGGACCGCCCTTGAGCGTGTCTTTGCCGGACCCGCCGAGCAGCTTGTCATTGCCGCCGCCCCCGACACACTTGTCGGTCTTCGGACCGCCGGTCAGCTTGTCCTTGCCTGCCTGGCCGAAGAGCTTGTCCTTGCCGGGCCCGCCGAGGACCTTGTCGTCGCCGTCGCCTCCGCAGAGGATGTCGTTGCCCTTGAGGCCGGAGATCCTGTCGTTGCCGCCCTCGCCGGCGATCACGTCGGTCTTCTTGGTCCCGGTGAGGACGTCGGCGCCAGCGGTGCCGGTGATCGTGGCGGTCTTGCCGCCGCAGGTGCCCGGGAGGGGCTGCCAGGACGGCTCTTGGTCGAGTCCCGGGATGTTCGTCACCCGGGTCTGGCCGGATCCGTCGGCGTTCATGACGTAGATCTCGTAGTCCCCACCGTCCCTGTTGCTCTCAAACGCGATCTTGGTCCCGTCGGGCGAGAACGCGGGGTCGTCATCTCTCGCTGGATTGTTCGTCAGCTGCACGGCTCCCGACCCATCCCGGTTCATGACGAAGATCTCCTCGTTGCCCGAGCGGCGGCTCTCGAAGGCGATTTTCCCGCCGTCCGGCGAAAAGCTGCCCGAGCGATCGTTCGCTGCACCCGATGTGAGCGCCACGCTCCCAGAGCCGTCGGGGTTGATCGATTGGATCCGCTCGTTGCCGACGCTGGGCAGGGTCCAGTAGATGATCTTGCTCCCGTCCGGCGCATAATCAGGCTCAGAGGCCGTATTCGGATCATTGGTGATCTGAACTGGCACCCCGCCCGTGCTCGGGACACCGAAGATCTGGAACCCACCGGGCCGGTCGCTTTCGAACACCAGCCGGGATCCGTCGGGGGAGAACGCCGGGGAGAGGTCCAGGAAGCCGCCGCCGCTGGTGACTTGGGCGCTCGAGCCTCCCGCCGCGGGAATCGTGAAGATGTTCTGGCCGGCGCTTGACCGGGTTTCGAAGGCGATGCGCTGGCCGGTCGGGTCGTAGCTGGGCGACGCGCTGAACTCAATGTCGCCGGTGGGAGTCGGTGTCAACTGCTGGAAGCCCGACCCGTCCGGGTTTATGGTCGCAATGTTCGTGTAGTTGTTCCCGAAGGCGATTTTTCCGTTCAACCCCGGGAAGGTTGCCGATGCCGGCGCTGCCGACACAGCGAATCCGAGCGCGATTGCGAAGCTGACTGCCGCCGCCGTGCGAGCGGCTCCAAATCCCCTGCTCGTCATCCCCTACCTCCTCGTGGTGCTTCTTTGTCCGGCCACCCTGCGGTCACCCGAGAAACCCTACTAAAGAGTACGTCAGTAGGCGGAGGTGACTCCGATCACGCTCGTCGCGCTTTGAAGGTGGTGAAGGGCGCCAGCCTCAGCGAGCCCGTCGACTGGGACGACGAGGGCGAGCAGGGCGAGCCCACGCAGGCCACCGCGCTGTAGAGCGGCCCCGCGAAGCCCGGCTAGGGCGCGATGCCGCGCGTGAGCAGCTTCGACCGGAGCGCCGGGCAATCGCCCTTCGCCTTCACGGTCGCCCGGAACCTGCTAGGCACTAGCCTTCTGCCCATCAACGGTCGGTCGCCCAGGTGTTCGGCTGCTAGGACCGTGACCGTGGGTGGCCGCTCAATTCAAGCGGCCTTCGTGTGTATTCGCCCAGCTCGGCTCTATACCGGCAGCTTCTTGGCCCGCTTCATGCACCTCTTCTTGGCCTTCTTCGCCTTCTTCTTGCACTTCTTGAGAGCCGCCGCCCGCCGGCCGGTCGGCTTGCCGGGTTGGTCCACGGAAGGGGGCTGCGATCCTCGGTGCGCCAGGAACCAGGATCTGAACGCGGCCCCTTCCGCCGTCGGCGTGCCGGCGTAGTCGCGCAACAGAAGCGGGCCGCCGGGGCCCATGTATCCGGGCGGGTCCCCGGTTGGGCAGCCGTAGCCACCCCCACTCGTTTGCCAGTCCCAGCCGAGCACGGAGACGGTGAGCCCCTGTGCTGTCTGCAGGGCATCGATCGAGCTGAGCGCATGCGCGCTGTAGGCCGTCAGCCCGTCATCGCAGTGGATCTCACCGAGCTCGCCCAGCACGGTGGGATGCAGCTGCGCAATCGGCGCGACCTCCCCCGTCAGGTAGCTGTCGAAGCCGGCGAACCCCGCCGAGCCGCCTCCAGAGGAGTCGATGAAGTCGTAGCGGTGCTGATCGAGCACGATCGCGCCCTGCGGATCTGCGGGCACGTGGGAGAGCCACTCGCCGAGCTCGGAGTTGTAGCCGAGGCTCCCGACCATGATCGGCTGCGTCGCGCCCGTGCCGCGGATGGTGTTGACGAGGGTCTGCATCCCCACTCCCGCGAAGTGCCCGCCCCCGGTCGAATTGACCGTGCAGCCCGACTTCCAGCAGTCCCAGGGAGCGGCGGTCGGGTTGGCAAATGCGGGGTTGTCCCGGTTCCCTCCCGTCAGCGGGCCGACGGCGGAGAGCTGGTCCAGCGCGACCTCGTTGTAGAGGTCGAAGACCATCGAGTGATCCCCGGCGAATCCGGCCGCCGCGCTTGCCCAGAAGGTATTGATGGCGGGGCTGGGCATATAGTCGGTTCCGTAGGGGTCCAGCACGACCCAGAACCCCGCGGCCTCGAACTGGGCCGCACGCGTGGCGACGGCGGCCCGGTAGGCCGCGGCGTCGGCATAGCGATTGGACGGCCTTCCGCCCGAGCCCTGCCAGCAGCCTGCGTCGACGTGGAGGCGAACCGCGTTGACGCCCCAGGACTGCATGGCCGCAGTCGTGGTGGCCACGTTCGGCTCGGGGTCGGAATAGATGCAATCCGCCGCCATGAACCCGTAGTTGACACCGCGCAGCTGGGCCGGTTGCCCGCCGGCCAGGAGGGCGTTGCCCGAGACCGAAAGCGGCGGCGCCGCAGCCGCAGCCGCCCCGGGAAGAGCTGCCGCGACAAGCAAGGTGACGGCCAGAGTGCACAGCCGCACGGCGCAGTACCTCACCGAGGGAGGGAGGGAGGGAGGGTTATCCCTGTCTCTGTCAGCCGAGGCCGTTAGGCGCTGCGCACGGATGGCTAACGGCAGGGCGCTGGCCGGTGCGGGTGATCGTCTACTGGCCTGGTCGGCGACTACGCGCCCCAGTGGGTGCCCCCGCCAAAGCCGAGGCCAGACTCGCCGACGAGAGGAAGGGGGCGACAAGCGCGAGGGCGCTGCGGGATCCGATGCGCCATGTTATCGGTTGCCCCTGTCTTTCAGGACCCGAACGGCGCGGAACGTCGTCGTGACCGAGCAGTCAGTATGGAAGGTGCCCGGCGCGTCCATCACCGTCGTCGAGGAGGTAAGCGTCATCTTCGCGACTCTCGAGTTCAGAAAGCTCCCGGTGAGCTTGGCGTCATAGCCGACGGTCATCGACTGGCCCCCGACGTCGAAGCGGAAGCGACCGTGGTGCAAATTCGTCATCTCGAAGCGCAGGATGTCGGCAGCACACCCGTCGTCGGCCTTGTTGACTGTCATCTCCAGCCGACCCTTGCTCACGCGCTCGACCCTGAGCTCGATGCGTGAGTGTTTCCCCTTCTGCGCCGAGTAGGTGCTGACGCGCGGGCTCGCCGCAGCGGGGGCGAGCCCGGCGAAGAGAATGGCCAGCGCCATAATCGCCGTCGTGATGAACGCCCGGCGCATCGAGCGGTTCCCGCACAGTGCCTGTCTCATTTGAACCCCCTGGTCGTTCGCTTGGAAGGAAACCTACAACAATTGGTTACCGAAGTGTGCGCTCCGCCTCAGAGTCAGAGCGTTCCAGGCGATGGCGCTGGAGTTTGCCCGCGGCGGTGCGGAATGCCGGTCTGGCTAGTCTGATTGAATACACGGACCGAAGCATCTCACGTTCCTTCCCCCTGGCTGTAGGTCGGGACCTGCGGCCAGCCCTCCGGTGAGTCCTCCCACTCCTCCTGGCGTCCGTAGGGAGCGAGGTCGAGCACCGCCGTCCCGTACACGCCCTCCACCCCGCGGCGATGAGCTGCCCGAGCGGCTCACCACCAGAGACGGTAGGCGGGCCTGGCTGCGCGAGGCAAAGAAGCGACTCGAGGCCGAGCGGGCCGCCAGAGAGGAACCGGTGCCGCGACCGCGCAGATCGCCTCGAGCTCCGCCGCGGGCGCCTGGTCGAGGAATGGCAGAGCGAGCTCGGGGCCACGGCCGATACACCGTGCGCATCGGGAAGAAATCGGCCGGCACACCCATGCGATTGCATCCACGCGAAGGGGGTCGCGCGACGCGAGGGGTCCTCCGCATGGAGTCCAACTGAGCGCGCCTCCGTGGAACCGGGGCTGGCTCAATCCGCCTAGGGGCCATCCATAGGTGAGCCACCGCCGAAGGCAAGCATCAGCGCCCGTACCCTTTCCGCACGTTTTTGCAGTGCTCGCGGCCACAGTGCCATTGGGGCGAGCTCCTGCTCCTCGTCTGTTATAAAGGTGCGGCTACCTATCAACGGAGAACAAAAATGGCCGAGTACCGGGATCGAAGGACAACGCTGAAGACAGGTCGCTCCTGGGCCGCGACTTTGCTGGCCGCAGTTCTTATCGCCGCGACGGTGTCGGGGAGTGCGTCTGCGACGTCAATTATTCCGCCGACCAGTATCACGATCAGCAGCGAGGGCCTGTACTTCTACGGCAAGGTGAAGGCCCCCGCCCGAGGTTGTCAGATCAACCGCCGCGTCCAACTCTTCCTCCAGCTACCAGGGCGGGACCAGATGCGCGGCAAGGTCACGACCCAGCGCTTCGACGGCCGCTGGAGTATCCGGGCCCAGGGAACAGCGGGCGCCACGCTCGGCGATTGGTACGTGAAGGTGCGCCCCAATGCCGAGACTCCCAAGGGTGGTCTCCGCGCCTGCCAGGCGGCACGCTCGAAGACGGTTCGCGTCACTGTTCCCTGAGGGCAGGACGCGGAAATAGGTTGTGCTGACCGACGTACGGGGATCGCGAGAGTCGTTGGACTCGGATCGAGAGGCACTGCTGGTGCCGAGCGCGGCCGGCGCGATCGTCCGGCTACCAGCGCGCCGCCGCGTTTCGTGTTCGGCCGACGGACCTACGAAATCTTCGCCGGCTACTGGGGCGTGAGGAAAAATCTGGAGGACCCCATCGTAGGTTCCTTGAGCACGCGGCCCAAGTACCTCGCATCGACCACGCTCACCGACCCGCAGTGGGCGGACACGACCGTCCTCTCCGGTGACGTCGCGGCGGGGCCATCCGCGAGCTGAAGGCCAAGCCGGGGGGTGAGCTGCAGATGCACGGCAGCGGCGCCCTGACCCGGTGGCTGCTCGATAACGACCTCGTCGACGAGATGAACCTGCTCATCGTCCCCGTAGTCGTCGGCCAGGGCACGCGGCTATTCCCCGACGCCGGCCCGGACATAGCGCTTGACCTGGTCGACCCCCGAGCCTTCCCGAAGGGCATAACGCTCCAGGTCTACCGGCCGGCCGCGCCCCGCGAACGACGATCGTCGAGCACGAGCTCGATTGCGTCGCGGACCGCTTTCCCCGAAGAAGCTTGTGCATTCTCCCCCTGGCCTTATGGGCATCGGCAAGCAGCATTATTATCAAAATTAAGTAGGACTGTCCACCCCGACTCATTCACTCAGGGACCAGCCACATAGGTCGATCGGCGAGGTCCCCGTCCCGGCGTGATCAGCTTGTTTACGGCACCCGGCTTGCCGTAGTCGTCCACGGCGACGATCCCTCGTCTCACCTTGAACAAGGTGGAACGTGTGCAGCGGTCTTCCACCAGCCAGATCGTGGCTCGGACAGTGGCCGAGCCCCGGTGGCCGCTGGTTCCAAATCGACCGTGCCCCGAGCCCCAAAGGTGTCGTCCGCCGACCGATGACGCGTATGCAAGGGCAGCGCTCCGTCGCAGGTGGGACCGCCTACGTCCGCAGCCCGTCAGCGGCCCGCGTAGGAGCGCCCGCAAGATTGGATCGTCATTCGATTTTTGAGCAACCTTGAAGAGCCCGTCAAAGTAGACCACCGTCTGCTGGGTGCCGTTGTAGTCGTCGGTCAACTGCACCTTCCCCTGGCGAGTATCGATGAGCGTACCGATCGGCAGCAGCGCCTCGCCGGATAGCTGCGTGAAGCCGCTGGCCCCCGGAGGCCTGACGAGCACAGTCCCACTCAAAGCTTGGGCGTGAACACTCTTACCCTCAATGGGTCCTGACGTCGAGCTCGTCGCGCTGGCCGCGCGACACGCGGAGAATTCGGAGGTATTCCCCGATGGATCGGTCGCCGTGGCTGTGACCAGGGCGCCATTGGTGGTGGGTCCGAGGGGACTGGCGGTAAAGGCGGCGTCGCCCGACGGGCCGGTGGTAACCGTGCCGGAGCCGAGATAGGTCGAGCCCTCGCCAAAGCCCGTGGAATCGCAGGCAGCACTGGAGAAGAAATCAAGGCCGTAAGTCGTGTTCGGTGCGCTGGACAGCAACCCGCTGACCTCCGTCGCGGCGCCGCTGGTTGCCGCGGTGATGACGGGGAAGTTCTGCAAGCCATTGGGCCCCACGTCGGCATCCAATGGGTCGTTCTGATCCACACCGGCAGACCCGAGGAGGTCAATGCCAAGCCCGCCATTGGAGAAGAGTGCGTTGGCCCGGATCGGGTCAGCGGTGCTGGCGCCACTGAGGCTAACCCCCACCCCGTTGTTGAAGGCAATCAGATTAGGTGCGGCGGGGGTCCCGACCTGGACTCCAGACGCCCCCCCGAGCGAGAGCCCCTCGCCGGAGTTCGGCACGGGCAAACCCCCCGAGGCAACCCCGATCGAGTTCCCGGTCACGCTGGCGGGCCCCGTTCCACCGGTGATGCTCACCCCCGGATACAGGCCAGAGCTGCCGTTCCCCGAAATCACGTTGCCGCTGATGGTGGTGCCCGCAGTTCCGCCGCCACTTCCGACGACGTGAACTCCGTCTTGCCCATTTGCCACCGCCCCGCTGGCAGTAGCGTTCGTCCCAATGAGATTGCCGGCAATTTGATTCTGTGGAGCAAAGACGCCGATTCCGCCGAACGTGTTCCCCGAGATCAGATTTCCGCTTCCGGGTGCCGAACCCCCGATCGTGTTGCCGGTGTCGTTGACGAAGATCCCCGTCGCATTGCCAAGGGCCGACGTCCCGGCAGGATTGGTACCGACCTTGTTCCCCTCCACCACATTCCCATTCGAGCTCTGCGAGATCGCGATGCCGTTGAGAGCACCGGCGATGACATTCCCCTGACCATTGCCCGTTCCGCCTATCAACGTGTTGTCCGAGCCGGAGGCCGGTGGCCCGACGCTGATGCCGTTGCCGCCATTCGCCAGGCCGGATGCCCCATTGAGGTCGGTCCCGACGATATTGCCCTGGAGAGTGTTTCCGTTTGAGTTGCTGAGGTTGAACGCATCGGTGGGATAGCGGGTGATGATCAGGTCACCGATCACCGATCCCCCACCGGAGTTGTTGATCAGGATCCCAATCGTGCCGGCAGCCGCAGCTGCGCCGTCCAGGCGAACGGTGGGCTGCCCATGGGACGCTCCTTGAGCGGTCGATCCGTCAATCGTCACCGGATCGGTGATCGTCAGGGTGGTGGTCATATTGATCGTCCCTGAAACGGTGTTGGCAAAGTTGATGAGGTCGTGACCCGGGGCGCTGGGAGCGTCGGCTTGCTCGACCGCGGCGCGCAGCGTGCACTCGCCGGGATTGGCGGTTTGGCAGACCGCATCGGCGGTATTCGCATCGGGGCCCGCCGCAGTCGAGTTGACCGTGAAGGTGAGAGCCGAGGCAGCAGTGGGAAACATCATCGCGATACCGAGCGCCGGCACGCCCAGCATCGAGCGCCTAAAGATGGCGCCTCCCGAGTGCCATAGCCTCATGTTCAGTTCCCCCTCCGAAGAATCATTCGCTTGTCTCAACCCTACCCGCTCGCGATCGGATCGGCTGTGAATCGGCGCACACTGCGAAGCTGATCTATGGGCGGCCGCCCGATTCGACCAAAACGGCCCTGCCCCCATTCAAGGTCCACTGGTGGTGAAAAGCCGCGCGCAGCCGCAAGCCGGTGGCCCGCGCGGTACAGGAGATGCTCCCGCTGACCGACAGCCTCCCATCGGGCAAGGAGCCCAGGTCGACCGGCAGGTAGCGAAACTCCGAGAAGTCCTGCTCGATCGCTTCACCGAAGATCGCCAATTGCTCGATGCCCCTGGCCGGCCGGCGATGGAGCTCGGGAGCAAAGCGTGATTCGAAGTCGGGGGAAATCAGGGCTCCCAGTTGGTCGAGCCCGGCACGGCGCTCGGCCACAGACGCCCAATCGAATCCGTAGACGGGTCTGACCACCTCGACACTTGCGCTCATATTCGCGGATACCCCTGGGTTTGCGGCTCGGAGGAGTCAAGCACTGAGGCCGAACGCGCGCCATTATACATTCACCGGGGTAGCAACATCCCCGCCCCGCGACTGAGGCGATAGCGTTCCGCGGATGCGCCGCGTTGGGCTCAATCGTCCGTGGCTGGGCTTCATGACAGTGGGGACGGCGGCTGTCGGCCTGGCACTACTGGCCTACAGCGTCGGCTTCCTGCATGCCCTCGAGCTGAGCTCGATGGATGCCCGCTTCAGTATTCGCGGGGCCGAGGCGCCGCCTGGGAATTTGGCGATTGTCGCCATCGATAGCAAGACGATCACGCGGCTCCAGCGATTCCCGTTCCCGCGGCGCTTCCACGCACAGATGGTCGACCGCCTGCGCTCAGATGGTGTCAAGCAAATCGCCTACGACGCGCAGTTCACTGAGCCCAGCGACCCTCGCGACGACAACGCACTCGTCGCGGCCGTCGACCACACTCCGCATGTTGTCCTGTCCACCAGCGAGACGGGCCCCGGTGGGCGCACGAATGTCTTCGGCGGCGATGCGGTTCTACACCGCATCGGAGCGCGCGCCGGCTTTACAGCATTCAATCTCGATCGCTCTGGTGAAATCCGCCGCGTTCCGTATGAGGCGCAAGGTTTGATCAGCTTTGCTGTTGCTGCCGTTCAGTCCGCCGGCGACACCCTGGTTTCGCGTTCCCAATTTCCCGGCGGGTCCGCTTGGATCGACTACTACGGACCGTCGAGAACGTTCCCCACCTTCTCCTTCATCGACGTCCTTGACGGCAGGGTCCCAGCCTCGGCGTTCCGCAACAAGACGGTTTTGGTCGGCGCCACCGCCAACAATCTGCAGGACATCCACGCCACCCCATTCGACGCCAGCATGCCGGGCGTCGAGATCCAGGCCAACGCCATCGCCACCGTGCAGCAGGGTCTTCCGCTGGACTCGGCGCCAGTGGGTATCGACATCCTGCTGATCATCACGCTCGGTGCCGCAGCCACGCTGCTGAGCGCCCGCTTCTCGGCGATCGGTGGCTTCTTCGCCGCCCTCGGCGTCGCGCTCCTCTATCTCGCGGCTGCGCAGCTCGAGTTCGATGATGGGATTGTCCTGCCGGTCCTCTATCCGATCATGGCGTTGATCCTCGCTAGCGTCGGTTCGCTCGGTGTCCAGTACATGACCGAGGCATTTCACCGGCAGCGAACTCGCGACACCTTCGCCCGCTTCGTGCCCGAGCCGGTGGTGGACGAGGTCCTCGCCAAAGCCGACGACAACGACCGTCTCGGCGGCGAGCGTGCGGAGGTGACGATTATGT
Source organism: Gemmatimonadales bacterium (assembly GCA_038240975.1). Lineage (GTDB taxonomy): Bacteria > Gemmatimonadota > Gemmatimonadetes > Gemmatimonadales > GWC2-71-9 > CAVVWJ01. The sequence goes on from JBBRGF010000088.1 coordinate 10,624, forward strand.
TCAGCGACATTCGCGGCTTCACCACGTTCTCCGAGTCCCGTTCCCCCGAGGAAGTTCTGGAGGTGCTCAACCGCTACATGCGCGAGATGACCGACACGATCCTCGACCACGGCGGCACGCTCGTTACGTTCCTCGGCGACGGCATCATGGCCGTCTTTGGGGCGCCGGTACACCACGTGGACCATGCCGACCGGGCCCTGGCGGCCGCTCGCGAGATGCTGGGTCCACGGCTCGCAAGCTTCAATGAGTGGATCAAGGACCAAGGCATGGCTGAAGGATTTCGAATGGGCATCGGGCTCAACAGCGGACCGGTGATGAGCGGGATGGTCGGTTCAGAGAACCGCTGCGACTACACCGCGATCGGCGATACGGTCAACACTGCGGCTCGCCTGGAAGGACTAACGAAAGGAACAGAGCACCAGCTGTTCGTCGCGGAGTCCACGCGCGCCCGGCTGCATTCTCTAGGCGGGGAGCTCACGTTCGTGCATGAGATGCCGATCCGGGGACGGACCCAGGGGATCAATGTCTGGACTTTGGCGCTCGCCGAGCATCCATCGGCGCACACCGGCCCAATCCCCTCGACTGCACGCGCCGACCGAGAGACCTAAAACCACCATCCTCGTTGCTGGCGCTACTGCTGCCGCGGAGCCGGATCGAACCGTTTCGGATGCGGACTTGGCCGCGGCGCTTCATTGCCAGGCTGAGCTGTCGCCTGGTGGGGGAGAGCCGGTGCTGCTGATCCCGGGCTCCGGCAGCGACGGTGCCGACCTCTGGCCGACCGGCTTCCAACGAGAGCTGGACCGCGAGGGCGTGCCGAGCTGCTACCTCAACCTTCCTGACCATACGCTCGGTGACATGCAGACCTCAGCCGAGTACGTCGTATTCGCGCTGCGCACGATGGCGGCGCGCGCAAACCGGCCCGTCGCGGTGTACGGCTTCAGTCAGGGCGGGGTGCTCGCACGTCTGGCGTTGACGTTCTGGCCGGACACCGGTCGCCTGGTCGACGACGTCGTTGCGGCTGCCTCCCCGCAGCACGGGTCGACGGCCGGGATCGATTGCCAGACGTTCGGATGCTCGGCGTCGCAGTGGCAGCGGCGCATAGGCTCCAACCTCCTCAACGCCCTAAACCTGGGTGACGAGGCGCCCGGTCCGACCGATTGGACAACGCTGCGGACGCTCGACGACTCCAACGCGCAACCGGCCACCGGTCCGAACCCCACCTCCGCCCGCAAAGGCGCACGTTCATCCCGAGGGGATCTCGGAGCGAGACCTTGGGGCCTGGGCGACGGTGGCGAACACCGAAGGTTGGGTGCATCAGTCGATCGACGCGCAGAAGGATCGTCGAGCCCGAGTTACCCGATATCTCGAACTCGCCGACACCGCCCTCGACTCACTCGCAGCATGGTTCGCCGCGCTTCTGAAGGGCGCGGAATCGCCCGAGGACGCCATCAAGGTCGCAGTCATCGCCGAATCTCTCGTCAAAAACCATGCTGAAACGGATTTCGTATGGGACGCCGAGTTCGTCCTCACAGAGGAAGGCGATTGGGTGTCACCCAGCTTGCCGGCCCTGATGCTCCCAGGTAAATATGAGGCGCGGGCGCGTGAGGTCGTTCTTGTTCATCCCACCCTGGCCGCCGACCAGGGTACTGAGATCGGGACCGCGACTGAAGCGGACAGCACAGGGTCGGCACGCCCCAGGGCGGCACCGGGAAATAGCCCAAAGCCCACTGCGCACGGACTGGCGCACGAAGGCCCTAGAACGGCGAAACCCCCCGCGTTTGCGGGGACTTCCAAAGCACCGCTACGGGGATTCGGAGATTGAACGGGGTCACAACGAAGTCCCCGCAAAGTGGCGGTTTCCTGCCTGAGCGCAGGGAGAACACCGCTTTGCAAAACCCGACCGAGACCGCCTGATCCGAGGTCCGACTGTCCCGCGGGGGGTCCCTCGCAAGGCCTCGATACCTAGTATTTTCCCTACATACACTGAGACCGTTCGCCCCACTAGGCGACCGAAAGGGGACTGACTTGAAGAACAGGGGAACCATTACTGCCCGCGCGACCGCCATGCTGGCGGTCGGCTGCGTGGCGATGGGCGCCACCGCCGCGTCGGGAAGCACCGATCGCGCCACGTCGACGCCGAGCCGCACGGTCTATGCGGGGCATGGAACCAGCAGGTCTGGGGAGCGGATCGGCGCCAAGCTGCTCGTCGTGCGCCTCTCGTCCGGCGAGCTCACGATCCGGGGCAAGTCGGTCAACACGGGCTGTCCCGCCGATTTCAGCACTGCCTCGGCCCCCTTGACCGACGGGCATTTCACCCTCGATGAAGAGGGACGTACTCCGACCACAATGGATCATCTGCATCTCCAGGGGCAGTTCAAGAACGCACGGGTCGCGAAGGTCAACCTGACCTACACGATCGCGACGCTGGACGATCCGGTCTCCTGCAGCAGCTCCGGCTCCTTCAAGGTCCGGGCGCTCCCCTAGCGCCGGGCGCGGCGCGCCGCGGGGCTTCCCGATACCGCTACGGGGATTCGAAATCGGTATTGAATCCTCCCGAGCGGACTCTAGCGGCCCCCTGCGGCGTCGTCTTGCCTAGACCACCGGG
>JBBRGF010000089.1:0-13017 GCA_038240975.1 Gemmatimonadales bacterium
GTCGGTACGATCGTGATTTGTCCGTTATTCTCGAGCACCGCTTTCCTCACATCTTCCAGCCGGTCGACGCCCTGCAATTCCCGGGCAGCCTGCATGATGTCGTGCTCGTCCACCCGCTCCTTCCCCATGACTTCCCTCCGGAGGCTGCCACCTTCGAGCAGCGTCGCCGGCACTCCTTCAAGTATCCGGTCGATACGCGGTACGCGAAGCTTGAGCGCCGAGATCAGCATGTCGACCGTCACCAGTGTGACGACCACGAGGAGCCCGTTGATCAACGAGTTGTCGGTTCCGATGAGCGCCTGCTGAATTGCCTCGCTGATGATGAGGGTGAGTATCAGGTCGAATGTCGTGACCTGCGCCAGGGTTCTCTTTCCCGAGAGCCGGAAGAGAATCAGCAGGAAGAGGTACACCGTGACTGCTCGCACGATGGAGTCCATCGGCTGCTCCTTTACGGATACACCAGTTGAGAGAAGGCGATCCCGCGAGAGTTGAGAAGTCCGGCCATGCCGTGCAGTGTTCCCACCGCTTGAGGCTGAAGGTCGAATGTGACCCGAACCGATCCCTGGCCGCGAGAGACGAGGAAGCGATAGACTACTCGGCCGGGCTCGACGGCCACCTCCACGGGCTCCGGGGTCACCCGCTGGATATCCACCTGATCGGCATATTGCCGGTCGAGCCACACCGTTGCCGTATCGCCGTGCCGGTCGGCCGCCGGAATGGTCATGGTCAGGTCTGTGGGCGTACGATTGCGTGCGAACCGTTCGTAGTCCACGCTCCCCCCGTTGGGGTCGGCGACATGGGCATGGGCCAGAGGTCCACGGCCGAACAGGCCGGCAGCGCCGCAGAGCAGGAACCCCCACAACACCAGCCAGCCCGCCCGTTGTACCGCCCATTCACGCCGCTGGAAACTGGCAACCTGTGCCGGTGACAGCGTTGCAGCCGATTCTTTCATGGGTGTCCTCCCGGCTTCGAGGTTACCTCCGACGGCCTGGTGCCGCTGTGTCGGCCACCACATGACGCGTTGCAGCGACCGTCTTACCTTACAGCCGTCTGCCGACTTCTGCCCGAGAGACTACGTCGCGTGCCGGCGCCCGAGCGTGCCGACAGCCACGAGCCTGAGGTGCCTGACATGCATCGTACCGCTTTACTCTTTACCGCCGGACTCCTTGCCGCCGGGCTGCTCGCCTGCGGCGGAACCACCGTGCGTCCCGCCGAGGACACTCCGGCCCCCGAGGCCGCGGCCGCGCCTGACCAGATTGCCGTAGCGACTCTGGTTGATTCCACGGGCGCGCAGGTCGGCGTCGCCACACTGAGCGACAGCGCAGGGTCGGCACGGCTGGGGGTCAGCGTCGCCGGCCTCACGCCGGGAATGCACGGACTCCATATCCATGCGGCGGGCACCTGTACGCCCCCGGCATTCGAGTCCGCCGGCCCGCACTTCAATCCGGATGCAAGGAAGCACGGGGCCAAAAATCCCCAAGGCGCTCACACGGGCGATCTCCCCAATCTCCTGGCGGGCTCCAACGGTTCGGCCGACACGAGCTTCGCGGTGTCGACCGATCTGACCCGAGCCGGGCCACGGTTCGTCTTTCAGCCCGCCGGCACCGCCATCGTCGTTCACGCCGGCCCCGACGACGAGATGACCGATCCCAGCGGAAATTCCGGTTCCAGAATCGCCTGCGGCGTATTCAAGGAACCCTGACGCCGACAGGTGACCCTCCTTCGAACCACCGACCGCGGCCTCTACTGCGCGGCGGGCGACTTTTTCATCGATCCCTGGGCGGCAGTGGATCGGGCAATCGTTACCCACGCCCACGGTGATCATGTCGCATGGGGGTGCCATCGATATCTGACGTCCGCCGAGGGGCATGCCGTTCTTGCGAGCCGCCTCGAGCCGGGGGCCAAGATCGAGAGCGTGGCCTACGGGGTCGCACTCGATCTGGCCGGAGTGCGCGTCTCGCTCCACCCTGCCGGTCACATTCTCGGGTCTTCACAGATCCGGGTGGAGCACGCCGGCGAGGCCTGGGTCGTCTCGGGCGATTACAAGGCCAGCGCCGATCCGACCTGCACTGCCTTCGAGCCGGTTCCCTGCCACACCTTCGTCACCGAATCCACCTTCGGACTTCCCATCTACCGCTGGCCTTCGCCCCAGGCCGTGTTCGACGACATCCACGCCTGGTGGCGGGCCAACCAGGGAGCGGGTCAGGCCACCCTGCTCCTCGGATACCCGCTCGGTAAATCGCAGCGGCTCCTCGCGGGCCTAGACGAGTCGATCGGTCCGATCCTGACGCATGGATCGGTGGAGCGGATGACCGAGGTCTACCGCGCGGCTGGCGTCGCTTTGCCTCCGACGCGCCATGTCAGTTCGGTCGATGGGCGCGCCGACCGGCTCGGCGCCCTGGTTCTCGCCCCGCCTTCGGCCGATGCCACGCTCTGGACGCGGCGCCTCGGAGTGCACTCGTCGGGTTTTGCGTCCGGCTGGATGGCCATACGCGGCATCCGGCGGCGGCGGTCGATCGATCGCGGCTTCACCATCTCCGATCACGTCGACTGGCCGAGCCTTCTCGACGCGATTCGCGCGACCGGCGCCGAATGCGTGTGGGTCACTCATGGCTATTCGAGCGTGGTTGCGCGCTGGCTCTGCGAGCAGGGACTCGATGCCTCGGCCATCGAGACCCGCTTCGAAGGTGAACGCGACGACACGGTGGCTGCCGAGGTATGAGATCGTTCGCCCGTCTTTACGCGACGCTCGACGCCACCACGGCTACCAACGCGAAGATCGCGGCGCTGGTCGAATACTTTCGTCGCGCCCCGCCGGAGGACGTGGTCTGGGCGGTTCACTTCCTGCGCGGCCAGCGCCCCAAGCGTCTCCTGGGCTCCGCGAAGCTTCGGGCCTGGGCCGCGGAGGAGGCGGGAATTCCCGATTGGCTTTTCGAGGAGAGCTACCTTGCGGTCGGGGATCTGGCCGAGACCGTCACGCTGCTCCTGCCCGACACCGGCGCCTCGAGCGATCTTCCGCTTGCCGTCTGGATAGAGCGGAGGCTGCTGGCGCTCCGAGGTCAGGACGAGGCGGTGCAGCGCCAGGAGGTTGTGCGGGCGTGGCGCGAACTCGGCCGCCAGGAGCGCTACGTCTGGAACAAGCTCATTACCGGCAGCTTCCGCGTAGGCGCCTCGGCACGAATGGTCGAGCGGGCTCTCGCCGAAGTGAGCGGCCTTTCCGAGGGCGTCATCGCGCACCGCCTCATGGGAGCCTGGGAGCCAACGCCGGAGTTCTTCACCCGCCTGACCGCCCCCGACGTGCGCGACACCGATACGAGCCGGCCCTATCCGTTCTTCCTGGCGTACGCGCTCGACCGGGAACCCGATGAGCTCGGCGACCTCGTCGAATGGATCGCGGAGTGGAAGTGGGATGGGATCCGCTCGCAGCTCGTGCGCCGAGCCGGCCGGACTTTCCTGTGGTCGCGGGGCGAAGAGCTGATGAACGGACGCTTCCCGGAAATCGAGCAAGTCGCGCCAATGCTCCCGGACGGCACGGTGCTGGACGGCGAGCTGCTGCCATGGATGGACGAGGCGCCGCTCCCTTTCGCCCAGCTTCAGCGCCGCATCGGCCGCAAGACAATCGGGAAGAAGCTGCTGGCCGACGTGCCGATCGTCCTCGTCGCGTACGATCTGCTGGAAGAAGATGGCGCTGACCTCCGCGGCAACCCATTGTCGGAACGCCGGGCTCGCCTGGCAAGGCTGCTGGAGCGCACGGCCTCGGCAGGCCGCCTGAGGCTCTCACCGCTCATCGAAGCCGGGAGCTGGGACGCCGTGCGCATCGCGCGCGGCCGAGCGAGGGCGCGTGGCGCGGAGGGCGTGATGCTCAAGCGAGTGTCGAGCGCATACGGCGTCGGCCGGCGTCGCGGCGACTGGTGGAAGTGGAAAGTGGCGCCCCTCAGCGTGGACGCGGTCCTCATCTACGCGCAACCCGGCAGCGGACGCCGCGCTGGACTGTTCACCGACTACACCTTCGGCATCTGGGACGGCGACGCTCTTGTTCCCTTTGCCAAGGCGTACTCCGGCCTCACCGACGACGAAATTCGCCGGGTCGATGCCTTCGTGCGGCGAAACACACTCGAGAAGTTCGGACCCGTGCGCACCGTCAAGCCCGACCTGGTATTCGAGCTGGCCTTCGAAGGAATTCAGGAATCGACCCGCCACAGATCCGGCCTCGCTGTCCGTTTTCCCCGCATGACGCGATGGCGCACCGACAAGAACCCGCGAGACGCGGACACGATCGAGACGGTTCGTGGACTCCTGGCGGACAGAGGCGAGTGACCGGGCCACGCGCGGGCGGACGGCGGGCAGGCGGCGCACTCGCGGTCGATCTCCGGCGGGCGCGCGCGGCGCTGAGCAAGGCCGAGCGGCTCGAACAGGCGCCTGCACCGGGGGGGCACGTCGAGCGCGCCGCGAGCCCAGTCGACTGCAAAGGCAGGGAGCCGATCGACTGCGTTCGCGCCTGGTTCGAGGCGCATGGCTGGGAGCCGTTCCCGTTTCAGGAGGAAGTGTGGGACGCCTACCTCAAAGGCGAGAGCGCCCTCATTCACGCCGCCACCGGAACCGGCAAGACCTATGCGGCATGGATGGCTCCGGTGCTGGAGTGGCTGCGCGATTATCCCGAGTCGGCGGAACAGCGTGGACATGCCGCACCGCTCCGGGTCCTCTGGATCACGCCGCTCCGGGCGCTTGCCGGCGATACCGAGGCCGCGCTTCGCGCCCCCGTCGAGGATCTCAGCCTTCCATGGACCGTCGAGTCGCGCACGGGCGACACACCGGCCAGGATCCGGTCCCGGCAGCGTAAACGCCTTCCCACGGCCCTGGTGACCACACCCGAGAGTCTTTCGCTCCTTCTCACGCGCGAAGACGTGCCGGGAATCTTCGACCACCTCGAGCTGGTGGTTGTGGACGAGTGGCACGAGCTCATGGCATCGAAACGGGGCGTACAAACCGAACTGGCGCTCGCACGGCTCAGGCGGTTCCGGCCCGGGCTCCGAACGCTCGGTCTGTCTGCGACGCTCGGAAACCTCGAGACCGCTCGCGACACGCTGTCGGGGGTCGCTGCCAATGGCCGACCGAACCCTGCCCGAATAGTCCGTGGCCTCGTCCCGAAGGCTATCCAGGTGGATGCCCTGATCCCGTCTACCATCGAGCGCTTTCCCTGGGCGGGTCAGATCGGCCTTCGCCTCTTGCCGGAGGTGATCGACGCGATCGAGGAGGGAGAAACCTCCCTCGTCTTCACCAACACGAGGGCCACCGCCGAGATCTGGTATCAGGCCCTCCTCGCGGCCCGTCCCGACTGGGCGGGCGTCATGGCGCTTCACCACGGCTCGCTCGACCGCTCCACCCGGGAATGGGTGGAAGACGGCCTGCGCGACGGCCGGCTCCGTTGTGTGGTGTGCACGTCGACCCTCGATCTCGGTGTGGACTTCACTCCGGTCGACCGGGTCCTCCAGGTTGGCAGCCCCAAAGCGGTAGGCCGATTGATCCAGCGCGCGGGCCGAAGCGGCCACCGTCCTGGCATCGTGAGCCGACTTACCTGCGTCCCCACCAATGCCCTCGATCTGGTCGACGTGGCCGCGGCCCGCGACGCCCTCCACGAAGGTGCCATCGAGGCTCGGCGCCCGATCGAGCGGCCGCTCGACCTGCTTGCCCAGCACGCCGTCACCGTCGCGATCGGCGGAGGGTTCCGGGCCGACGAGCTCCTCGCCGAGGTGCGCACGACCCATGCGTACCACGATCTCGACGACGCCGAGTGGCGCTGGGTACTCGACTTTGTGACGCGCGGCGGCAGCACACTGCGCGCGTATCCCGAGTACAGCAAGGTCGAGGAGCGGGACTCGATCTACGTTGTCACGAGTCGGGGCGTCGCGGCGCGCCACCGCGCCTCTATCGGAACGATCGTGAGCGAGGCGGCGATGAAGGTGCGCTTCCTCCGCGGACGGACGATCGGCACCGTGGAGGAGAATTTCATCGCGCGCATGAAGCCCGGCGACGTCTTCATCTTCGCCGGGCGGACCCTCGAGTTCCTACGCGTTCGCGAGTTGATCGCCTACGTTCGCGCCACCAAGAAGAAGGCCACCTCCATCCCCCACTGGTCGGGTGCCCGGATGGCGATCTCATCGGAGCTGGCCGCCGGCGTACGGCGCAAGCTCGACGAGGCAAGGCGAGGCATCTACGCGAGCCCCGAAATGGCTGCCGTACGGCCGATCCTCGAAACCCAGGCGCGCTGGTCCGCGCTGCCGGCCGTCGGCGAGCTTCTCGTCGAGCGCGTGAGGACGAGAGAGGGCCATCATGTGTTCGTGTATCCGGTCGAAGGAAGGCTGGTGCACGAGGGACTCGCGGCGCTCTTCGCCTACCGCATCGCCCAGCTCGGACCCATCTCCTTCACACTCGCTGCCAACGATTACGGCTTCGAGCTTCTCTCTCCCGAGCGCGTGCCTCTCGACGAGGCGATCGAGGCGGGGCTCTGCTCGCCGGCCAACCTCCTGCACGACATCCCGGCAAGCCTCAACGCCGCCGAGCTCGCCCGGAGACAGTTCAGGGAGATCGCGCGCGTCGCCGGGCTGATTTTTCAGGGGTACCCGGGGCTCGCCAAGTCGGTCAAGCAGATCCAGGCGTCGAGCGAGCTGCTGTACGACGTCTTTGCGCGGTACGATCCGGAAAACCTGCTCCTCCTGCAGGCGCATCGCGAAGTGCTCGAGCGCCAACTCGAGCACAGCCGCCTGGGCCGGACACTCGAGCGCATCGGTGCCGGACGCGTCACCGTTCTCGAGGTCGAGCGGCCGACTCCGCTCGCCTTTGCGTTGCTGGTCGACCGCGCGCGCGAACAGGTGAGCTCGGAGAAGCTTGCCGACCGTGTGAGGCGCATGGCGGCTCCTCTGGAGCGCGAGGCGAGCCGTATCCGGTTCGCCCGCGGCAGCCACCGGGGCTTCAGGAGCGGCGGATGACCGAGGTGCGTCTCGATCTGGCGGAAGAGCCCGTACACCTGCTGCCCGAGCGGGCCCTATTTGTGCCCCGCACCTCGACTCTGGTGACGGCCGACCTACACTGGGGCAAGGCCGCCACGTTTCGCGCGGCGGGAATTCCCATCCCTCGCGGCGGTACCGGCGACGACCTCCTCCGGCTCGATGCCGCGCTCGCCAGGACCGCCGCACGGCGGCTTGTCATTCTCGGTGACCTCTTTCATGCCAAGGCGGGACGGGTTTCGGTAGAGACACTCGACGAGCTGCAACGCTGGAGGACGGCACATCTGCAGCTATCGATTCTCCTCGTGCGCGGCAACCACGACCGCCGCGCCGGCGATCCTCCCGGCGAGCTCGGCATCGACTGCGTCGACGCCCCGGCCGCCGATCCTCCATTCGTGCTCCAACATCACCCGTCCGCATCGGATGGCGGGTATGCGCTCGCCGGCCACCTCCACCCCGGGCTGACGCTGACCGGCCCAGCACTGTTCCGCGAGCGCCTTCCCTGCTTCGTGATCGGACCGCGTCGCGCCGTCCTGCCGGCCTTCGGCGGTTTCACGGGGTGCCACCCGGTGGAGCCGGCCTTCGATGAACGACTCTACGTGGTGGCCGGCCATGAGGTCCTCGCCGTCGGAGCGGGTCTTGTGCAGCGCGCCAGATTGTGAATACGTTCACAAAGCCCTCTGCCTCCGGTACACATGCCAGATCTGCTCGCCGCTCGCTCTCAGATGGCCGTCTCGCTCGGTTTTCACATTCTCTTCGCCGTCGTCGGGATCGGGATGCCGGTTCTCATGATTGTGGCGGAGCGACGCTGGCAGAAGACCGGCGACGCCGTCTACCTGGAGCTGGCCAGGCGGTGGGCCAAGGGGACAGCCATTCTCTTCGCGGTCGGCGCCGTCTCGGGCACGGTGCTCTCCTTCGAGCTCGGCCTGCTCTGGCCTTCCTTCATGAAGTTCGCCGGCGCCATCATCGGGATGCCGTTCTCGCTGGAAGGCTTCGCCTTCTTCACCGAGGCCATTTTCCTCGGCATCTACCTCTACGGCTGGGACCGCATCTCCCGGCGAGCCCACCTTCTGGCCGGGATCATGGTGGCGGTAAGCGGCGCTGCGTCGGGCGTTTTCGTCGTCATCGCCAACGCCTGGATGAACTCGCCCACCGGCTTCGACATGATCCGCGGCGCGGCGGTGAACGTCGATCCGATCGCCGGCATGCTCAATCCGATGGCGTTTCAGCAGACGCTCCACATGACTCTGGCCGCCTACGCCGCGACCGGATTCGCGGTCGCAGGCATACACGCGTTCCTTCTGCTCTTCGACAAGGAGAACGCGTTTCACCGCCGTGCGCTCGCGATCGCCCTCCTTGTCGGCGGCCCTGCCGCGGTGCTTCAGCCCCTCTCGGGGCATCACAGCGCGCAGGTCGTCGCCGAATATCAGCCGGCCAAACTCGCGTCGATGGAGTCGCATTTCGTGACCGGCCGGCACGCTCCGATCCTTCTCGGCGGCTGGCCCGATATGGACGCGAGACGCGTCCGGTTCGCGATTCCCATTCCAGGGGCGTTGTCGCTCCTCGCCTTCAACGATCCCGACGCCCTGGTCAAGGGGCTCGATCGGTTTCCGAGAAGAGACTGGCCGCACGTTCCGACCGTTCACATCGCGTTTCAGCTGATGGTGGCGCTGGGAACCTACTTGGCGCTCGTGGCGCTGTGGGGCGGATGGCTCGCCATGCGGCGGCACGATCATGGAAGCCACCGGTGGTTTCTTCGCGCCCTTGCCCTCGCGGCTCCTATGGGCTTCATCGCGATCGAGGCGGGGTGGACCGTCACCGAGGTCGGGCGTCAGCCATGGGTGGTCTACGGCGTGCTGAGAACCGCCGATGCGGTCACGCCGATGCCCGGACTCATCGTGCCGTTTCTGTCGTTTACCCTGCTCTATTGCTTCCTGGGTATCATCGTGGTCTGGCTCCTGTACAACCAGATCATCCGCAGTCCGCGACCCACTGAATGGAGCCGGCGATACTCCCCGACATCCTCGCGCTGATCCTGGCTCTCTCCCTCGCGGCGTACGTGCTGTTCGGCGGTGCCGACTTCGGAGGTGGCGTGTGGGACCTCTTCGCGTTCGGGCCGCGGAAGCAACGGCAGCGCGACGTCATCTCGCACTCCATCGCCCCGATCTGGGAAGCCAATCACGTCTGGCTCATCCTGGCGATCGTGCTCACCTTCACCTGTTTTCCCCCTGCCTTCGCCCGGCTCGGCACCGTCCTTCACATCCCGCTGTCCCTCATGCTGGTCGGCATCGTCCTCCGTGGGTCGGCGTTCATCTTCCGGAGCTACGACAGCCAGGAGGTGAGGGCGCAGCGCCGGTGGGGACGAATCTTCGCCATCGCGAGCCTGGTCACGCCGTTGCTGCTCGGCATCAGTATCGGCGCCGTCGCTTCCGGGCGAGTGGTGGAGAACCCCGGCGGCGACTTCGCCGCTCGCTTCGTCCATCCGTGGCTCACGCCGTTCTCGTTTTCCATCGGATTGCTGGCGCTCACGACGTTCGCCTTCCTCGCCGCGGTGTTTCTCACGATGGAAACAACCGACGCCGAGCTGGTCGAGGACTTCCGCGGGATGGCACTCTTCGCCGGCGTGGCTGTTTTCGGGGCGGCATTGTTGTCTCTCTCCCTGGCCCCCGGCCAGGCCCCCCTCATGCAGGAAGGTCTCGTCGCCTCGGCCTGGGCGCTGCCCTTCCATATTCTGACGGGCGTCGCGGCAGTGGTGGTGCTCGCCGGTTTATGGCTCAGGAAATTCCGGCTGGCCCGAATCGCCGTCGGCGTGCAAGTTCTTTGTATCGTCGGTGGATGGGCTCTGGCGCAGTATCCGTACGTGGTACCGCCCGATCTGACTATTGCCGGCTCCGCGGCGCCCGACGTGACCCTCCGGCTGGTCGTCGGCATTCTGGCGGTGGGAGGCGTGATCCTTCTCCCTTCGTTGTTCTATCTCTTTCGAGTCTTCAAGAGCGGCCCGGCCGATCGGCCGGAGCGGCCTGCCCGAGGGCACTTCAATGGCTGAGCCCGTCGTCCAATCCGAACGCCTGAACGTCGCTCCTCTCGATCTTGCTTCGGTCGAGGCGCTGGTAACCGGCGACGGCGACGGCCTCGAGCAAAGGACCGGCGCCAGCTTCCCACATCCCGTCTCGCCTCCTCCCTACATGGCCGAGACGATGCCCATCGTCCGCGAGCGGCTCAGTGCTCACCCGGAGGAGACCCCGTGGTGGAACTGGGTGATTGTGGAGCGGGAGAGCCGGCGGGCGGTGGGGTCGGTCGCCTTCGGCGGAGCGCCCGATGCCAACGGAGCGCTGCTGATAGGCTACGCGATCTATCCGGAGTTCGAGGGTCACGGCTATGCCACCGAGGCCGTCCGGGCGATGATCGACTGGGCCTTCCATCAGCCGGGCGTCAAGGTGGTTCGCGCGCTCGCGCCGGTGTGGAACACCCCGGCCCTGCGCGTCGCGGAAAACGTGGGCATGCAGCCCGTCGCCGCCGACGAGGACGACGACATCGGCGAGGTGCTGGTCTACGCGGTCAGCTCGCCAGCATCCGTCGGATCGGCCTGATCAGCAGCGCCAGCACAGCCGCCGCCCCGAGCGCGAACAGCGCCACCACGCCGAAAAGCTGCGGCAGCGAGAACGCTTCGTACAACCCGCCGACTCTGCCGCCCAGGTAGTTCCCAACCGACGTCGCGAGGAACCACACGCCCATCGTGAGCCCGGCGATGCGCGCGGGCGCGAGCCTCGTCATGGCGCTGAGCCCGACGGGGCTGAGGCACAGCTCCCCGATCGCCTGGAGGAGATACGTGCCGACGAGCCAGAGGGGGCCCGCCAGGGCGCCACCGGTCGACCGTTGAGATGCCGGCACCAGAAGCGCGAAGCTCGCCGAGACGCACAGCAGGCCGATGGCAAACTTGGTGGGACTCGACGGGTTGTGCCTTCCGAGCCGCAACCAGATCCATGCGAACACCGGGGCGAGTATGACGAGGAAGAACGGCTCCATAGACTGGAACCAGCTCGGAGGAAAAGCGGAACCGAGCGCGACGGTGCGGGTGTTCCGCTGCGCGAACAGATTGAGCGTTGACCCGGCCTGCTCGAATACCGACCAGAAGATTGCCGCGGCCACGAAGAGGACCAAGACCACCAGCAGCCGCTTGCGCTCATCCGGCGTCCAGCGTCCGAGCGTGAACATCCAGACAAAGAACGCAACCGTGGACAGGAGGAGCAGCACCCCGAATGCATTGGCCACCCATTGGGCGGTGATGGGAAGCGCGCCGGTAGCCGATCCGCCCGCGACGACGATTACAATGGCCGCGACCATCAGGATGCCCAGCTTGAGATGGCGACGCTGCTGCAGCACGGCTTCGGGGCTCTCGGGCTGCACCGGATGCATGCCGACATCGCCCAGGTGCTTCCACCCACGGAGGTACTGCGTCAGGCCGAAGAGCATCCCCGCCGCCGTCATGCCGAAGCCCCAGTGCCAGGCGGTTTCGGGCCTGAGCCCCACCGACGCGAGAACGCCGCGGAACTGTTCGCTCTGCGCCAGCCACCCGCATACCAGCGGTGCGACGAATGCGCCGAGGTTGATCCCCATGTAGTAGAGGGAGAAGCCGGAGTCGCGTCGCACGTCTTCGGGGGTGTACAGCTCGCCCACCATGGTGCTGACGTTCGGCTTGAGCAGTCCAGTCCCTATCACCACCAGGCCCAGACCCAGGTAGAAGGTTGCCAGCGCCGGAATCGCCAGGGCAACGTGGCCCAGCATGATCGTCGAGCCGCCGTACAGCGTCGCCCGCCGCTGCCCCAGGAAGCGGTCGGCGATCCAGCCGCCCGGCAGGGAGGTGAGATACGCCAGCGCGACGTACGTACCGTAAATGGCGCCGGCTTTTCCGGTGGGGAACCCGAGGCCGCCGTTGGCGAGCGGCGCGGTCATGAAGAGAATCAGTAGTGCGCGCATGCCGTAGTAGCTGAAGCGCTCCCACATCTCGGTAAAAAAGAGCGTGGAGAGGCCCCTCGGATGCCCGAAGAAGCTGGTGTCATGCCGGGGAGAGGTCATTTTCGACGGTTGAGTGACAGTGGCCAAGAAAGCTCCTGAACTGCGGTAAACGGAGAACAGCGGGGAACGGTGAACGGGGAAAGGGAGAAGCGGTTCTGCACTGACCCTCGCTGTTTCCCCTTCTCCTTTCTCCCTTCTCCCTTCTCTTCTTCATGATGTCGTCAAGCACGACCCGGTCGATTTTCCCGTCCATTCTCACCCGAACGTCGTAATTCTCCCAGTACATGAAGTTCTTGAGAGCCTCGAGAAACTCCGGCGTGGCCGAGCCCTGTTTCCGGACCACCAGCAGCGCCGCCGACTGCATGCCCCGCTTGTCGCCTCCGCCGGCCTGTCCCGCCTTGAGCGCGGCAACCAGCCGGTCGGGCCAGATTACCCTTGGTACGCTCGAACGTCTCAGCAAGATTCTTGACCGTCTGATCCGACACCATGATGTTGGCTTGCGTGGCGAACCCCCGGCCCACGATCACGGCGCCCTTGCCTCCGGCGATGTTCCCTTGACCCGATGGCGCGCCCACTCTTCCCCCCGACCAGTCGAACATGGTCATCCCGCTGAAGCTGGCGGCGTTGCCCCGAGCGTCCACGATTCCTACCTGACGGTCCTGGAGCATGGTGTCGGTGCGCATTACGATGCGCATCGCCTCTTCCGCAGTTGCGCCCTGAGCCAGCAGATCGAGACCGCGCTCGCCGTAGGCGGTATTGCCGAGACTCTGCGTCGCCACCGCACCGACTCCCGCCCTGGCCCACGGGACGATTCCGCCGACGTTGGGAAACTTCGACTGCACCGCGACGCCGAGATCACCAGTGACCGAGTCCCAGGCGACGATGCTGTAGGTATGGGCGAGCTTCTGGAAGTGGGACGGGGGCGTCAGCGGGTTCTGAGGGAAAGCGGGAAGAGAGAAAAGAGAGAGGAGAAGGACGGCCAGCGCCGTGGTCCGGA
>JBBRGF010000090.1:0-12777 GCA_038240975.1 Gemmatimonadales bacterium
CCCGAAGAAACGAAAGGCAACCCGGCCCAGCAAGGCGGCCAAGGCGGCACGGCTCGAGGGCAAGCGTCACCGCTCCACGATCAAGAGGGAGCGTCGCCGTCCCGACGCGCGAGACGAATGACTCGGTCGAGGAAACCGCGGCGCACGGGACGACGTACTGGCAGCATGGGTGGCATCGTACGATCGGTGGTCGCTCTCGGCTCACTCCTCAACACAGTCCCGGCGGCCTCGGCGCAGGCCCGCGGCGACATCGCGGGGTTCATCATCACGCTCGGCGACGACACGCTGGCCGTCGAGCAATATCGCCGGTCGGCTGACGCGCTCGAGAGCGAGATCGCGGTGCGAGTGCCATCCGCCCGCCGGGCGCACTTCCTGGCTGCACTCGACGCGTCGGGCCGGATGACCCGATTCGATCTGACAATCCGGCCGCTCAACCAGAACTCCGCCTCGCCGGCGCAGGGAACTATCGTCTTCGGCCGCGACAGCGCCGACCTCACCCTCACGCTCGGAGACAGTACCCGGGCGCTTCGTATCGCTACTCCGTTGGGAGCCGTGCCGCTCTCGGCGTTCTCCGCCTCGCTGGTCGAGCAGGCGATCATGCAGGCGCGGCGCGCCGGCGGCGATAGCGTGACATTCGACTGGCTCGGGTTCGGCTCGCCGGAGGCGGCGCCATCGTACGTCGTGAAACGCGGAAAGGACTCGGTGGCCGTGGGCTTCTTCGGCGACCCCCTGTACGCCCGAGTGGACCGACGTGGCCGGTTGCTGGGACTCGACGGGCGAGAGACGACGCAGAAAGTTGTCGTGAGCCGAGTGCACGATGTGAACGTCGGCGCCTTTGCCACGGCCTTTGCGCGGGCTGAAATGGCCCACGGCGCTCCTGGGCAGCTCTCGCCCAGAGACACGGTGTGGGCGGAGGTGGGGGGTGCGCACCTGCGCGTCGACTACGGGCGGCCCTGGAAGCGCGGCCGGGAGATATTTGGCGGCGTGGTTCCCTGGCGTCGGGTGTGGCGCACGGGCGCCAATGCCGCCACGCAATTCACGACAGACAGAGATCTGCGCGCCGGCAACGACGTCATTCCGGCAGGCTCGTACACGCTCTGGATGCTGCCCGACTCCGCGAGCGCCAAGCTGATCGTGAACCGCCAGACGGGACAATGGGGCACCGACTACGATTCGTCGCGAGATCTGGTACGGCTCGATCTGTCGTGCGATACGCTGGCGCGGCCGGTGGAGAATTTTACGATCGCGATCGCGCCTCGAGACAGCGGAGGGGTCATGACGCTGAGCTGGGGGGAGAGGGCCTTCGAGTTGCCGTTTACAGTGAAGCGCTGACGCCTGGGGCCCGTCCCGTCTTGCAGCAGGTGTCGCGCCGAGAGCGGGTCCCCGCCGCCCGGAGCGACCCGATCTCTGACCCAAAGCGAGCGTGCGCGTCTCGCCGCCTCTTATAGCGCACTACGCGCCGTGCCAGTGCCGCACTGCGTGCCTTGGCGCTCACATCCCTCCCGGCCTTCGGTCCAGGCTCCGATACTGAATCGCCTCGCTCACGTGCGCGACGCCAAGATCGGCCGAGTCGTCGAGATCGGCGATGGTACGCGCGATTTTCAGAATACGGTGGTACGCGCGCGCGGACAGCCCGAGCCGATTGACGGCGTCGCGCAGCAGCCGCTCGACCGGTGGAGACAGCGCGCAATAGCGGCGGATGTCTCGCGCCGCCATGTGAGCGTTGGCATGGACCCCGGCCTGACCCTGGAAACGCTTGCGCTGAAGGACCCGGGCGCGCTCGACACGAGATCGGATGGCGGCGCTCGGCTCGTCGCCGGGCTGAGGCGCGAGGTCGCGGCAGGCCACTGCGGGAACCTCGAGGTGAATGTCGATGCGGTCGAGCAACGGGCCCGACACGCGCGACCTGTACCGCTCCACTTCGAGCGGCGCGCAGCGGCACCCATGCTTCATGTCGCCATGATAGCCGCACGGACAAGGGTTCATCGCGGCCGCGAGCATGAACCTGGCGGGATACGTGAGCGCCACCGCGGCCCGGCTCAGAGTGACGACGCCGTCTTCCAGCGGCTGCCTCAGCACCTCCAGCACGTTGCGGCGGAATTCGGGCAGCTCGTCGAGAAAGAGTACGCCGCCATGCGCCAGGCTTACCTCGCCGGGGCGAGGCATCGACCCGCCGCCGATCAGGCCGGCGTCGCTGACGGTATGGTGCGGGGCGCGAAACGGACGGGATGTGCACAATGATTGCCCGGGGGCCAGGATGCCGGCGACGCTGTGGATTTTCGTGGTTTCGAGCGCCTCCTCGAGACTCATCGAGGGCAGGATGGTGGGCAGCCGGCGTGCCAGCATTGTCTTGCCGGAGCCTGGCGGGCCGATCATCAGGAGGTTGTGCCCGCCCGCAGCGGCCACCTCGAGGGCCCGCTTGGCGGCCGCCTGAGAGCGCACGTCGGTGAAATCGACGTCGTCTCGCCGCCGCTCCAGCATGAGAGCGTCGAGATCGACGCGCGCGGGAGCGAGGCACTCCCTGCCCGCGAGATGAGCGCAGACCTCGCTCAACATCCGGGCGCCGCGCACCTCCAATCCCTCCACCACAGCCGCCTCGGCGAGATTGTCGTACGGAACCAGGATGCCGCGGCACCCGATGGCCCGCGCAGCCAAGGCCATCGAGAGCGCCCCTCGAACCGGCCGGAGACGGCCCTCGAGGCCCACCTCTCCCACGATCAGTTGGTCGCCGATGCCCCGATCGGGAAGCTGCTCGCTGGCTACGAGCAGCCCCACGGCGATGGGCAGATCGAGACCGGCGCCGAACTTTCGGATGTCGGCAGGCGCCAGGTTTACCGT
Organism: Gemmatimonadales bacterium; assembly: GCA_038240975.1. Classification (GTDB taxonomy): domain Bacteria; phylum Gemmatimonadota; class Gemmatimonadetes; order Gemmatimonadales; family GWC2-71-9; genus CAVVWJ01. The sequence goes on from JBBRGF010000090.1 coordinate 2,839, forward strand.
TATACGCTTGAGCGGAAACCTGTACCCCGCGTTGGTGAGCGCAGCGCCGACCCGCTCCCTCGCCTCGCGAACCGCGCCCTGGGGAAGGCCGACAGTAGAGAACGATGGAAGGCCGCTGCTGATGTCCACCTCGACATCGACCGGATACGCGTCGATACCGAGGACGGCGGCGGAACGTATTCGCGCGAGCATGACCCGGACCTGGACGATGGTCCGCGCAACGTACCGCGCCGCGTCGTGCCGGCTCGTACCTTTCGCGCGCCCCCACAGCCATTCTATCATACGACCTTCCCAAACCATGGATAGCCGCGATCCCCCGTCCGTCACGGAATAGCGGGCCGTTTGCCGCCCAGCTGCCCCACGCGCCGCCGCCGGCCACGCGGAGGGAGCTCGACGCCGCCGTCGACGCGCTCGGGAACAGCGCCGGGCACTTCGCCACCATGGCACTCGAGGACCGGATCAGGCTCCTCCGCTCGATGCGAGCGGGCTACGCCCGGATCGCCACTCGTACCGTGGTGGCCTCTTGCCGCGCCAAACGAATCGTGCTGGGAACTCCCCTCGAAGGCGAGGAGTGGTCGCTCGGACCCTGGCCCGTGCTCCGGCAGTTCCGGCTGCTCCTCGATTCACTCTATGCCATCGAGAACGGAGAGCCGCCTCCTGCCGGCGAGGTAACGGCCACGATCGAGGGACGCCCGCGGGTAAAGATGTTCCCGGGCAACACACTCGATGCATTCGTCCACTCCGGCCTGCGCGCCGACGTTCATCTCCAGTCGTTGGAAGTCGACCCCACCACCCTCGGGATGCGGTCTCGTCTGCTCGCGGGAGGCGCATACCCTTCACGCATCGCCCTGGTGCTCGGGGCCGGGAACGTCGCCGCCATTCCCTGTATGGACGTTCTCACCAGGATGTTCAACCATGGAATGGTCTGCCTTCTCAAGATGCACCCGCTCAACTCGTATCTCGGTCCGCTTTACGAGGAGGCGTTCGCCACGGCCATCGAGCAGGATTTTCTGCGCATCGTCTACGGCGGCGCCGAGGCGGGGCATTACCTCTGCCAGCACGCCGGCATCGACGAAATCCACCTCACGGGCTCGGCGCTGACCAGCGAAGTCATCGCGAACGGGGCGCCGGACAAGCCACTGTCGTCACAGCTCGGTTGCGTCACGCCGGTGCTCATCGTTCCCGGGCCCTACCTCGACGCACAACTCGCGGAGCAGGCCGCGCGGCTGGTGGGGGCCATCGTTCACAACGCCGGCTGCAACTGCACCACGCCACGGGTGATCGTTACTCCTTACGGCTGGGCCCAGCGCGACGCCTTTCTCCGCCACCTCGAGCAAGCCATGGCCGCGGCCCCGCTCCGGCTGGCGTACTATCCGGGCGCCACGGAACGCTGGGAGTACCTGGCCCGGCGCCGCGCAGGCATACGCTTCGTTGGATCGACGATCGGCGGAATGCTGCCGTGGACCCTGGTGCCCGACCTCGATCCCGACGATCGGGACGAGCAGCTCTTTGCCCTGGAGCCGTTCTGCCCGATCGTCGCCGAAACCCAGGTCGGGAGCGGCGACCCCCTCGAATTTCTTGCCGACGCCGTGACTTTCGTGAACGATCGGCTCTGGGGCTCGCTTTCGGCGATGCTCGTCGTCCATCCCCGCTCGCAGGACGATCCGGACATCGCCGATGCGCTGGAGGAGGCCGTCGAGCGGCTGCGATACGGAACGGTCGGAATAAACGTCTGGCCCCAGCTCTCATTCTGCCTGGCCTCGACGCCGTGGGGGGGCCACCCCACGTATACCCGCGAGAACCGGCAGAGCGGCACCGGTTGGGTGCACAACAGCTCGATGCTTGTCGGGGTGGAGAAGACCGTCATCCGGGATTCGCTTTCCTCCCGGCGCAAGGCACCCTTCAGCGGAGGGCATCGTTCGTCCCACCTGCTCTTCCGCCGCCTGGCGGCGGCGGAGCGCGGGGCCGGGTGGGCCGCCCTTCCCGGCATCATGGAAGCATCGATCCGCGGTTGAACCGGCCTTCCGTTCACTCTGAGCGCTCGAACGGAGGACATCCCGTCGTCGCCCTCCAGGGACACCGCGGGGTCCGCTCGAGCCCTGCTCGGCGACAACATTGTGGATCAAGCCTGCGGCCGACATTTGATGCCAAATTGGGCCCCTGTTTTGCTGCGCTTTTGGAGCGGAGACGTGTCTCTGCAGTTTCTTCCGCGTAACGCTTGCATCAGGCAGACCTTCTCGCAATGTGCGGGAGCCTCACAATGATGGAACGCTTTCCCAGAGCGCGCTGGATCGCGCTGACCTCGATCGTGGCCCTCTCCTTCGGTAGCGGCGCATGGCTGATGCGCCCCGCACCCGCGGCCGAAGGGGGGATCTACCAGCAGGCGCGCCTCTTCGAGAACGTCGTCTCCGCCATTCACACGCATTTCATCGACTCGCTCGGCGAGGGCGATCTGTACCAACGCGCCGCGGGCTCGCTCGTGGGGTCGCTGCACGATCCCTACGCCGACTTGTTGGTGGACGAAAGCTTCCGCGAGTATCAGCGGCAGATGAGCGGCACCGAGGTCGATCTCGGGCCGGAAAGCGCGCCCACCGAATCGGGCATGGGAGGTCGCGGGGGAGGGCTCGCTCCCGACGACGAGGTGTTGAGCGTCGACGGCACGAGCACTCGCGGATGGTCAGCCGAGCGTCTCGCGGAGGCACTTCGGCGTGGTGTGGGCCGGGTGGTCACCGTGGTGGTCCGTCCGCGCGGCTCCAATCGCGAGGTGGTCAAGCACCTGACGCGCACAGCGGTACACGTGCCGGCCGCCAGCCGCGGTCTCATGATCGACCGGAAGGTGGGTTACGTCATCCTGCGCCGGATGAGCGAGGGCGCGGCCTCGGAGCTTCACACCGTCGTCGACCGGCTGGTGAGCGAGGGCATGACGTCGCTGGTGCTCGATCTGCGCTCCAATCCCGGCGGCCTCATCCGTGAAGGTGTCGCCGTGGCCAGCCTCTTTCTTCGGCCCGGCGACACCATCGCCACGTCCGTCGGCCGCTCGCAAGAACACTCGAAGACGTACGTCGCCGGGGAGCCCGGCGGGTGGGACGATCTGCGGCTCGCGCTGCTCGTGAATCGCGGAACTGCCAGCTCGGCCGAGCTGGTGGCCGGCGCGCTGCAGGACCACGACCGGGCCCTGATCATCGGCACCGCGAGCTACGGCAAGGGTGTGCTCCAGACCACGTACCCGTTGGGTCCGGAGGTGGCGATCAAGCTCACGACCGCGCGGTGGTTCACGCCGAGCGGGCGCACGGTGCAGCGCCTGCCTATCGATACCGCAGCCGCACAGACCTTCCTGACCCCGCCGTCTCGCCCTCAGACGTTCCATACCGATGGCGGCCGCGCCATCGCCGACGCGAGCGGCATCATGCCCGACCTCCTGGTCCGGTCTCTTCCCCGGTCGGAGGGCGAGCGGCTGCTGACCGGCGCGCTGGGTGAAGACATGGACCGTTTCCGTACGACGATTCTCGCCTATGCCGCCGAGCTTCGAGCATCGGGCACGGTGACCAACGACTCCTTTACCATCACGCCCGTCATGCGCGACAGCCTCTATCGTCGCATCGAGGATGCGGCCATACCCCTCGACCGGCCGACCTACGATGCCGCCGAGGACTACGTCGAAGAGCAGTTGGGCTGCGAGATCGCGCGGGAGATGTTCGGAACCGAATCGGTTCTCCGCCGCCAGGCGCGAACCGATCGTCAGCTTCAGAGCGCGGTGCGGCTGCTGCACGGAGCACGGACCCAGCGCCAGGTATTGGCGGCCATCAAGCACTGATATCGAATCAGCCGGGGAAATGCACGTCGATGCGCGTTCCCCGGCCCAGCTCGCTCACCACCTCGATCCGCCCTCCCCACCCCTCCACCAGACGCTTGACGATCGCCAGCCCGAGGCCGGAGCCACTGGTGGTGGTGGAGAATCGCGGCTCGAAGACCCTGGGCAGCAGCTCGGGCGGTATTCCCTCTCCGTCGTCGGCCACCGTGAGTCGCGCCGGCCCGACGGACACCTCCACCAGGCCGGCACCGGCGTTTCGAGCATTCTCCAGCAGGTTCACCACGACTTCCTTCACTTCGTCCGTCCTCGCCGCTCCGAATGCCCCTGGCTCTTTCGCGAGCCGCACGGCGCAGCCCTCCTCCGCCAGACGGTAGAGCTGCACTACCTCTCCCACCGCCACGCCGAGGTCGATCCGCTCGAGCGGCTGATGGTCGTCGGCCGGCGCCGCGAAACGGCTGAAGGCGCGTGCAATGGTGTCGAGGCGGTCGATCTCGCCGAGCATGCGCTCGGCGGTGTCCTCCAGCGTGAGGTCGAACTCACCCCTTCGGTCGCGATACACCCGGCGGAGGTGCTGGAGGCCCAGGCGCATCGGCGTGAGCGGATTCTTGATTTCGTGCGCCACCTGCCGGGCCATCTCGCCCCAGGCCAGCACCCGCTCTGCGCGCGAGACATCGGTCACGTCGTTGAGGGCGATCACCACGCCGCGCACGTCGGGTCCGAGCGACGCGAGCTGAAGGGAGAGGCGCCGGCCACCAACCTCCAGCTCGGCGGTCGAGTCCGCGCCCCGGTCGTTCAGAAACCCGCTCACCGCGGCGGTGAGCGGTGCCCATTCCGCCCCGAGCCGCTCGAGAAAGCGGTCTCCCTCTTCCAACCGGCTGCCGAACAGCTCGACAGCGCGCACGTTGGCGATCAGCACCTGGCCCGCCGGGTCGAGCCCCACCACTCCTGTCGCCACAGTGGCGAGCACTGCCGCGGTCCGGCGCCGGGCCTGCTCGAGCGCATCTCGGCTCGACGCGATATCGGCGGCCATTCGCTCGAAGGCTCCGAAGACCGGCTCGAATTCCAGCGGCGGGCTGCTCGATTTCGGCATCGGCTGGCCCCGGCCGAGCGCGAGCGCCGAACGGCGCAGATCGGCAACCGGACGGGACAGGGCGCGCGAGGCCCGCTGTGCCCCCGCGACGGCCCCGGCGATGCCCGCGAGCGTCGCGAGCAGGAGGACGAGCCCGAGGTCGAGCTGCCGCACGGCCAGCGACGAGTCGTCGGCGAGCTGCGGAGTGGCGAGCACCCCGATCTCCGCGGGCGCGCCAGGCCGCACGACACGGTACCCGATCCGCTCGGCGAGCTTGGGAATCGATCCGTCACGCGTCACCTCCAGCTCGCCGCCCAGGGCAAGCGCCTCGAACGCCGCCGGATCCATGAGCTGCGGCGTCACACCGAGGTCCTCGAGCACGGTCGTGCTGGCGCCGGCCAGCCGGCCGCCACGGTAGAGCGCCAGGTCGGCATCGATCCGGCGGCTCAGCTCTCTGAGCTGTTCGCCGATCTCGGTGTCGTCGCCCCGGAAGAAGCCGCCGGCCGTGAGAACGGCGTCGCGTAGCGTCTGCGTGATCAGCAGGTCGCGGCTTCGCTGCACCTCTTCGGCGAGGCGGGCAAAGCTCCATGCCGCGAACCCGATTGCCGGAAGGAGAAAAAAGGCGGCGAGCGCAAAGGCGATGCGCATCCGGAACGACCGCCCCAGGTTCCACCAGCGCGGGCGGGATGGCTGCCCTCCCGAGACGAGCTCCGCCGCAAACCAGAGCGACGCGAGCACCGCGACGTCGAGCAGTACCACGAGCACGCCCCGCACGAAGAGTGGCGCCGGCCCGCGAAGCTCCACCACCGCGTGGACGATGCGGCGGCCCCCGGGCAGATCCAGCGGATATTCGTTTCGAAGCACCCAGCCCTCGCGTTTCCAGCGCGGCGGTGGCGTGGGCGCGCCAGGATCGGCGGGAGGCGAGAGCGTCAGCCGGTAGAGTGGCAGCTCCCACCCCGCGGGGTCGAGGAGACGGCCCACCCGGCCCGGCGCTATGAGCTCCGATCTCGGACCCACGGCGACCGTGAGCACGCGTGACGGGGTGACCCGCACGCGGAGCAGATAGTGTACTCCAGGCACCCGGAGCAGCGGCGTGACCCGCTCGGTATCGGTCGGCGCGAGGTTGCGGACCATCGTCGAGAGCAACGAGGGAGGCAGATCGAGCGAGTCGAGCGTAAGCTCGTCGACCGACGCCCCGGTCCTTGTCCAGAGTGCCAGGTGGGCCGGATATCCCTGGCTTCCGATCGACGACTCGTGCCAGAGCGCGTACATCTCCGAGGCGCTGCGCGGGGGCGGGCCCTTGCGCACCTGATCGGCAAAGCGCTCGAGCAGCGGTACCGCGAGCGGATCGGACTCGCCGCCAAGACGCGCCACGTCGCGCTGCGCCACCTGCACCTTCCCGGACAGCTCGGCGCCCCACGTGACGAGAGCGGCGGAGCTGCCCGCGACGAGGGCGATGCCGCCGATGACCGCCCACCTCGGCGCCGGAAGCGTGACGAGGAGCAGCGCCGGCGTCCACAGGAAGGTGTACCAGTCCGGCCACCCTCCTCGCGGGCTCCAGACCAGTACGCCGATGATGGTGGCCGCGAAAGCGATGGCGACCCCCGCGACGATCCGCCACGAGGTGCTCACCTCCGGGCGGGAGCCGCGAAACAGCGCCGCCGTGGGAACGATCAGCGCGGAGGCCGCTACGAGCAGCGCGAGCTGCCAGGTAAGCCAGAGTCCCACCGACACGCCGTCGGCCGGCGGCGTGATGCCGCGACCGAGGCTGCTGATGACGTAGGGAGAGACGAGCAGGAGCACGCCGCCCAGCGCGATGCCGTACCACCGCCGCGGAAGACGGCGGCGCCACAGCCAAACCCCGGCGGTCAAGAGCAGCGTTCCCGACAGTGCGAGCACGCCCGCCGAGCTCGAGAACGGCCCGAGCACCGTACGGAAGAACGTGGCCGGTGAGAAGAGCGGCTGTATACCCAGCGCGGGACCAATGGGCGCTCTCACCGCGAGCCAGAGCACCGAGGCGAGAATCGCGATCCGGTCGATGGGTCCGGTTGCCAGAGTGAAGGCAAAGGCGAGTGCGGCGAGAACGAGCCACGTCACCACTCCGCCGCCGCGCTCGTAGGCCAGCTCCTTCGCGGTCCCTTGCTCCGCCGGCACCGGCTGGACGCTGAACAGCAGACGCTGACCCGCGGTGGTAGGCTCCTCGTAATCGAAGACGTCGGCCGAATCGGGAGCGGCGCCCGGCGAGTAGACCACCAGGTCGACCTCGGTGCGTTTCCGAAACAGCTCTGCCAGGCTGCGGCCACGGTCGGGCACCGCGGGGTGCGCCCAGATGAGTACCCCGGCAACGGCCGAGCCGCCATCGGCGGTGTGGCGCCGCGCCTCGAGCTCCACGTAATATCCAGTCGAGCGCGATCCGACCGAATCACCCTGCGCGTTCGGCGCGAGACGCTGGCGTCCGGCCCACGCCCACGGCTGTCCCTTCGGGTCGAGCAACACGACGGTCATTTCGGGACCGGTCGACGGCACCAGGCGGCCGAGCACTCCGAACGCGGTTTCACGATCCGCGCCGGCCGTGGAGGCAGCCGCGGCTGCGAGGCGCTCCGCGCTCCGAAAGGCTGAATGCAGATCGCCGCCGAGACGACGGTAGGCGGCGTCGATCCGGAGCTTGCGCTGCTCCGGCCAGTGCCGCTCGATCGAGCCGAGTTGCCACTGCGCCGCGGTCATGGCCAGCGCCAGTCCCGCGAGTACCGTCGCCAGCGCGCCTCTGCGATATCCGCCGAACGGCCTCAGCGCGAAGAGGGCGCCGAGGAACGCCGCGACGCCGACCACCGCCGACGCCGGTGCCGGCCGTCGTAACCATTCTCCAGCGGCGATCGTCGCCGCCAGGACCACCACCACCCACCACCGCACACGATGACTCACTCAGGACACCCCTGGCGGCTGAAAGAGATGACCCCCGGCTCGGTTCGCGAGCGGCTGCAGGCGAGGCCGACGCTGCTCGTGCCGGTGGGTACCACCGAGCAGCACGGCCCGCACCTTCCGCTCGGCTGCGATACGATCATCGTGGAGCGCCTCGCGGACGATCTGTCCGAGGTCTTCGGGGTAGCCCGCGCGCCGACCGTGGAGTTCGGAGTGCACGCCTCGTCCCGGTCCTACCCAGGCGGGGCATCGCTGCGGCGGCGGACAATGCACCGTGTGATGAACGAACTTATCGAATCGTGGGAAGAGGGGGCAGGCGTAAAGGAGTTCGTCGTCCTGACCGCGCAGACCAGCGAAGCGCATCTCGAAGCGCTGAGCACCATCCGCACGGACGGGGCGACCATTCAGGTGATCGATGTCTTCGGCCTCGAATTCGGCGATCTCCTCGTTTATCCCGACGCCCCCGTACACGGCGGCGAGCTGGACACCTCGCTGTTGCTCCATCTCGCACCCCACCTGGTGCAGATGGAGCTTTCTCAGGATTTCGCTCTCACGTCCCGATCGATGCGGAAATATCGTCCCGGCCAGAGTCGCGAGCTGCCGTCCGGATCGCCTGGATCCGTGGGCTTCCCGAGCCGGGCGTCGCCGCAGAAGGGGGCCGCTCTGTATAGATTCATCCTCGATCGCATCAGTCGCTGTCTGGCAAAGCCCGAGGCGAGCGGAGCCTGAATGCGCCTTGCCGTACTGCTGTTGCTCATGGTGCAGGCCCACCCGGCCGCCGCCCAGGAACGTCCGGACGTCAAGCTGGTCGCCCGGCAGGGCGGACGTGAGGTCGGACGCGAAGAGTTCGCGCTCCGGCCGAACCGGGGCCGCGGGTTGCCCGGGTCCACCCTCACTGCCTCGGCGAAGTATCCCGCCATCAATCCCACGACCCAGCTGTCGGCAACGCTCGAGCGGACCGCCGAAGGCGCGCTGGCCAAGTTCCAGCTCGACGTCGAGAGCGGAGGCACGGTCACTGTCATTCTCGCCGCCGGCTCGGGCGCTCGATTGATTGTTCGCACCGTGGGCGACGGCTCCGAGTCGGGACGGGAGCTGCCAGGTGGACCGGACGTGGTGCTGCTCGACGACCAAGTCTACTCGCTGTACGCCGCGGTCGCCGATCTGGCGACGCCCGCCGGCCGCCCGCTCACCGCGGTCTTTCCGCGAACCGGCAAGCGCGCCACATTCACCGCGCGCCGCGAACCCGGAAGCAGTGGGGCCGCGTCGAAGACCACGCTGACAGGCGACATCGCGGGTACCCTCGAGGCCGATGGCCAGGGTCGTGTGCAGCGGCTCGAGTTGCCGGGTCAAGGGTTGATCGTCACAAAAGTCGAGTAGGGCCCCTTCCCCAAGTCGTTCATCGACAGTCTGAAGCACGCCTTCGTCGCAACCTGAAACCTGTGCGGCGAGGCCCGCGTATTGGCCTCGGTCACGTCCACACCTCAAAGGGCTCCACTCATGAATCGCTGGTTCGCCCTCGCCTCGATCCTCTGGTTCCTGCCGGCGGCGGGAGCCGCGCAGGACACCACAAGCGTTACGCATGACACGACGGCCGCTGCCCGGCCGGCTCCGACGGTTGCCGCCGCACCGGCTCCGACGGTGACCCTGTCACTGGAGGAAGCCTTCAAGCAGGCCCGGGCCAATAGCCCGGTGTACCGGCAGACGCTCAACGATGCAGGGCCTGCCAGGTGGGGGGTGCGGAATGCATACGGGAATCTGCTTCCGCAGCTCAACGTCTCTTCCGACCTCGGATACATCGGCTCGGGTCAATCCAACGTAGGCGGCGGGTTCATCCAGTCGACGTCGGCGTTTCTCACTTCGGACTACAATCTCGGAATCGTGTGGCAGCTCGACGGGCGGGCGCTGTCGGGCCCCGGCCAGCAGAAGGCGCTCCGGCACGCCACCGACGAAGACATCAGCGGAGCGGGAGTCGCCCTCAGAGCGGACATCGAGACCCAGTATCTCAACACCCTTCAGGCCACGGCGCAGGTAGGCGTCGCGCGACAGCAGGTGCTGCGCAACGCCGACTTCCTGGCGCTGGCCAAGGCCCGATACCAGGTGGGACAGGCCACGCTGCTCGACGTGCGCCAGGCCGAAGTGA
>JBBRGF010000091.1:0-12732 GCA_038240975.1 Gemmatimonadales bacterium
TGGGCTCGCGCGCGCCGGCGGTCGTGGTTCACGACCTCGACGGCAAATCGGTGGACGTGGGACGATATCTCGGGAAGAAGCCGGTGCTGCTGGAATTCTGGGCCACCTGGTGCGAGCTCTGCGAGCAACTTCTGCCCCGGGTGCGAGCGGCGCATGCCGAGTTCGGCGATCGGGTGCAGTTCTTCGGTGTGAACGTCACCATCAATCAAAGCGCTGCCCGGGTCCGCCGATGGGTGGAGGCCAATAAGCCGCCGTTCACCACCCTGTACGACGACGAGGGCACCAGCACGAGGGCGTACGCTGCCCCCACGACCTCGTACGTCGTCATCGTGGACCGGGCCGGCAAGGTCGCCTACACCGGCACCGGCGGTACCCAGGACCTGTCGGCCGAGCTGCGCAAGGTGACGGCCGAGTAGTCAAACTCATTCTCAGGGATTTCATCGCCATGTCAGCTTTTACACGCTCGCTTGCCGCCGCCTGCGCCGCAATGGCCCTGGTGGCGCCGCTGGCCGCGCAATCCGCCGGCGGCAGCACGCCCAAAGCCATTGTCGTGTCCGGCCCCGATGTCGGCCGGAAGGCTCCCGATTTCAGCTTGAGCTGGGCCACCAAGGAAGGAGTCGGCCCCGCCAGCGCGCCGTACGAGCTCTGGCGCGACCGGGGCAAGACGGTCGTGATCGCCTTCTATCCGAAGGACTTCACCTCGGGCTGCACCGCCGAGATGCGGACATTCGCGGAACAGTACGACTCGCTCTTCGGGCCAGACGTAGTCGTGGTAGGTGTCAGCGTCGACTCGACCGAGACGCATGTGCGGTTTGCCTCCAGCCTCGGTCTCCCGTTCCGCCTGCTCAGCGATCCCGATCAGAAGGTTGCCCGTCAATTCGGGAGCAGCGGCGACGGCCACATGCGCAGAACCGTCTACGTCGTCGGGCCACAGGGCAAGGTGGCATACCGCAATCTTCAGTTTAACGCCCTCGATCCGAAGCACTACGCTGAGCTGGCCGGCGCGGTACGAACCGCGAAAGGGAGCTGATGCCCGGTGCCACGAGGGTCGGGGCCGGCGTCGCCGTCGGCTTGGCGCTGATGGCGGCGCCACTCGGGGCCCAGAGCCAACGGACCCCGGCAGGTGTCTGGCGAATGGAGGGCCTTCGCGGCGCATTCTGCATTCTCTTTCTCGTCGACCCGAAGGTTGCCTCCAGGAGCCTGCCGGCGGGACTCGAGCTCGTATCGGCCGGACAGGCCGACAACCTGCATCCGTCACTCGCGGCGGAAGTACGGGCTCGGCCCGATCTGGGAGCCTGGAGTCCATCGCACCTCTGTTTCTACTCCCTCGACACCATTCAGACCGCCGACTATGTCCTCCGCGATAAGAAGGGGCGGAAGACGCAGGTCCTGGGACTCTGGACGGTCAGCGGGTCCGAATCCGGCTCGGGCAAGAAGCGCGACGTGGCCCTCATGTTCCTCACCACGAACGGGCGTCTGATCCGCACCGGCAAGACGGTGGGGCAACCGCTTCGGGAGATGAGCGCGAAGCTGGGCAAGGTCCCGACGGTCGATGAGAACGGGGTGCCCAACAGCGACGATCGCTTCCAGGTGAAGATCGGGAAGACGCTGGTCACCTGGGATGGCCACCCCGCCGCCGACAGCTCGAAGGTGGACGGCTCGGTTGACATCGCCTGGGCCGCGAGCGCCGCAACGGAGCTGGCGGGCAAGGGTAGTTTGACACTGACGCCCCAATGGGCCTCGCCGATGGTGGGGGCCCTCAAGGTTGAAGGAAAGGATGACCTCGCCAAGGCGCTCAGCGCCTCCCCGGTCCGCTTCGTCGGGCCTCGCTACCACGGCGGAGGCGGAGAAATTCACCTGGAGCGTTGATCCCGGCCGCAACTCCGAAAACCGACCCGAAAGACCCTAAACCCCATGTCGATGATGTTCATAATTCATTCATCTGAATAAATACCTGGCCCATAGCGACAGTGTCGTGTTCATAGATGCAACTTCTGGTGACAGCCGTAAGTCTATGTAGTATTTCGTAGTTGCAAGATCGACTTAATGTATATTCTTAACTCGGACCCGCTTTTTGACCCCTCGATTTCACCGAATCCAGATATTCACTTCTTCTGGTTTTCCACATGTGGAAACCGGCTTCCTGAGGCCGTTTTTCTGAGCCTGGACCCCCTCCGAACCAGTGGATTCCTGCGCGCCCGGCGCATCTTGACGCTTTCCCGAGGGGAGGGCGGACACGCCATCTGGTGGTCGGACGGTGTGATCAGAGCCATAGGAGACGCGGCCGTTCTGGGGCGCCAGGTCGCCCCGGGCACTCCGGTGTACGATCTCCCGGGCGCTCTCGTGACGCCCGGCTTCGTGGACGGGCATGCCCATTTCGCCCACTGGGCTCTCAACAGGCGCCGGGTCGAGCTTGCCGGTGCGAAGACACTCGAGGATGTGCTCTCGCGGGTGGCGGCGGCGGAGCCGGTTCAGGGCTGGATCATGGGGCAGGGGTGGGATGCCAATTCGTGGCTCAGGCCACCGGAGCGAAGCGCGCTGGATGCGATCCACCTCGTCCCGGTCTATCTCGACTCGCTCGACGTGCACGCCGCATGGGTGAACACCACCGCCCTGGCGGCCGCCGGCATCACACGCGCCACAGCCGATCCCTATGGCGGGAGGATCGTCCGCGACGCCGCAGGAGAGCCCACCGGGCTCCTGCTCGAGCGCGCCGTGGAGCTGATGACGCCGCACCTTCCCCAGCCTCCGGCCGATGAGCTCGACATGGCGCTGATGGAAGCGCAACGGGTCGCCCATCTCCTTGGCGTCACCGGCATCCACGACGTCGAGAATCTCGCCGCGATGTCGGCGTTCGGCCGCCTGGAGGCGCGGCGATCCCTCCGGCTCAGGGTGTTGTTTCATCCCCCGGTCCAGGCACTCCCCGACCTGATCCGGGGGGGTGTCCGGAGCGGCACGGGCTCCGAATGGCTCACGGTGGGCGGCGTGAAGATGTTCCTCGATGGGAGCCTCGGTAGCCGTACGGCATGGATGCTCGATCCTTACGAAGGCACCCGAGACCGGGGCATGCCGATCACGGCGGAGTCGGAGGCCACTGAGGCGATGCGAGCGGCGGCAGAGGCGGGGATTGCCTCGACTGTGCACGCGATCGGCGATGCCGCCGTGCGCCGGGCGCTCGACCTGATGACTCCGCTGCCCGCGGCGGCGATTCCGCACCGTATCGAGCACTTCCAGTGCGTCCACCCGAGTGATCTCGGGCGAGCCGCGTCCGCGCGGATCGTCGTCTCGATGCAGCCCGCCCATCTCCTGACCGACGTGCCGCTCGTGGAGCGGCACTGGGGCTCCCGCGGCCGGGGCGCCTACGCCTTTCGCACCCTGCTCCGCGAGGGCTCTGCGCTCGTGTTCGGCAGCGACGTGCCGGTGGCCTCGATCGATCCACGCGAGGGAGTCTTCGCCGCGCTCGAGCGTCTCGCGGACGACGGCTTCCCTGCCGGAGGGTGGCGGTCGGAGGAGAAGATCGGCATGGAGGACGCGGTGCGCGCCTATACGGTCGGCCCGGCGGCGGCGGGCGGTGTGGCGAGCCGGCGGGGGACGCTCGCTCCCGGCAATGATGCCGATCTCGTGGCGTGGGACGTCGACCCGGCCGTAGATCGGGATGACGGGTTTGCGTTCCGGGCCGGGCGTGCCGCGCTCACGGTGGTAGCCGGGGAGGTCGTGATGCAACGGTGATGCGGCACTGTCCTGCTCCCATTAGACTCCAGCCCATGCCTCGCACATCCGTCGTTCGCCGCACGAAAATCGTCGCCACTCTCGGTCCGGCGTGGGCCGAGCCGACGCAGATGTCGGCCGTGCTCGACGCCGGGGTAAACGTCGTGCGCATCAACGCCTCGCACGGCACGGCGGACATCAGGGCGCAGTGGATCGGCCAGCTCCGCGAGATCCTGGCTCCCCGGCGCGAGGCGGTGGCCGTTCTCCTCGACCTGCAGGGCCCGCGTATCCGCGTCGGCGCGCTCGCGTCGCCTCTGCACCTCGATCCCGGCGAGACGGTGGTCTTCGCGCCGGAAAACGTGGCGGAGCCCGGCGAGATTCCCACGACGTACGACGCGCTCGCGGCCGACGTGCGCGTCGGCGCCCGCATTCTTCTCGACGACGGGCTGCTGTCGCTCGAGGTCGAGGCCGTGTCGGGCGACCGGGTGCGCGCCCGCGTGCAGTACGGTGGGGCGCTCAAGGCGCACAAGGGGATGAACCTGCCGGGCATCGAGGTGAGCGCGCCCGCGCTCACCGAGAAAGACCTGGAGGACGTGAAGCTGGCGCACAACGCCGGTGTGGATTACGTCGCGCTCTCGTTCGTCCGGCGCCGCGAGGATATCGAGGAGCTCCGGGCCCTGGTTCCCCGATCGATCAAGCTCGTCGCGAAGATCGAGAAGGACACGGCCCTCAAGAATCTCTGCGGCATTCTCGACGCCGCCGATGCGATCATGGTCGCGCGCGGCGACCTCGGCGTGGAGCTACCGTTCGAGGAAGTGCCGATGATGCAGAAACAGATTATCCGCGAGGCGGGGCTTCACGGCAAGCCGGTGATCACCGCCACCCAGATGCTCGAGTCGATGGTGCACGCGCCGCGCCCGACCCGCGCGGAGGCGTCCGACGTCGCCAACGCCATCCTCGACGGCACCGACGCCGTGATGCTCTCCGCGGAGACGGCCGTCGGGGCCTATCCCGTCGAGGCGGTCCGGGCGATGGACCGGATCGCCAGGGAAATGGAGGTCCAGCGCCCGGGGCGCGGCGTCACCATTGACGCGGCGCTCGGACGCCGCGGCGGCGAGGGAGGGCCGCTGTCCGGTCATGGCGCCGCGACCACCGGGCCGGTCCGCACCGAGGACGCGATCGCCGTGGCGGTGTGCGCCGCGGCGGAGATGCTCTCGGCGCCGCTCATCGTGTGCTTCACCAGCAGCGGCTTTACCGCGAGGAAGGTGGCGACCTGCCGTCCCACCGTCCCCATCTTCGCCAGCACGCCCGAGCCCGACACGTACCGGCAGCTCTCCCTCGTATGGGGCGTCACCCCGGCCCTCACCGAGCACTTCACCGAGTACGACGCGATGCTGACCGTTGCGCGCCGGCAGATCCTCGAGCGCGGACTCGCGAAGCCCGGCGAGCGGCTGGTGGTGACCGCCGGCGTTCCCTTCGACATGCCCGGCACTACCAACCTCCTCAAGATCGAAGCAGTTTAGGACGATGCGCCTCACCTTTCTGGGCACGGGCACGTCGTTCGGCGTGCCCCAGATCGGCTGCGATTGCGCGGTGTGCCACTCGGCAGATCCCCGCGACCGCCGCACCCGGGCCGGCGCGGTAGTCCAGGCGAACGGGTCGACAATTCTCATCGACACCCCGCCCGAGTTGCGGCTGCAGCTGCTCGCGAGCGGAATCTCCGACGTCGACGCGGTGGTCTACACCCACGAGCACGCCGACCACATCAACGGCATCGACGATCTGCGGATGTTCTCGGTGCGGCACCGCAAGGCGCTGCCGGTGTACGGCCCTTCCGAGACGCTCGATCGCCTGCGCTCGTCCTTCAACTACATCTTCGACGACGCCGTCCTTCCCTATGAGGGCACGTCCAAACCGAGCCTCGAGATGCACACGGTGGAGCCGGGCCGCCACGTCCGCGTCGCGGGCACCGACGTGCTGCCGCTGGCGTTTCACCACGGGCACCTTCGCGTCTTCGGCTATCGCTTCGACAGGCTGGCCTACATCACTGACGTCAAGGCGATTCCCGAGGCGGAGCGCCACAGCCTCCAGGGGCTCGACGTGCTCGTCCTGAACGCCCTCTGGTGGCGGCCCCATCCGACGCACCTGAGCATCGGCGAGGCGGTCGAGGTCGCCCGGGCGCTGGGCGCCCGGCGCACGTATCTCACGCACTTGACGCACGAGACGGGTCACGCCGATCTCGCCGGGCGGCTCCCCGCGGGGATCCTGCCCGCCTACGATGGTCTCACAGTGGAGGTGGAGTGATCGCACTGTCCTACGGCCGGATGTTTCAGGACAATCTCGACGGAACGCACGGACTTCCCCGTGCGCGCCTGGGCGAGCTTGCCGGACGATTCGGCGACATCCAGGCCGAGGTGCGCCGGCGCCGCGCGGCAGGGGAGTACGGGTTCTACGGGCTCGTGCGCCAGGACGAGACGGTACGGGAGATCAAGATCTTCGCCGAGGGCCTCGGGCAGGCGCACGATCACGTGCTCGTGCTGGGCATCGGCGGGTCGGCGCTCGGCACCAAGGCGCTGCTCAACGCGCTGCGCCGGCCGGCCTGGAATGAATGGGACGACGAGGGCCGCGATTTCTTTCCGCGGCTTACCGTATTGGAGAACGTGGATCCCACGACGGTGTCGGCGGCATTGCGCCGCATCGATCCCCGCCGGGTGCTCGTCAACGTCATCAGCAAGTCGGGCGGCACCGCGGAGACGATGGCGCAGTATCTCGTCGTGCGGGCCTGGCTCGAGGAGGCGCTGGGGCAGGCGGCGTACCGGCATTTCGTCTTCACTACCGATCCGGTGAAGGGGGCGCTCCGCGACATCGCGACGAAGGAGGGCATCGCGACCCTCCGGGTGCCCCCCGATGTCGGTGGCCGGTTCAGCGTGCTCTCGCCGGTCGGGCTGCTGCCCGCGGCGCTGGTAGGAATCGACATCGAGGCCCTGCTGGCCGGCGCCGGTCGCGCCATCGAGCGCGCCGAGAGCAACGACCTGCTGACGAACCCGGCGGCGCTCTACGCCGCGCTCCACTGGGCCGCCGACACCGGCCTCGGCGCGCGGGTCAACGTGCTCATGCCCTACACCGACCGGCTCAAGGAGTTCGCCGAATGGTACCGGCAGCTCTGGGCCGAGAGTCTGGGCAAGCGAACGGACCGCGCCGGCGGGATCGTCAACACCGGCGCGACCCCCGTGGGCGCCATCGGCGCCACCGACCAGCACAGCCAGGTGCAGCTCTTCATGGAGGGGCCGTACGACAAGGTCATCACCTTCGCCGCCGTCGACGATCTCGGCGAGGACGTGTCGATCCCGCAGCGCGCCGACCTTCCCCCCGATCTCGCCTATCTGCCCGGCCACACGCTCGGAGAGCTGCTCCGCGCCGAGTACGAGGCCACGTCGGCCGCGCTCGCGCAGATGGGCAAGATGAGCTGTACGCTCCGCCTGCCCGATCTGAGCGCCGCCACGTTGGGCGAGGCGATCATGTTCTACCAGCTGGCCACCGGCTACGCCGGCGCGTGGTACGGCATCGACCCCTTCGACCAACCCGGCGTGGAGCTGGGGAAGCGCCTCACCTACGCGGCGATGGGGCGCGCCGGCTACGACGCCCCGGCCCCGACGCCGGCGCGCGGCGCCGATGAGGCATGAGCGTCCGTCACACGTTTGACGGTCCTCCCGTGGCGCCCTAACTTTCCGAACTCTTGTCTTCGCTTCATCGAGGAGCTCATCGCATGGCTGACGAAACCCGACGCGCGGTCGATCTCTTCGGGGGCGCGGTGGCCCTGGCGCCGGGCGGCGTCACGGTCCACGATCCGTCGAAGCTCCGCACCGCGGCTACCGACCGGCTGGTATGGCAGGCGGTGTTCGGCGGGGGTGATGAGCGTGAGGCCGCGCGGTGGCTGCTCTGGGAGCTGGGACAGGTCACCGGGGCGCGGCCGGCGTCGATCAACGGGCTCTACGCGGCGCGGGGCCGCGGCGATGTGAGTGGGTTCACCGTGCCGGCGATCAATGTGCGAATGATGGCCTACGACACGGCGCGCGCGGTCTTTCGCGCGGCGCGTGCCGGGACGGCGGGGGCGATCATCCTCGAGATCGCGCGCTCCGAGATCGCGTACACCGACCAGCGTCCCGCCGAGTACGTGGCGGTGATGATCGGCGCCGCCCTGCGCGAAGGCTACGGTCTCCCGCTTTTCATTCAAGGCGATCACTGTCAGGTGAACCAGAAAAAGTACGCGACCGACCCGGAGGCAGAGGTCGGCGAGGTGAAGAAGCTGATCGCCGAGGAAGTGGGCGCCGGCTTCTACAACATCGACGTCGATACGTCGACGCTGGTCGACCTCGACCAGGCGGGCCTCGACGCACAGCAGCGCCTCAACTTCGAGCGAGCCTCCGAAATCACCGCCTTCATCCGCGGCCTCGAGCCCGACGGCGTCGTGGTCTCGGTGGGGGCCGAGATCGGCGAAGTGGGAATGAAAAACAGCACGGTCGAGGAGCTGCACGCCTTCATGCTGGGGTACGACCGCGTGCTCGCCGCCATGGGTGCTCATGAAGGCATCAGCAAGATCTCCGTCCAGACAGGCACGTCGCATGGCGGCGTCGTGCTGGCCGACGGCTCGATCGCCGACGTCAAACTGGATCTGCAGGCGCTGGCAGCGCTCTCGAAGGCGGCCCGCGACACGTACGGGCTCGCGGGGGCGGTGCAGCACGGCGCCAGCACGCTCCCATCCACCGCGTTCGGGAACTTTCCCCGGATCGCGACTGCCGAGATCCATCTCGCCACCAACTTCCAGAACATCGTCTTCGATCATCCGCGGCTGCCGGCCGACCTCCGTGACCGGCTCCGCGCCTGGGTGAACACCAATGCCGCGGGAGAGCGCAAGAGCGGCGATACCGACGAACAGTTCTATTATAAGGCCAGGAAGAAGGCGATCGGCCCGTTCAAGCGGGAGCTGTGGTCGCTTCCCGAGGACGTCCGTGGCGCCATCGCCGCCGACTTGGAGCGGATGTTCGTCTTTCTGTTCGAGCAGCTCAACGTCAACGGGACCGAGAAGGACATCAATCGATTCGTGCAGGCCCCCCTGCAGCACCACGCCGCGCTCAAGCCGGTGCTGGTATCGGCGGCCGACGACCCCGACGCCGGGGAATAGATAGGAGAACCGTATGATACGTCGTTCGAAGGGACGCGAAGTGGTGTACGTCGAGCGCGCAGGCGATCCCTCGGCCAAGTGGCTGTTCTGGGGCGCGCTCCTGGGAGCGGGCATCGCGTTGCTCTACGCGCCGCGAAGCGGCGAGGAGACCCGCCGCGTGCTCCAGCGAAGACTCTGGAAGCTCCGCGCGATGACGGAAGAAAAGCTCGACGAGTTTGCCCAGCAGTTCGGGGGCGGAAAGGAGGCCCTCGACGATTTGATCGACGACGACGATTTCGAGGAGGAGGGCGAAGCCCCGCGGACGCCGCGGGCACGGGCCGTGCCCGCCGCGAACGCCCGCGAGGAGCTCGAGCGTCGCCTGGCCGAGTCCCGCGCCCGTCGCCGTTCGGCGGCCGACTACGAGGAGCCGCTCGCCTGAGCGGCCACAACAGGCGCGGGTGGCACGACTCGGCCGCTGGCTTCTTCCGTCGCACGCTGCAGGCCGCCGACGAAAACAACATTCCCTTCCTTGCCAGCGCGTTGACGTTCGACGCGTTGCTCGCCGCCGTGCCCTTCATCCTCCTGCTGCTGATCGGGCTGACCCACCTGGCACAGGCGGTCTCGGGCGGGCCGTCGGTCGACCCGAATAGCATCTTCACGCGGTTCTTCCCCTCCAACTCTTCGACCGGGGGGCGCGACCCGTTCGCGTTCGTGGAGCGGATGCTCACCGGGATCACCAAGAATCGAGGGCAGATCTCGTTCTACGCCGCGCCCGCCTTCTTGTGGTTCAGCACCCGGCTCTTCGCCGGGGTACGCACATCGCTCAACGACATCTACGACGTCTCCTCCCGTCCGGCGCCGCGGCGCAACTTCGTGGTGAACTGGGTGAGCGGCAAGCTGCGCGACATGGGAATGGTCGTGGCGACGGTCATTCTCTTCCTGGCCAACACTCTCCTCACAACGGGCCTCGCGATCGTGGCGGCCCGCGGACGCACCGAGCTGCCGGCGTTCGCCTTCTTCGTCTCCACGGTGGGGCGGCTGCTCGGCGAGCTGCTCGCTTTCACGTTCTCGGTGTCGCTCTTCTACGTGACCTATCGCTACGCATCGGTGCGCCGGCTGCCCTGGCGAACCGCCCTGCTGGCCTCTACGTTCACCGCGCTGCTCTTCGAGCTGGCCAAGCGGCTGTACGGTCTGTACCTGGCGAACTTCGCCTCGCTGGAAGGCCCGCTGGGTGATGCGAACGTCGGAGCGGCGGTGCTGTTCGTTCTCTGGGTGTTCTACACGGCCATCGTCTTTCTATTGGGCGGGGTCGTGGCTGAAACCTGGGAGCTGCGCGCCATGCAGCGCCGCCAGCGGGCCACGCTCGGATAGCCGAACATCTACGCCTCCAGATCGGGACGATGTCATGCCACGAATCTCCGCCCCAAGCTGGCTCCTCGCTCTCACCTTTCTTGCGCCCGCATGCCGTCCCGCGCCGTCTTCCGACATGCCGCGATCGGCATCCAAGGCGGCCCTCGGTCCCGGCGACCTGGCGGCGATCCTCAAGGCCGACTCGGCGTTCATGACCGCTGCCAACGGCGGGAGCCTCGACGGAGTGGCGGCGATCTACGCCGAAGACGCCTCGCTCCTTCCCCCCAACGAGCCCGTGGCCACGGGGCGCAAGGCGATCCGCCAGTACTGGGGCCGCCTGATGGGCGGGTACACCCTACGCTTCGAGGCGAGCAACGACGAGGTGGATGGACGGGGTGATCTCGCCTACGTCCGGGGGCACTACACGTTGACGGCGAGTCCCAAGGCCAAGGGCGGAGCCGCTATATCCGACCAGGGCAAGTACGTCGAAGTCTTCAAGCGCCAGCCGGATGGCACCTGGCGTTACGTGGTCGACATCTACAATTCGGATCTGCCCATGAAGTAGGCGGCAGGTCGGAGATCTGGGGGCGAATGCCATCCCGAGCATCGCGAGGGATCTCACCCTCATCCCCCTACCGATATCCCGACCCGGCTCCTATCTTTCCGATGCCTCAGGTCCGAAGGGCGCCGGCGCGTGAACCGCGTCAGGACCTCGCCGGTAGCAGCGCTAAGCGATGCCCGGTGTCGCTTCGGGGAGCCTGAGGCAATTTCTTTCCCTCC
The DNA here is from genome assembly GCA_038240975.1 of Gemmatimonadales bacterium. Taxonomy (GTDB): domain Bacteria; phylum Gemmatimonadota; class Gemmatimonadetes; order Gemmatimonadales; family GWC2-71-9; genus CAVVWJ01. Next base: position 11,000 of record JBBRGF010000091.1, read on the forward strand.
CCAGGACAGCCCCACGCCATGCCTATCGCTCTCGCCCGCCGATATCGTCCCAAACGCTTTGCCGACCTCATGGTGCAGGATCACGTCGCGGCCGTGCTGCGGGGCGCGGTGGCGCGAGAGCGCGTGGGCCACGGATATCTTCTCACCGGCCCCAGGGGTGTGGGAAAGACCACCGCGGCGCGCATCCTCGCGATGGCGCTCAACTGCCCCCGCCGCGACGCCTCCGGCGAGCCCTGCGGAGAGTGCGACAACTGCGTCCGCGTCTGGAATGGCTCCGCCGACCTCGACGTCGTCGAGATCGACGCCGCCAGCAACCGCGGAGTCGATGACGCGCGGGACCTGCGGGAGCGCGCCATGTATGCCGCGTCGCGCGAAGGGCATCACAAGGTTTACATCGTCGACGAAGCCCACATGCTCACGCGCGAGGCGTGGAACGCTCTCCTGAAGGTGCTGGAGGAGCCTCCGCCGGGTGTGGTGTTCGTGTTCGCCACGACCGAGCCCCAGAAGATCGCCGCCGCGGCGGCGCCGGTGCTCTCGCGCCTCCAGCGTTTCGACTTCCGTCGGATCGGACCGGCCGCGATCCGCGAGCGGCTTCGGCAGGTGCTCGACGCGGAAGGCATTTCTGCCGACGACGACGCGCTCACGCTGATCGCCCGTCACGCCGACGGCGGCATGCGCGACGCGCTCTCGGTGCTCGACCAGTGCCTGAGCTTCGGTGAGGGAGCGGTTACCGCGGAGCGCGTGCGCGATGTGCTGGGCGTGGTCGGTGACGAGATCTACGCCGAAGCGCTCGGCCTCGTTGCAGATCGCCGTCCGGCAGGGGTCTTTCCGCTGATCGATCGGCTGGCCGACTCCGGCGCCGACCTCGCCGAGTTCATGGGCGGCACGGGAGAGGCACTGCGCGCGCTGCTGATGCTGCAGCTTGGCGCCGAGCCCGAGGCGCTCACCGAGGCCATGCATCAGGCGCTGGTCGAGCTTCGCGACCGGCTCCAGCCGGGTGATGCCCTGCGAATGCTTCGCCTCCTCGCCGAGAGCGAAACCGCGCTCCGCCGCGGCTCGAACCCCCGGCTCGAGGTCGAATCGTTGCTGCTGCGCTGGTGCATGCTCGACAGGATGGTCGATCTCGCCGAAGTGCTGAGGGGCGCGCCTGCTGCCGCACCCCGCCCTGCGGTCCCACCGCCCGCGACCCCCGAACCCCGACCCCCGACCCAGGAAACCCGCGATCCGCGACCCACCATACCGGAGGTCCGCGATTCAGGCCCCGCGACCCTGGAGGCGATCGCCTTCGCGTGGCCCGGCATCGTCGAAGAGGTGCGCGCCCGGAGCCGGTTTCTCGGCGAGGCCCTTGGGGCGGGGTCGCCCACGGCCCTGGACCCCCCCTGGGTCACCGTCACCCTGGCCGAGCCCAACCCGCTCTTTGCCGAAAAACTCCAGATCGAGGCGCGGGCGGTCGAAGACGTTCTTCAGGGCGTCACGGGGCAGGCGCTCCGTCTCCGTGTCACCGAAGTGGCGGCCGGAGCCGGCTCGGCGGCCAAGCCGAGGAAGATGTCTGAGGCCGGCATCAAGGCCGACCGGCTCAAGGCGCTTCGAGCCAGGGATCCGGCTCTGGATACGGCCGCGGAGTCGTTAGATTTGGAGATAGTGGAATAGCTTGCCCCCACGTCTTCAGACCCCTACTTTGCCCGAATCATGGCCGGACTACCCGAGAGCATGGCAGACCTTCAGCAGCTTTT
>JBBRGF010000092.1:0-12711 GCA_038240975.1 Gemmatimonadales bacterium
CAGGTCTTCGGTGTCCAGGACGCCGTTGCCCCTCGTGCAGCGACTGCTGAGGTCACCCCAGCGAAACACCGGTACTGTGCTGCCGAGGATCCGCTGACAGAGCGGAAGGGGCTCGGCGAGAGGCCCGGCGTCGATCTGAAACATGACGTCGGGACGGTCGCCCAGAATGCCGATGTCGTCTACCGCGGCGTTGAAGATTCCAATCCCCGACCGCTCGGTGTCGAGGCGACCGAGCCCGACGTACTGGCGGCCGGTAAAAACACTGTCGGGCCCCGATACCGTGAGCGTGTCCGGCGCGATGCCTACCGCGTCCTCGCTCACGGTGCCCAAATCCACCACGAGTCGAAGCCCCGCGGAGTCGGCCGGCCCACCCGGCGGCTGGAAGAGCCAGAACTCGAGGAACTCGTCCTGGCTCAGATCGACGCCGGTCGAGCTGAGCGAAGTGACCATCGACCGCCAGCGGGGCCGGTTGTCGCGCCGGGGCTGTGACCACCGCGACGAGTTGTCTCTCTGGACGATGCCTCCCGCGGTATCGGCGTGCAGGGTGAGGTACATCACCGTCTCGCGTTCATCGGTACGGCCCGCGATCCGGATGAGCGTGTCGATGTCCTGCGGCCTCAGCTCGTTCGCGCCACCCCCCGAGCCCGGGATGAGGTTCTGCCAGGTGAGCGCCACGGCGTCCGCCAGATCGAACCCGCTCCCGAAACCGATGTCCTCGAGCCCGGTGGGCTGCTGCGGCCGGCTCCCGAATTCCCACCGCGTCTCGTCGAGCGGTACCACGAGGCCCGCCTCGCTCTCGAACTCCTCGAGGTAGGCCTGTCCCGAGCGATTCGGATCGGGCTTGGTGAAGGCGAACTCGGCGTTGACGTCGAGCAGCGATGGCGCCGTGGCGGGACGCGACGTGAGGCTGTTGAGGAAACTGGTAATCCCGGCAGGCTTGAAGTGGAGCTCGGTGTTCACACCGCCGATCAGATTGGCGCTCGCCTCGAAACCGAGCGCCGGGCGGTTGAATGCGGTCTGCTCCTTCTGATAGAGCCCCAGGATATTCACGGCCCCGAGATCGCCGAGCGAGTAACGGGTCGTGAGGCCGAAGATCGTGGTGGGGGCCACGGCGAAGATCCCGCGCTCCTCGAATCGGGCGACAACCTGTGCGGTCCCCTGGCCGAACAGCGCGTCCGGGTTGATGAAGGTCACCTGCCCGAGGTCGTACGAGATATGATAGTCCACGTCGCGGATGAGCTTGCGACCACCGATGGACAGCTCCTCGCTTTCCTCACGCACCTGCAAGGCGTCGAGATTGAGGGTCGACCGGTCGCCTCCGCCCGTCGCATTGTAGTGAAGTTGGAGCGAGAACTTGGTCGCGGGCCCCTGCGCCAGCAGCAGGAAGAGGGGAGTACGGTACAGAGAGTCCAACAACTCCCCGCCCGAAAGGCGGGACGCGTCGCCAAACGGCTGCAAGGTCGGGAAGACGATGTACCCTTCGTGGATGATCTGAGCGGCGTCGGGGTCCCGCGTTCTCGGAAAGAGGCGGTTGTCCCGGTCGAACACCGTCGGGTCGCTGGGAACCGCGAGCCCCAGCAACTGGAGATAGGTTTGAGCCGCCCCGGATACCGGCTGCTCGCTCCGATTGAGGGTGACCCGCACCGTCAGGGAGCTCGGATCCAGATCGGAGCCGGCAACGCGGTACACCTGGCGCATTTCGTAGCGAAAGGTCGGAAGATCGGGACCCTGTTGCGGCTGCACGATGAGCTCGAGGGTGTCGCGCGCAACGGTGACCCCACCCTGGGTGACGGTACCGTGATCCTCCTGGGGAAAGGTGCCGACCGTGGCACCGCCAGCAGTCTGATAGCTCACGGCCAGGTAGTCACCCTGATCGAGTTTGGTAGCCAGCGTGACCCAGAGGCCCGAGGCGTCGAGCGTGTAATCCGTGCCCTGAATGAGCAGCTCCCATCGGACGGGACCGAATTGCTGGGGGCTGTCGGTCCGCCTGGCCAAAGCACTGATGCCGCCCAGATTGGGGTTCACGCCGGTCTGGCCCGTAGCAGCCCTATATCGATAGAGCCGAACCTGGGTTGGACGGGCAGCGGGCGAGAGGGCCGCAGCGGGGACGTTCAGGATGTCGATGGTTGGGTACCCGGCCAATGTGGCGGGGTCGACGACCCAGAAGAACCGGCCGCTCTCGAAATCCAGGTCGCGAATCTGCTTGTCCTGGGCCTGACTGGTTGTGGCCCCTATCGTGTAGGTGCGTTCGGCGACGACGCTGCCTTTCTGGGTGGCGGCCAGCGTCTGAAATTGAAGGGCTCCCACCTCGAAAGTGGCGTTGACGCCGAAGTTGGTAGCGGGTACCGCCGAGGTGATGAATCGGGAAGCTGGGGGCCGAAACACCACCGTTCCGACCTCGATCCGCCGGACGATCTCGTCTTGCAGGCCCTCGTAGTACACCTGGACGTTATTGTTCCCGGCAAAGTCGCGCTGGGCGTCGAAGTCGACGTTGACGTGCACCCGTTGCCCCAGCAACCCTGTGGCCCGGACCGAGAGCTGATTGTCGAGGCTCGGCGCCTTGAAGTTGGCCCTGCAAGGAGAATTGGGATCGAGAATCAGAGCCGCGTTACATCGCTCTTCCCGGACGCGATCGGTCCGAATCTCGATGCGGGTTTGGCCATCGATCGAAAGGTCGGCATACTTCGAGGGCAACCCGAGGACGTTTCGGGGGGCCGCTTCTCCGGAGTCGCGGGCGAGCTCCTGAAAGGACTGTCCATACAGCGCAAGGAGCCGCCGGCCGCGGATCTGCTCCAGCCGCTCCGCCAGGAGACCGGCGGCAACCACGCTGTCGAACGCTGCCGCCCTCAATGCAGGAGGCGTCCTCGGCGCCCCCAGCCACGGTGCCCGGAGGGCCGCGGGTTGTTGGAGCACGAAGGGAGGCGTGCCGAACTCCAGCCGGATACCCGGTGCAGCGGTGTCGGCTTGTGCGTGGAGCAGCCGGGGCAGCAAAAGAGCACAGCCCAGGGCGACCTGGAAACGTGTCACTCTAGAGGATCACGCGGTGCTTGGGGTGATGGATCACGCTAATATAGTGGACGTAGCAAACCCTTACAACATGACGAGTTAGGTCCTTTGCGCCTCCTCGATCGGTATCTGTTGCGCCAGTTGGCGGCTCCGTTTTTCTTCGGCCTCGCCGCCCTCACCAGCCTCATGCTGCTCAGTCAGATCGCCAAGAAATTCGGCGCACTGGTGGGCAAGGGCTTGCCGTGGTCGGTGATCGGCGAGGTGTTCGCGCTCAGCGTTCCGTTCATCGTGGCCATGACGCTGCCGATGGCCGTCCTCCTGGCTGTGTTGTACGCCTTCAGCCATCTGGCCGCCGATAACGAGATTACGGCCATGCGGGCGACCGGCGTCAGCGTCTACCAGATCCTGGCCCCAGTGCTGGCCTGGGGGGTCTGCATGTCGGCGTTCAACTTTGTCTTCGTCGACCAGGTGCTGCCGCGCTCCAACGCCAGCCTCCGGAGCCTCCTCATCGATATCGGACGGAAAAAGCCCACCTTCGAGCTGCGCGAGCAGGTCATCAACGAGGTTCCGCCATCCGAATATTTCCTCCGCGCTGGGCGCATCGACGCCGCGACCGGCCGCCTCAAGAACGTGACCATCTACGATGTAGGAGGCGAGACCAGCCGCCGGATCATCTATGCCGACAGCGGCCTCATGGCCTATGCCGAAGGACAGACCGACCTGAACCTCCGGCTGTACGACGGCTCCATCCACCAGTACCGGCCCGCCGAGCCGGAAACGTTCCAGCTCACCTATTATCGCGTCGACGACATCCGGGTGAAAAACGTCTTCGACGAGCTCGAGCGGAACACCAGCGAAGCAGTGCGGGGCGACCGTGAGATGAGCACCTGTGAGATGATCTCCGTCATCGACGGCGCGCGAAAAGAGCAGCATGACGCGGCACGCGAAAGGCAGGAGCTGCTCCTGTCCGACCTCCGGAACCTCCTGGCCCTGCCCCCTCTGGCGCCCGTCGACACCAGCGGCAACACACGGAAGACGCCACGGTATTGCCGCTGGCTCGAATCGGTTCAGGCGCTGGTCTTACCCAAGACGGTCGAGGCCCAAGGTGCCGCACAAAAGCCCGCCCCGAAGGTAATACAGAAGCCGGTCCCGCGGCCCTTCCAGCCAGCGGCTGCGGGCCCCGGCTCCGCCGGGCGGATCCGACTCTCGAACTGGTCGCAGGTGGCCACCGCCGTCGACCGGGTGGGTGAGGCCGACCATCGCGCCGACCGCTACGAAGTGGAAGTACACAAGAAGTGGGCGATCAGCATGGCCTGCATCTCGTTCGTGATCATCGGCATCGTCATGGCGCTGCGATTCCCGCGAGGCGGTATCGGTCTCGTGATCGGAGGCGGGCTGCTGGTCTTTTCCGTTCACTACGTGGGTCTGACCGCCGGCGAAAGCCTGGCCGACCGCGGCTTCGTCTCCCCATGGCTCGCCATGTGGGCCCCGAACATCATCCTCACCATCGTCGGCGTCATCGGCCTCGTCAGGGTAAGCCGCGAAAGCGGCTCCACCCGCGGAGGCGACTTCCAGGAGCTGCTCGACGCGGTGAAGCACTTCGTGAAGCGCCGCCGCCGGGCCGCAGGCGCATAGGATCGGGATGCTCGGCATCAAGGCGCTCGATCGCTACGTCCTGGTCAGCTGGCTGAGAATTTTCATCCTGACGGCGCTTGGATTTCCCCTCGTCTCGATTCTCATCAACCTGACCGACACGCTCAACCGCCTGCTCGATCGCGGTCTCACCATGAAAGAGATCGCGATCAGCTACGTCTACTCGATTCCCGAGAACGCCTTCATCGTCATGCCGGCGGCGGTGCTCTTTGCCACGGTATTCACGGTGGGCGCGATGGGCCGCCACTCCGAGCTCACCGCGGCCAAGGCGGGCGGATGGAGCTTCTATCGGCTCATGATGCCGATATTTCTGGTGTCGGCAGCGGCGTCCGTGCTCGCTTTCGGGGTTGGCGAGCTGGCTCCCGGCGCCACCTCGAAACAGCTCGAGATCCAGAAAGCCAAACAGACCCAGCCGACCCGGTCGCGGTTCAATTTCGTCTACCGTGGCGACGCAGGGTGGGTCTACACCATCCGCTCCCTCGACGTCAGTACCCAGCAGCTCAAGCAGATCCTCTTCGAGCGGCAGGGATCGAGCGCTTCGTACCCCGACCTGATCATCACCGCCGACAGCGCAGGATACGACGATTCCCTCGGTACCTGGCGCATCCGGAACGGATCGAGCCGTATCATCATCGGGCCGACCAAGCAGGCGATGTTCGCCTTCAAGAGCATGCGCCTCCGCGACCTGCGGCAGAGACCCGCCGACCTTCTGGCCGAACCCAAGGCCCCCGACGAAATGCGCTACGCCGAGCTGGGAAGATACGTGGACGCGCTCAAGCGCTCGGGAAACGATGCCAACAAGCTGATCGTCGAGCAGGCGCTCAAGCTTGCGCTCCCCGCCACCTGTATGATCATTGCCCTCTTCGGCGCCCCACTGGCGGTGACGACGCCGCGCGCCGGCGCGGCGGTGGGGGTGGCGATCAGCCTCGGCACGACGGTCCTTTTCCTTCTTATCACCCAGATCATGAAGGCGGTGGGAGCGGGAGGCGTGATCGATCCGATAGTGGCCGCCTGGCTGCCCAACGCCCTCTTCCTTCTCGCCGGGCTGATTCTCCTCTCGAGAGTGCGGACGTAGTCCGCTATCCCGTTATATTCGGGGGACTATGTCCTCCCCCCGCCCCGTGATCGTGGGTACCGGGATCGCCGGCCTCTGGACGGCCTGGCGTCTCGCCTCCGAGGGGCAGTCCGCAGTTCTGGTCACCAAAGAATCGCTCTCCGACAGTGCGAGTTCCTGGGCACAGGGCGGCATCGCCGTGGCGCTCGGCCCGGGCGACAGTCCCAGCCAGCACGCCGCCGACACCATGGCCGCGAGCGATGGCCTGGCCGACCCCGAAGCCGTAAGAATCCTCACAAGTGAAGGCCCCGACAGAATTTACGAACTGCTTGCCCTTGGCGCTGTGTTCGACCGGGGGGCGGACGGACGCCTGCGCTTTGGCCTCGAAGCAGCCCACACTCGGGCCCGGATCATTCACGCGGGCGGCGACCGCACCGGCGCGGCGCTCATCGGCTGCCTGGCCCAGGTGGTTCGCCACCACCCGCTGATCGAGTTGCTCGAGCACACGGAGGTCACCACCCTCCTCACTCACCAGGGCGTGGCCGCGGGGGTCGTCGCGCTGCCTCGAGGTGCGTCGAGCCGGCCGATCTTCGCCTCCGCCGTCGTCCTGGCCACCGGCGGCGTGGGGCAGCTCTACGCCGTCACCACGAACCCCAAAGTGGCCACGGCCGATGGGTGGGCACTGGCCCATCGAGCTGGCATTCACCTTCGCGATATCGAGTTCCTTCAGTTCCATCCGACGGCGCTCAAGCTGCCCGGCGTCAATCCCGCGCCCCTCATTTCGGAGGCGGTACGCGGAGCCGGGGCGATTCTCGTCGACCGGGATGGCCACCGCTTCGCGATGGATACCGACCCGAGGGGCGAGCTGGCCCCCCGCGATGTGCTCGCACGCGCCGTGGCGGCGGTCGATGCCGCGGGAGGAGCCTGGCTCGACGCCCGTGCGGTGGCCGACTTCACCGGCCGTTTTCCCGGCATTACCGCCATGCTGGCCCGGTACGGGCTCGATCCGTCGACCGAGCTGCTGCCGGTGGCCCCGGCACTGCACTACGCCATGGGTGGGATCCAGACCGACCTCGAGGGACGCGCGAGTCTGCCGGGGCTCTGGGCGGTGGGGGAGGTTGCATCGACCGGGGTGCATGGGGCCAACCGGCTCGCCTCCAACTCGCTGCTGGAGGGGCTGGTCTTTGCCGACAGGGCCGGTCGGTCGGTCACCGCGGCGCAACGCACCGCGGTGCCGTCCGCCCCACCCGGCGTCCCCGAGCAGCGCGACACCGGCGCCGACGCGGAGTGCGACGAGATACGGCACGAGATGCGCGGCATCATGACCGCCGACGTGGGTGTGCAGCGCACCGAGACCTCTCTGCTCCATGCCGAACGCGAGCTCGACCGTCTGGACGCGCGCACGCCTGCCGAGGCGTGGCGCACCGGCAACCAGCTTCTCGTCGCCCGGCTCATCACCCAAGCCGCCAGGCAAAGGCGTGAGAGCCGCGGGGGCCACCGGCGGCTCGACTATCCACCGGTGGCGCTCAAGCGGGAGCCGGCGTGACCGCCACCGCCGGAGTGTCCATCTTTCTCCCCGTCATAGAGCCGCTCGACGAGTCTCCGGACGAAGTCGTCGCGCTCCAGGCGGAGATTCGCGAGCTGGCCCGCCGCCGCAACGCAGTGGTCATCGCACACAACTACCAGCGGCCCGAGGTGCAGGACGTTGCCGACTTCGTGGGCGATTCGCTGGGGCTCTCCCGCCAGGCGGCGAGCACCGAAGCCGAGGTGATCGTGTTCGCGGGAGTGCACTTCATGGCCGAGACCGCGGCGATCTTGTCGCCCGCAAAGCGGGTGCTCCTTCCCGACCTTCGCGCCGGCTGCTCGCTCGCGGCCACCATCACCGCCGACGACGTGCGGCGATGGAAGGCGCAGTTTCCCGAGTACATCTCGGTGGGCTACGTGAATACCACCGCCGAGGTCAAGGCAGAGCTCGACTACTGCTGCACCAGCGGAAACGTGCTGGACGTCATCGACGCCATTCCCGCTGATAAGGGAATTCTCTTTCTCCCTGACTTTTTCCTTGGCGCCCACGTGCGCCGCATGCGCCCCGACCGCAACGTCGAGGTGTGGATGGGAGAGTGCCACGTCCACAAGGGAATACGCGCCGAGACCCTGAATGCCGCGCGCGAGATGTATCCCGACGCCGAGGTACTCGTGCACCCCGAGTGCGGCTGCGCCGGGCAGCTCATCTACGAGATGGGCATGGGAGATGTAAAGCCCGAGGGCCTGCACATCGCGTCGACGGAAGGGATGATCCGCGCGGTCACGGAGCGCCCCGCCTCGCGCTTCATCATCGCCACCGAGACCGGCATCATGCATCGGATGCAGCGCATGGCGCCCGACAAGCAGTTCATTCCAGCCGACCCCGAGGCGGTGTGCGCCTTCATGAAGGCGATCACGCTCCGTGGGGTGCGCGACTCGCTGGTGCGCGACCAGTATCACATCACCGTTCCGAAAGACATCGCCGACCGGGCGCGCGGGGCCATCGACCGCATGGTCGCACTCGGGCGGTGACGGGCGAACCCGACCGCATCGCCGCCGTCGCGCTGGCCGAGGACGGCGACAGAGACGTCACGACTGCGGTCACCGTTCCCTCCGGCCTGCAGGCAGAAGGAGTCATCGAATACCGCACCGGAGGCGTGCTCGCGGGCGCGGCCTTTGCCGATGCCGTGGCCAGGGCGTGCGAGTGCCGCATAGACTGGCGCGCGCCCGATGGCAGCGTGATCGCTCCGGACGCCATTGCCGGGATCATTCACGGCTCGCTGGCCGGCATGCTCCGCGCGGAACGGCCCCTGCTCAATCTCCTGCAGCGCGCGTGCGGCATCGCGACGCTGACCCGCTCGTACGTCGATGCCATCGACGGCCTCCCGTGTCGCATCCTCCACACCCGCAAGACGGCTCCCGGGCTCCGGGCGCTCGACATCTCGGCGGTCATCGCCGGCGGCGGCGCACGACACCGCGCCGACCTGAGTCACGAAGTGATGGTCAAGGACAACCACTGGCAGGCGCTCGAGCGGAACGGCGGAGATCTCGCCCGTGCCCTCGGTGAGGCGCGGGGCCTCGGCATCTCAGCGCTCTACGTCGAGGTCGAGTCGATGGAGGAAGTCGAGGAGGCCTGCCGCGCCGGCGCCACGAGGCTCCTGGTGGACAACCAGGCTCCGGCGACGCTGCGCGATTGGAGAAACCGCGCGAGGGAGCTGCGGCCCGGAATCGAGGTCGAGGCCACCGGAGGGATTACCATCGATAACGTCAGGATGTACGCCGAGGCGGGAGCGGACTATGCGTCGGTGGGCGCGCTCACTCACAGCGTTCGCGCGGCTGACTTGGCGGTAGAGGTCAAGACCTCCCTATCCCGCTGAAGGCGCCTTCATCCCGAACGCGCGCCACGCGTAGTACACCGGCAACCCTGTGAGAATTATTCCGAACGTCACACCGGTGTTCAACGGGTCGGTAAACAGAGCATTCAACACCAGCGCAACCGATGCGAGCAGGAAGAGGGCGGGCACCACCGGATACCCCCAGGTACGATACGGCCTCGGCATGTCGGGGCGGGTTCGCCGCAGCACGAAGACCGCGGCCACGGCCAGCGCATAAAATGGCCAGATGCCCAGGATGAACTTGTCGGCGAGTTGCTGGAAATCGTTGAGGAGAACGTAGACCGTGCCGAGCGCGGTAGCCAGCCAGATGGCGACCGATGGGCTCTGAAACCGGGGGGAGATCCGCGCGATACCCTTGAAGAAGAGATCTCTGTCGGCCATGGCGAAGAAGATGCGCGGACCGGTCATCATCGAGCCGTTGAGTGCGCCGAAGCACGAGACCATCACGATCGCGGAGACCACCGCCCCGCCGGCCCCGGCGAAGAGGGGGATCCCATCTGCCGCTGTGGCGGCGATGAGCTTGGCGCCGGCCATCTGGGGAAGCGGCACGAGATAGATAAAGGCGACGTTGACGAGCAGGTAGACCAGGACGATACCAGACGTACCGAAAATCAGCGCGAGCGGAAAGGTGCGGGCCGGGTCCTTGACCTCTCCGCCCATGAAGGACAGATCGGCCCAGCCGTCGTAGGTCCACATGATGGCGATGAGCGCCGTGCCGATGGCCGAGACGCCGACCCCACCCTGCCACGCGGGCGTGAAGTGACTGAAGCCGTTCTGCCCCGCCGTGAACGCCAGCAACCCCAATCCGGCCAGCGCTCCATATTTGGCCAGCGTGACGAGGTTCATCAATGCTGCGGCATTTCGGACGCCCACATAATTGAGAAGCCCCACGAACACTATGGCGCCGGCCGCCACGTACCGGACCTGCTCGGGTGAGAGGCGTATGAAATATCCGAGATACTCGGCGAATATCGTGGCAATCGCGCCGAGGGCGGAGGCGCGGATGACGGTCAGCTCCGACCAACCGAAGAGGAAGGCCGGGAGCGGTCCGAAGCCCTCGAGCAGGTAGGCGAATACCCCACCGGAGCGAGGCATTGCGGCAGCAAGCTCGGCGTAGGTGAGGGCCCCGAAGATGGCGATGAGCCCACCCAGTACCCAGGCGAGCAGCACAGGGCCCGGCTCCTCGAGCCTTGCGGCAACGCCGGCGGGAACCCGAAAGATCCCGCTTCCAATGGTACTTCCGATCAGAACGGCCACCGCGCTCCAGAGCCCGAGGCTCCTCGGGAGCCGCTCTCCCCACTGGTCGAGTTGTCGAGATTCCATAGGACGAAACTATCCTTGACAGGGGCCGGTCGCGACCCGTTCTTTCCGCCGCGATGAGCCCTGAACCGTCCGATCAGACCCTTCTGCGGCGACTCGCCTGGACGGGAGCCGGCCTGACCCTTGGCCTGATCGTCCTCGGCGGGGTGGTCCGGATTACCGGCTCCGGCCTGGGCTGCGGCGACCACTGGCCCAGGTGCAACGGGCAGTGGTTCCCGCCGCTCGACGTCCCCACCATGATCGAGATCGGGCACCGGTGGGCGGCGGCGCTGGTGAGCCTGTCAGTCCTGGGGCTGGCGATCACGGCTTGGGCCCGTCATGCCCGCCAGCCCGCCCTCCGGCGGCCAGCCACGCTGGCCCTGGGCCTCCTGGTGATGCAGGTGCTCCTCGGCGCCGTCACGGTCAAGCTGGCCCTGCCCCCATGGGTCATCATCGCTCACCTCGCCAATGCCATGCTGCTCCTGGCAACGCTTCTGGTCACGGCGCTCCGGGCCTCCGCGCCGGAGGCGTCCGGGCCCCTCGATCGAGCCGGCCGGCATGGTGCCCATGGCCTTGTCGTCGCGGCGGCGGCACTCGGCTTCGGTGTCATTCTCCTGGGCGCCCAGGTCGCCAACTTCCACGCCGGCCTGCTCTGCCTCGGCCTGCCGCTGTGCAACGACACGTTGCTGCCGCCGAAGGTGCCTCTGGCCGCCCTCCACTGGACCCACCGGATATTCGCCTTTGCGTTTCTCGCGCTCATGGTGGTCGTGGTCTTGCGGGTGCACGCCGCCGCCGAGGGGCAGGGAGCACGGCTGCGCAACTCGGCGCTCCTCGTGCTCGCGGCCACGGTGACCCAGATCGCGGTGGCCGCGGCAATGGTGCTCAACCTGCTGCCGCCGGAGCTTCGCGCACTCCATCTGTTCATGGGGTCGGTGGTATGGGCCTCGCTGGTGGTGCTCGTCTTTCACTCCGCGCGTACTCCGGAGGGAACGCGGGTCAAGGGAACGGGCCGGCCCTCACTGGCCGCCGACCTGGTCACCCTCACCAAGCCGCGGATCATCTCGCTCCTCCTGGTAACCACGCTCGCACCGATGTTCATCACTCCGGCCGGCCTGCCGAGCCTGATGCAGCTCTGGTGGGTGGGGCTCGGGGGCTACCTGATGGCCGGTGGGGCCAACGCGATCAACATGTGGTTCGACCGGGACATCGACTCGACGATGACCCGTACCCGGCTCCGGCCCATTCCTTCGGGCCGGATGTCGCCGGCGGCGGGGCTGGCTTTCGGTGTGACGCTTGGCGCCGCAGCCTTTGCCGTCTTCTGGTTCCTGGTCAATCCGCTCAGCGCCTGGCTGGCCCTTGGCGGCCTTCTGTTCTACGTCTTCATCTACACCATGTGGCTCAAGCGCTCGAGCCCGCAGAACATCGTCATCGGGGGGGCGGCAGGCGCCTTCCCCCCACTGGTGGGCTGGGCGGCGATGACCGGCCGGCTCGATCTCGTCGCCATCTACCTCTTCGCCATCATCTTCTACTGGACGCCTCCACATTTCTGGGCGCTGGCGCTCATCAAGCAGGCGGACTACGCCAAGGCAGGCGTGCCGATGCTGCCGGTAGTCCGGGGCGAGGCGCGCACCAAGTACGAGATGCTGATCTACACGCTCGTGCTCCTGCCCCTTACGATCATGCCCACGCTCTTCGGAGCGCTCGGCATCTTCTACGGCGTGGCGGCGGCGCTGCTTGGCGCCCGCCTGCTCTGGTACTGCGTGCGACTGATCAGGCAACCGGGCGTCACGCCGGTGGCGTGGCAGATGTACCGCTACTCGCTGTTGTACCTCGCCCTCCTCTTCGTAGCGATGGGAGTCGACCACGCCCTGCCGTTCGGGCACCGCGCGCCGCCCGAGCAGGTCATCATACTCGACCGGCCGGAAGCAGCCGCGCCGGCCCTTCCGTCAGCCGACGCGCATCATTGATCCCACCAAAACGTCGGCTCCCGCCGCCCGGTCGCCTGACGAGGCTCTGGCCGCGGGTGCGGCCCTATCGACGCGATCTCATCCTGGCCACGCTGGCGCTGGTGCTGGCTGCGGCGCTGAGCCTCGCCTTCCCCATGGCGGTCAAGTACCTCCTCGATGCCGCGTTTGTCCGCCACGACCGGACTCTGCTGGACCGCATCGCACTGGGCCTCGTCGCGCTCTTCTCGGTGCAGGCAGTGCTCAACTACGGGCAGGCGTACTGGCTCAGCGCCGTGGGCGAAAGGGCGGTGGCGGGGCTGCGGCGTGAAGTCTT
>JBBRGF010000093.1:0-12508 GCA_038240975.1 Gemmatimonadales bacterium
CCGGTGGTAGAACCATCATAGCAACGCTCGCAGCCAGCCGAGGCGAGAGGGGAGCGTCAACAAGTGAACGACAAGGTCCCACAGCGCCTGGTGGTCTCGCTCAGCGACCGGTATCGCATCGAGCGCGAGCTCGGGCAGGGCGGCATGGCGACGGTGTATCTCGCCCAGGACCTCAAGCACGACCGCAAGGTCGCCATCAAAGTGTTGAAGCCGGAGCTCGCCGCCGTCATCGGCGCTGAGCGGTTCCTACGCGAGATCAAGACCATCGCCACCCTGCAACATCCCCACATCCTCGGCCTGATCGACTCGGGCGAGGTCAACGGCACCGCGTACTACGTGATGCCGTTCGTGGAGGGAGAATCCCTGCGCGACCGGCTGCATCGCGAGAAGCAGCTCCCCATCGCCGACGCGGTGCGCATCACCACCGAAGTCGCCAGCGCGCTCGACTACGCCCACCGGCACAACGTCATCCATCGCGACATCAAGCCGGAGAACATCTTGCTGCACGACGGCCGCGCCCTGCTGGCTGACTTCGGGATCGCGCTGGCCACCGGTAAGGCCGGCACGACCCGCATGACCGAAACCGGGATGTCGCTCGGCACCCCTCACTACATGAGTCCCGAGCAGGCGATGGGGGAGCGGGCGGTGGACGCCCGGAGCGACATCTTCTCGCTCGGGTGTGTGCTCTACGAGATGCTGCTGGGCGAACCACCCTTCACCGGGGTGACGGCCCAGGCCATCGTGGCCAAGGTGATGACGGCCGACGCGCCCTCACTCACGGGGCAGAGACGCAGCGTCCCTCCCGCGATCGACCGGGCGGTGCATCGGGCGCTCGAGCGGCTGCCGGCCGATCGATTCGACACCGCGGCCGATTTCGTGGCGGCGCTCAGCGAGCGTTCCGAGGTAACCCCAGGCCCGTCGGCGCGACGCAGCGCTCGATCGCTGCTGTGGCCCGGTGTCGGGTTGGCGATAGCATTGGCGGCCTTTGCGGTGTTCCGCCTGCGCGGTGAGAACCACGCGGCGGGCGGTGGGACGAGCTCGAATCGTCGGGTGGTGGCGGTCCTCCCCTTCCGCAACATCTCGCAGGACACGGCACAGCGGTACTTCAGTGCCGGGATGACGGAGGAGATCACGACCCAGCTCTCGAGGGTCGCCGCGTTGCGGGTGCTGGGTCGCGCCGCGACGGCTCAGTATGACACCGCGGGCAACAGGCTGGAGAGAATGGCCCGCGAGCTGGGCGTGGGCAGCGTGGTGGACGGGAGCGTGCGCCTGGCCGGCGACCGGGTGCGCATCGGGGTGGAGCTGACCGACGTGCGGTCGGGCCAGACACTCTGGTCGGAACAATACGACCGGCAGCTTTCCGATCTCTTCGCGGTGCAGGACGACGTCGCCCACAAGGTGTCGGAGGCGCTGCAGGCCACGCTCACCGCGGCGGAAGCGAAGCGGGTGGCGCACGTCCCGACGACCAACATGGCCGCGTATCAGCTCTACCTCCGAGCCCTCGCCCTCGCCGGGCCGCGGCGGTCGGAAAATGTCACCCGCGCGGAGCTGCTGCGGCAGGCGATTCGGCTCGATTCGGGATTCGCCGGAGCATATGCCCACCTGGGCCGCACCTACATGTTTCGTGGCGTGGCGGGCGAGCCGGCCTACATCGACTCGGGCTTCGTCGCCGCGCGGAAGGCCATCGCCCTCGACCCGGAGCTGGCCGACGGCTGGTTCGCGATGGGTGATCTCGAGAGCGTCGGCCTCAAGCTGTCAGATGCGCGGCGATCCTACCTCAAGGCGCTGGAGCGCAATCCCAGTCACAGCGGCGCCATGGCCGACCTGGCCAACGTGTATGTCGCCCTCGGTCGATACGACGAATCGTTGGACTGGGCCCTGCGCTCCGACCAGCTCAACCCCAATCATCCCCACGGTCCGTATCACATCGGCCTCCCGCTGATTCAGCTCGGCGATGACTCGGCCACTGCGCGTTTCCTCCTGAGCGCCGAGCGGCGACTCCCGACCGAGCTCAGGATCCAGGGACTGCTTGCCTGGGTGGAGCTGAGGCGCGGCGAGAGTGCGGCCGCACTCGAGCGCGCCCGCCGGCTGGTACGGAACGATCCCGACAATACCGAGGGACCGCCGATCCTGGCCGAACTGGCCCTCCTCACCGGATCGCCCGAGGCCGAAGGACTGCTCAAGCCGCTGGTCGATCAGGATCCCGAAACTCCGTCGCAATACGATGCCGCGGGCCTGCGCTCGTTCTATGCCTTGACGCTGCATCGCCGGGGCGACGACAAACAGGCCACGGCGCTCTGGAAGCAATCGGCTGACGCGGCGCAGCACAGTCTTACCGCGGGTGCGGAAGGACCGGCGGCGCCGATGGAGCTGGCGGCCATCAACGCGATCGAGGGCCACACCAAGGAGGCGATGGAATGGCTCGAGCGCGGCTACCGGGCGGGATGGAAGGACGCGCGCCAGCTGGAGCTCGACCCATTCTTCGCATCGGTGCGGCAGGAGCCGCGCTATCGGGCCGTGCTCGCGAGCATGAAGGCGGATGTGGCCGAGATGCGGAAGCGGGCCGCCGCCGCGCACCCGGAGATGTTCAGCATGGCCACGCCATGAGGACGCAAGGGCCGCCCGGAGCGGGCCGCTGTCCCTTCCCCGTACCGATTGCATAGATTCCAGACTCGTTACACCGCAGGTCAACCGAACAGACAGCGAATCACGCGGAGACCCCCTATGGAGATCATCGCGGGCCGCTTCCGGGTAGATAAATGGCTGGGCGAAGGCCACCTCGGACAGCTCTATCTGGTCGAGCAGCAGGAAAGGCCGGTCCGGAACACCCTCCGGGTCCTCCCCCGCGCGGCCGCGGGCAGCCCGCCGCCAAACGCGTTGGTCACGCACGACGCCACTCGGATCCGACATCCCAACATCGCGCAGGTGCATGAGGTCGGGCAGACTCCCGACGGACTGATCTACGTCGCGATGGACAATGCGGTCGGCACCTTGCTGGCCGAGGTGGAAGCGCGGGGTGCCGTCCCGCTGCGCTGGGCCATTGAGATCGCGCGGCAGATGGTCGCCGCGATCCGCGCGGCGCACGAGACCGGGACGATCCACGGCGCCCTCACTCCCGAGAGCGTCGTGATCGCGTCCACGGAGGACGACACGTTGACCGTGCGGATCCTCGACCTCGGCCTCTCCACACTCTTCCATATGCAGGGCTGCCCGCCCGATCCGCGCTACGCGAGCCCCGAGATCCTCGCGGGCGCCGCGCCTGACGAGCGGAGTGACGTCTTCAGCCTGGGCGCCGTCATCTATCACATCATGACAGGCACGCCCGTCGGGATCCCCGAGCCGAACCAGATCCCGGAGGCGCTGGGCTCGGTCCTGGCGACGGCTCTCGCGAGAAAGCCGGAAGACCGCTTCCAGACCGTGGCACAGTTCGGCGAGGCGCTGGGGCACGCCTGGGCCGAGCCGGCGACGCCAAGCGCGACGGTGCAAGCGGCTCCGGCAGCGATGAGGGAGGCGGCTTCGACTCGGGTGCGCCGGAAGGTCGGATTCGTCGGGCTCGCGGTGGCAGCGGCCGCACTGATGCTGGTCTGGCTGTACCGGCCCGCGACAAGGCCGGTCGGCAATGCGGCCCCCGGCCGTCCGTTGCCTGTCGCGCCGGAGGACCACGCGGGGACTCAGTGGGCCAAGGTGCCGACTGCCGCGCCTACGGAAACCAGTCCCTCCGAAAAGCCCGCACCCGCCCCCGCCAAGGGTGCGACCGTCGCAGTGTCGAAAGCGGCGCGACGCACCAGTACCTTACCCACGGCGCTGCCGGGCCAGGGGTATGAGGCAGGGCTCGCGCGGGATGAGACGCCACCCGCCGACGTGGTTGCTCCCGCCGCGCCGGCTGACGCCGAGACATCTACCGAGGCCGTGATACCGAGCGACGCAGCGACTCCTGCCAACCCGTCGCCCGAGGTGGAGACTGAGCCACTGGCTGCCGCACCGGCTGCCGCACCGACCGCCGCTTCCAAGGCCGGAGCCGCAATGGCGGAGGCGCGAGCCGCGGCTGCGACCGCGGTCAACTCGTATGCGAGCGCCATCGAGGCACATGACGTCGATGCGATCCGCCGGGTGTATCCCGGGCTAACGGATCAGGAACGGTCGGCGTGGCAGGAGTTCTTCTCGGCGGCCCGCGACCTCAAGGCGCAGCTGACGATCAAGGACGTCAACGTGAAGGACGGGGTGACCGAGGCGCAGGTGACCGGCGTCTACGAGTACGCCAACCGCAGCCTCAACCGCGTCGAGCGCAAGCCCGTGTCCTTCCGGGCGACGCTCACGCGCGGGCCCGGCGGCTGGCGTCTCAGCGAGGTTCGCTAGGCTCGAATCGCGCTCCGCTCAGAAGTCGTAGTGCAGCCCGAGGCCCCAGCCGAAATCGGGGCGCGGGCCGGTACGCGTGATCGGGATGAGCGTGTTGGCCGTCGCGGTCAGGTTCGACAGCGTCGTGAGCTTGAAGCCGAGCGACAGGCTGAGTGGATCGTCCGGCCCGTCGGGCACGTCCATCGGCAGCACCGTCCGCACGACCGGCTGCGAGAAGGTCACCGGACCCGGCAGCTTCATCACGCGAGTTCCCACCTGGATCTCCGACAACAGACCGGCCGCGAACGTCGCCCACGGCGAGACCACCTGGTCGAACCCGGCGGTAGCGATCAGCGCATCATTGATGCTCTCACCGCTCCGATAGAGGTAGCCGGCGTTGAGGTGCGGCGAGAAGCCGCCCAGGCTCATCGAGACAACCCCCTCCCCCCGCAGCGCCGTGAAGCCGGAGCCGAGATAGTTCGCCTCGTCGCCGGTGCTGAGCCGCAGGTCGCCGAGCAAAGCGAACGCGACCCTCTGCGTGTGCGCCAGCCGGACCTTGAGCCGCGCCCCGATGTCGCCGATTCCCGTCGCGGAGCCGTTGATCGCCTGGTTGGAGGTGAGAACCGGATTCGCCGCGTCTCCCGCGAGGACGTGGCCGGGGAGGCCCGACGGCAGCGTGCCGAACGGGTCGATCCGCGCGATGCTGCTCGCATCGAGTCCCGAGTGCACGAACGGTACGACCACGCCGAGGTCCACGTTGTCGAAGAGCCCATACGTCGCGAACAGCGTGGCGACGTTGATCCGCATGTCGAGCGTCAACGCCACGTCGAGCAGGTCGGCCTCGTCGATTGGTGAACCGAGCGCGGCGGCGCCGTCGTTCGCGTGGGTGAACTGGAGCCGGAGGTTTTCCAGCGGGACGCCGCGGAGGGTGTTGTAGTGCAGGTTGTCATAGGTGAGGCCGATGACCGTCCGCCCGCGGCCGAGGGTGGCGGCACCTTCGGCGATGAGCGGCCCCGGCGACACGATGTCCCGGACCGGGACGGCACCCGCGAAGTTGAACGTCACGCCGCCGCTCGACGCGCTGACGGGAATGTTGCCGGGCTCGGCGCCGACCCACCGGACGAGGAACCCGAGGATGGCGGCGTTGGTCGAGACCGATGCGGAGAAGCCGTCGTCCGGCCTCACGCCTGCGCTCGGGTCGTTCGGATCTATCCAGGTGTTGACGCGGAGCGGGACCGACTGGGAGGTGAAGGTGAACAGGTTGACCAACTGGTCACGCAGCTTCTGACCGTGAGCCTGCACCGGGGTTGCCGCGCAGAGCAGGAGGGCTGCCACGACGTGCCGTCTCATATGATCACTCCTCCGGTAAAGCCGCTACAGAGGAACCGTGAATTTGGCTGGAACAGCAAGAAGTTGAGGAGGTTTCCAATCTAAGCGGGGCTGCCCGGCAATTTCAACGCCCCTGCTCGACGCCGGGCTTGCGCTCCGCTACGGTAGTGGTCCCTCGCGCCAGCCTCCTCATGCGGGCATCTTAGGTCACACCGGACCACTTGGTCATGAACGCGTCGCTCGTCGCGATCCCGGGTGGCAAGACGCTGACGCAGACCAGCGTCTCGGGACCGAAAGACAGTCTCTTCGTCCTGATCGATCGGCTGACGGCGCAGCTCCTGGCTCTCGGCGCCGGCGCGAGGTCGGCGCAGCTCAGCGCGCTCACGACGACCAACCTCGATGCGCTGCGGGCCTATCTCGACGGCGTGGCTGCCTACCGTCGCGGAGCTTTCCAGAACGCCACGCCGCGGCTCGCTCGCGCAGTATAGCTGGACTCGACCTTCGCGCTCGCACTGTCGGCCCTGGTCGAGGCCGACGGCTGGCACCCCGCGACCATGGACATGAACCGGATCCAGCGCCTCGCATGGTAGTACCGGGACCGCCTGAACCCGCAGGACCAGCTCTTCCCAAGGCGCGGCGAGCTGGGCCTCGCCCTCGCGTATTCCGCAGCGCGACAGCGTTCAAGCCGAGCTGAAGGCGGTGGGAGATCTCGAGGGAAAGCGATAGTCCAGCCTAGCCACCCGGCCCCTCCTCGCGCATCTTTACACGACTCCCCCATCGAAAAGAACAAGATGCCCGAGCTCCAGAGCCGCCTCCAGGTTGCCCTCGCCGACCGCTATCGCATTGAAGGTGAGGTCGGCGCGGGCGGGATGGCCACCGTCTACCTGGCGCAGGACCTGAAGCACGACCGCAAGGTGGCGCTCAAGCTGCTCCGCCCCGAGCTATCGGCCGTGATCGGCGCCGAGCGTTTCCTGGCGGAGATCAAGCTCACCGCGAATCTCCAGCACCCGCATATCCTGCCGCTCTTCGACTCCGGTGAGGTGGATGGCTTCCTCTTCTACGTCATGCCGTTCGTCGAAGGGGAATCGCTCCGGAGCCGGCTGACCCGGGAGAAGCAGCTCCCCGTTACCGACGCCGTTCGGATCGCGACCGAGGTGGCCTCCGCGCTGGACTACGCCCACCGCCACGGGGTGGTCCACCGCGACATCAAGCCCGAGAACATCCTGCTGCACGACGGGCGCGCGCTGGTGGCCGACTTCGGCATCGCCCTGGCCGCGAGCAAGGCGGGCCGGAACCGGATGACCGAGACCGGCATGTCGCTCGGTACGCCGCACTACATGAGCCCCGAGCAGGCGATGGGCGAGCGCGAGATCACCGCGCGCTCCGACGTCTATGCCTTGGGCGTCGTGCTCTACGAGATGCTCACCGGCGACCCGCCGTTCACCGGCTCGACCGCGCAGGCGATCGTGGCGCGGGTGCTCACCGAGTCGCCGCGCCCGATCCTGCCGCAGCGCCACACTATCCCCCCCTGAGGTCGAAGCTGCGGTGCTCACCGCGCTCGAGAAGTTGCCGGCCGACCGATTCGGCTCGGCGGCGGAATTCGCCGAGGCGCTGGCGGGCCGGGGCACGATGCCGACGGTGCGGACAGCGGCCGCCGTCGCAGGCACCGGCGCGGCCCGCGCCGCGAAGACGCGGCTCGATCCGGTCAAGATGGGGCTGGCCGGCGTCGCGATCGTCGCGACCGGAATCGCCGCGTGGGGATGGCTCCGGCCTGCGCCTCCGCCGACCGTGAACCGGTTCAGCCTCTACCTGCCCCCGACGGAGGCGCTTGCCCCCGTGAGCCAGTCGGGTAACCGGGTGGCGATCTCGCCCGACGGAAAGCGGATCGTCTACTCCGGTCCCGCGGGCCGCGGGACGCAGCTCTGGCTCCGCGAGCACGATCAGCTCAAGTCCACGCCGATCCCGGGGACCGAGACCGCGGGCACGCCGTTCTTCTCGCCCGACGGCCGGCAGCTCGGGTTCCTGATCGGCGGGAAGACGCTCCGAATCGTGTCGCTCGATGGCGGCCCGACACTCACGCTCACGGACAGCGCCAACTCGACCGGCGGCGACTGGGGGCCGGACGGCTACGTGTACTTCGAGGTGGACTCGGGTCTCGCGCGCATCCGCGCCACGGGCGGGCCAATCGAGCCGGTCTACAATTTCGCGCCGAGGAAAGAAGTCGGCGCCGAATGGCCGATGGTCCTGCCCGGCGCCAAGGGTATCATCTTTCGCACCCGCCTTCCCAACCAGCCGGTGGGCGACTTCCAGATCCTGGCGATGGCGCTCCCGCACGGCGAGCCCCACGTCCTGATGCGGGGCGTCTACGCCCGGTATTCGCCCACGGGGCACCTGCTCATCGTCACCGGCGACGGCAAGCTCGTCGCCGTGCCCTTCGACCCCAAGAAGCTCGCGCTGACAGGCCCGCCCATCGGCCTGCTCGAGGGAATCGGCGTCGAGGTCGGCGGATTCTCGACCAACGTGGCGCTGTCGAACAACGGCACGCTCGTCTATACCACCGGCGCCGCCACCCGGCTCCGGCAGCCGGTATGGGTGAGCCGTGAGGGCCTGGAGAGCCGGGTCGATTCCTCCTGGCAGCCGCAGGGCATCATCGGCGCATTCGCGGTCGCGCCCGACGGTCACGCCCTCGCGGTCGAAATGAACCAGAGCAGCAACAGCGCGATCTGGGTCAAGCAGCTCCCGACTGGGCCCTTCACGCGCCTCACCTTCGGCGACACTGCCAACCTGCGGCCCACCTGGTCGGCCGACGGACGCTCACTGGTCTATCTCGCCAACGCGAGCACCAACGGCGGCATCCCCACGGTTCGGAGAGCCGACGGCACCGGCACCGCCCGGACCATGCTCCGGTCTCCCTTCACCTTCGGCCAGACGTTCGAGACGCACGACGGCAAGTGGTTGATCGCACGCCGCTCGTTCTTCGAGGCGGGAGCGGGCGACATTTACGCGGTCCGCGAAGGCGACTCGACCCTGGTGCCGCTGGTGACGGGCCCGGCGACGGAGATCGATCCCGCGGTCTCGCCTGACGGACGGTGGCTGGCGTACGTATCGAACGAGTCGGGGGTGCAGGAGGTGTACGTGCGCCCCTTCCCCGATGCCTCATCGGCACGGTGGCAGGTGTCGGCCGCCGGCGGCACCGATCCGATCTGGTCGCACAGCGGCAAGGAGCTGTTCTACCGGAGCGCGCAGGACGCGCTCGTGACCGTCGCCGTGCGGCCGGGAACCGCGTTCTCGTTCGAGCAGCCGAAGACGCTGTTCTCGACCGCTCCCTACCTTCCCATCGCCCCGATACCGTCGTTCGACGTGAGCCCGGACGACAAGCGGTTTCTCTTCCTGCGGGAGACGGCGCTGAACGAGCGGAACGAGTTGATCGTGGTCCAGAACTGGACGCAGGAGCTGAAGGCGCGGGCACGGAAGTGAACCGGGGCTGCCGCTGACCAGCACACCGGCCCGCCTGACCGAGGGCCTGGCCGACCGCTACCGTCTCGAGCGCGAGTTGGGACAGGGCGGCATGGCCACCGTCTATCTCGCCGAAGACCTGAAGCATGGACGCAGGGTCGCCATCAAGGTGCTGCACCCCGAGCTCTCCGCCGTGATCGGCAGCGAACGCTTCCTTGCCGAGATCAAGGTCACCGCCAACCTCCAGCATCCGCACATTCTGGGGTTGATCGACTCGGGCGAGGCCGGCGGCCTGCTCTACTACGTGATGCCCTACGTCGCCGGTGAATCGCTCCGCGCGCGCCTGGTCCGCGACCGCCAGCTTCCGGTCGACGAGGCGGTGCGGCTCTCCCGGGAAGTCGCATCCGCGCTCGACTACGCCCACCGCCAGGGCGTAGTCCACCGCGACATCAAGCCCGAGAACATCCTGATGCAGGACGGGGCGGCCCTCGTGGCCGATTTCGGGATCGCCCTCGCCGTGCAACAGGCCGGCGGGAGCCGGATGACCCAGACCGGGATGTCGCTCGGCACTCCGGCGTACATGTCGCCGGAGCAGGCGATGGGCGAGCGGGAGATCGGCGCGCGGAGCGACGTGTACGCCCTCGGCGCCATGACCTACGAGATGCTGGCAGGGGAGCCGCCCTTCACCGGCCCCAACTCCCAGGCCATCGTCGCGAAGGTGCTCACCGAGCAGCCACCTCCGCTTCGGCCCAAGCGGCCGACGGTGCCTCCGGCCGCGGAAGCCGCGATCTTCACCGCCCTGCAGAAGCTCCCGGCCGACCGCTGGGGCTCCGCGAAAGAATTCAGTGACGCGCTGGTGGGCGCGGGACCCCAGCGATCACAGAGTGCCCCGACCATTCCGCTCGCCATCGCGCGCCTCCCGGCGCGAGGCACATTCACTCGCGCGATCCCCTGGCTGGGCTGGGTCGCGGCCGGCGTGGCCGCGGCTGTCGCCGCGAGGGCCCTTCTCCGTCCCCGCCCCGAGCTTCCTCCATCGCGTCTCGCGATCCTCGCGCCGGGACTCGGCGGAAGCGGCGCCAGCTCGTCGCAGCGCCACCTGACGTTCCTGCCCGGTGGCGAGGGGCTGGTGTACTCGCTGATGGGTGGAGACGGCACGATGCGCCTGGTGCGCCAGTCGCTCGATGCGGAGACCCCATCTCCGATCCCGGGATCGGCCGGCCTCGGCAGCCCGATCGTGTCGCCGGACGGCAGGTACGTGGTGGGGACACAGGCGGTGAAGAGCCAGGTGCTCCGCCTGCCGCTCGACGGCGGAAGCGCCGAGCTGCTGGTCCGCTCAGTGCTCACGACCAACGACGCCGCGTGGGCGCCCGATGGCAGTCTCTGGTTCACCGAGGAAGGATCGATCGGGCAGGTCGTCGGAGATTCGCTCGTCCGGCGACACCCGGGAGCCCAGCGACAGCTGCTGCAGATCCTGCCGGACGGCCGCACCGCATTGTTGCTCCGAAATCGCGTCGGGAATACCGGCGGGCCCGTGCTCCTGGTGGACCTCAAGACCGGCGTCGAGACCACGCTCCTCGGCACGCCGGTCGTCGATGCGCGAGTGACGCAGGGATTTCTCGTGTTCGTGCTCTTGAGCGGGAATCTTCAAGCCGCGCCGTTCGATCAGAAAGATCTGCGGCTGACGGGATCACCGGTGACGGTGGGCACCAACGTGGCCGTCACGGGAACGTCGGTGGCCCAGTTTGCCGTGGCGTCCAACGGGAACGTCGCCTACATCCCGGAGGAGCCGGCGTCGCTCGTGTTCGTGGACCGCGCCGGCTCCAGTCGGCTGGTGACCACCGAGCGCCGCAACTTCCACCATCCGCTCTTTTCACCCGACGGCCGGCGCCTGCTCCTGGATTTCACCTCCATCGAGGGGCGGAACGTCTGGGTCATGGCGTTGGACGAGGGCACGCTGTCCCGCGCCACCTTCGATCGCGATGGGCACGACGCGACCTGGACCCCGGACGGCCGGCACATCACCTACATCGTGCCCGTGAACCAGGGCAATGGGGTGACCCTGGTCCTCATGCGGAAGCCGCCCGGCAGCGCCGAGCCGCCCGACACGCTGCTGGTGTCGCGCTCGCTCTCGTACACCGGTGTCTGGCTCCGGGACGGGAGCGCGCTCGTCACTACCGCCTCCAACCTGCGGCGCGATCCGCGGCGGCCCGATTCCGTCCAGGCCGACTCGCGAACCGACGCCGCCATCATCCGGAACGCCGGCAAGGGCCCCATCGAGCCTCTCGTCGCGAGTCCGTTCACGGAGCAGTTCGTCGGCGCGTCGCCCGACGGCCGCTGGATCTCGTTCGTGTCCGACCAGTCGGGCCGCGACGAGGTCTACGTGCGCGATCTCGAGGGCAAGGGTGACCAGGTGCTCGTCTCAATCGACGGGGGCAACGAGCCGGTGTGGAGCCCCGATGGAAAGGAGCTCTTCTATCGCGAGACGAAGGAGGCCGATCCATACCTCGTATCGGCCGGCATCGCGACGACGCCCGCCTTGCACGTGACCGGCCGAAAGCGGCTCTTCCCCATCGTGGACATCGTGGGGACCGCGCCGCACGCCAACTACGACATCTCGCCCGATGGGAAGACCTTCGTGATGGTACGCCGCAGCCCCGCGGCCCGCGTCGTGGTGATTCAGAACCTGCCGGCGCTGGTGCGGCGGCTGCGAGGCGGGCGGCAGCAGGACTGAGATGGCTCTCGATGCCGAACGCTTCACTAGAGAGACTGAAGCACTACGGCTGGTCCGTGCTACTCCGCCGCGAGCGAGGACACACCCCTCCGGCTCCGTCCGCGACAACCCCGCCCCAGATCCCCTGGGACGTCGCCTCTCGGGGCATCCCCCCGCTGCGGCGGAGGCGATCCTTGATGCATGCCGGCGCGAGCCGGAGGGGCAGAGGTGCGAAGGCAACCTCCCAGGGGAGCGGGGTGGGTTGTCGCGGAGGTTGCCGGAGGCCTCTGCCCCTTCGGTGAAGCGCATGATGCGATACGTACAGTGCGATCGGTGTGACGCTCCTTCGAGCTCGCGATCTCACCTTTCCTTCGCGCTCGCTATCTCGACTTCGCCCACACCAGGTCCCACGCCTCCCGCCGCTCCGCGAAGTCCACGATGTGCCCGCTCGGATTCCGCCGGAACACCTTTCGATATCGCGGCCGCCCCGGTACGAACAGCACATCCCGTACTTCGACCCGGAGGGTGTCGAGCTTGCGGCCGGTCTCCTGCCCCAGGAGCAGGTTGCCCTCCCGCTTGATCTCGTAGGCCAGCTCCGGCGCCAGCGTGTACCGGCCGACGTACTCGTCCAGCGCGGCCGGCGCGAGGGCGATGGCCGGCGGATCGGTCCGCAGCGCC
>JBBRGF010000094.1:0-12500 GCA_038240975.1 Gemmatimonadales bacterium
ACGATGAGCGCCTGCTTCCGGAATTCGACCACGCTGGCGGTGAGGGGAATCATCACCTCGGGCATCACACGTCCCTTGCGCGACGCCACGGTGCACGCAGCCTCGAAGATGGCCCGCACCTGCATGGAGGTGATTTCCGGATAGATGATCCCGAGGCGGCAGCCGCGCAGACCGAGCATCGGGTTCACCTCCTGGAGCCTGTCGATGACCCGTTGGAGCGACTCGAGGGTGATTCCCATGTCGGCGGCGAGCGCGGCGATTTCCGACGGCTCCTTGGGCAGGAACTCGTGAAGGGGCGGATCGAGAAGCCGGATCGTGACCGGAAACCCTTC
The DNA here is from genome assembly GCA_038240975.1 of Gemmatimonadales bacterium. GTDB lineage: Bacteria > Gemmatimonadota > Gemmatimonadetes > Gemmatimonadales > GWC2-71-9 > CAVVWJ01. The sequence goes on from JBBRGF010000094.1 coordinate 333, forward strand.
CATCGCGCGAAAGATGGCCTCGAAATCGGACCGCTGCATGGGCAGGAGCCGAGCCAGCGCCCGCTCGCGACCCGGCGTGTCCTCCGCGACGATCATTTCGCGCATGGCGGTCAGCCGCTCACCGTCGAAAAACATGTGCTCGGTGCGGCAGAGGCCGATCCCTTCGGCGCCGAAGTCCCGGCCGCGATGCGCGTCGGCCGGCGTATCGGCATTGACCCGGACACGAAGCTGCCGGATCCGGTCGGCCCACTCCATCAGCCGAAGGAAGTCGCCGCCGAGCTCGGCGGTCACCAGAGCCGCCTGTCCGGCAAACACGTTGCCGGTGCCGCCGTCGACCGTGATCCAGTCCCCTTCGCCGACCTGCCGCCCGTTCACCGAGAACGTCCCGGCCCGCTCGTCCACCTGGAGCGCCTGCGCGCCCGCGACACAGGGCTTTCCCATTCCCCGCGCCACGACCGCCGCATGCGACGTCATGCCGCCTCGGGCGGTGAGCACGGCCTTGGCCATGACCATGCCATGGAAATCCTCGGGCGAAGTCTCGCGCCTCACGAGGATGACCGGCTGGCCGGCCTTGCCCAGGCGCTCCGCGCGGTCGGCGTCGAACACCGCCGTGCCGCACGCCGCGCCGGGAGAGGCCGGGAGGCCGGTGGTGAGCAGGTCGAGCTGGCTGTTGGGATCGATCGTGGGATGGAGGAGCTGGTCGAGATCGCTCGGCGGGATCCTGGCGACGGCCTCTTCTTCGGAGATCATCTTCTCGTCCACCATCTCGCACGCCACTCTCACGGCTGCCTGTCCGGAGCGCTGTCCGCGCCTGGTCTGGAGCATGTACAGCTTGCCCCGCTCGATGGTGAACTCCATGTCCTGCAGGTCGCGGAAATGTCGCTCCAGAGTGCGCGCCACCCGCTCCAGCTCCTGGAACGAGGCCGGCAGCCGGTCCTTGAGGGTGGCGATGGGCAATGGCGTGCGCGCACCCGACACGACGTCCTCGCCCTGGGCGTTGAGCAGGTACTCTCCGTACATCACGGCCTGGCCGGTCGAGGGATCGCGGCTGAACGCTACGCCGGTGCCCGAATCCTCTCCCAGGTTGCCGAACACCATGGACACGACGTTGACCGCAGTGCCCATCGCATCGGGAATGTCGTGGAGCTTCCGGTAGTCGATGGCGCGGCGGGTGTTCCAGCTCTCGAAGACCGCGGCAATGGCGCCCCAGAGCTGGTCGAGGGGATCGGAGGGGAAGTCGCGGCCCGTCTGCTCTTTCACCATCTCCTTGAAGCGGCGCACGATCGCCTGCATTTCGGCCGGAGGCAGGTCGATGTCGCGCTCGACCTCACAGCGCTGCCGGTGCTCTTCCAGGATCTGCTCGAATGGCCTCTTGGGGAGGTCGAATACCACGACGCCATACATCTGCACGAACCGACGGTAGGAATCCCAGGCGAAGTGGGGGTTGCGGCTCAGCCGGGTGAGGCCCTCGACCGTCGCGTCGTTAAGGCCGAGGTTGAGGATGGTTTCCATCATGCCGGGCATCGAGACCGCCGCGCCGGAGCGGACGGAAACGAGCAGCGGCGCGTCGCCATCGCCGAAGTGCTTGCCGGTAAGCGCCTCGAGACGGTGCAGCGCATTCTCCACCTGGAGCTGGAGCCGCTTCGGGAACTGGCCGCTCTCGAGGTAGGTCTGACAGAGGGTGCTCGCGATGGTGAATCCGGGGGGGACGGGAATCCCGATCGTTGTCATCTCGGCCAGCCCGGCGCCTTTGCCACCGAGCACGTCTTTCATGGCCGCGGTACCTTCGGCGCGCCCGCCGCCGAAGGAGTAGACCAGCGGCGGCTGCGTGTATGGATCGCTCATGCGGGGGTTGCAACGAGTGGCGAGGCATGCCGCAGTCGCACGAGGTCTCCAGGGACAGGTGTGGGATACTGGCCCGAGAAGCAGGCATGGCAGTAGCCGTTGACGCTGCCCGCCGCCCGCAGCATGCCGGGCAGCGAGAGGTAGCCGAGCGAGTCGACGCCGAGGAACTCCTGGATCTCCTCGATCGAATGCGTGGCCGCGATCAGCTCTTCCGGGGTGGGTGTGTCGATACCGTAGAGGCACGGGCCCGTGATCGGCGGTGAGCCGAGCCGCAGGTGTACCTCGCGGGCTCCCGCCGCCCGGATCATCTGAACCAGGCTCTTGCTGGTATTGCCGCGCACGAGGCTGTCGTCCACCACGACGACCGACTTGCCCTCGATCACGTCGCGCACCGGATTGAACTTGATCTTGACCTTGGCGACGCGATGATCCTGCGTCGGGTTGATGAACGTCCGGCCGACGTAGTGGTTGCGGATGAGTCCGTATTCGAGCTTGACCCCGGACACCTCGGAGAAGCCGAGCGCCATCGCATTGGAGCTGTCGGGGACGCTGAACACCACTTCGCCGCGATCGGCCGGCTGCTCGCGCGCGAGCTGCCGGCCAAGCTCACGCCGCACGCGATCGACCGATTCGCCGAACACCGTGCTGTCGGGCCGTGCGAAATACACCAACTCGAAGACGCACCGCGTGACCGGCCGGGGAATCAGCCGGGGAAGCTCGGTTACCCTGCCATCGTCGATCCGGATAAACTCGCCGGGCTGCAGCTCGCACGCCGGCGTCGCTTCGAGCAGGTCGAGTGCGCAGCTTTCCGAGGCCACCACCATGCCGTTGCCGAGGCGGCCGAGGACGAGGGGGCGGAACCCGCGGCTGTCGATCGCGGCGTAGAGCGTGCGGCCGACGGCAATGACGAGGCTGTAGGCGCCGTCCACCTGCTCCAGCGCGTCGCGGATCTGACCTTCGACGGTTTCGGCTTCGGAGCGGGCGATGAGGTGCACCAGCACTTCGGTGTCCGACGAGCTGGTGAAGATCGCGCCACGCTCTACCAGCTCGCGCTTGAGCTCCGAAGCGTTGACGAGATTGCCGTTGTGGGCAATGGCGAGGGGGCCGCACCGGGTGTTCGCGCTGCACGGCTGGGCGTTCGCCAGCACGGTGCTGCCGGTGGTGCTGTACCGCGTGTGGCCGACCGCCACGTCGCCCGGAAGAGTGGCGAGAATCGCTTCGTCGAAGTTCTCGCTGACGAGACCCATGCCGCGATGATTCCGAGTCACGCCCTCGCGGTCGATGGCCACGATCCCCGCGCTCTCCTGGCCCCGGTGCTGCAGGGCGTAGAGGCCGAGGTACGCGAGCTGGGCCGCATTGGGGGCGCCCGAGACGCCGATGATGCCGCACATCCTTACGCTCCCACCGACCGGTCCACGTCGGGATGCCGCATCCGCCGGGGGATCGCCTCGAAGTAGATCTTGCGCAATGCGGGGACACTCCATCTGAGTGACTGGCCGGCCACGCTGACGCGCAGGTCGCCCGAGGCACACTCCACTTTTCCGGCATGAAACCACGGCACGCCGTGCTCCTGGCATAGCGCGTGGATGCGCGAGGTATCGTCGGGGCTGCACGACACCACCGCGCGCGCGCCATCCTCTCCGAAGAGCAGCGCATCGGCGGCCATGCCGGAAGAGTAACCGGTGAGGTCGCACGTCACGCCGTGTCCTTCGGCGGCATACGCGCCGCCGATCGCCGCCTCGGCCAGCGCGACGAGAATGCCTCCCTCGGAGCAGTCGTGCGCCGAGCGGAGCAGGCGTTGTCGGGCCGCGGTCACCAGAAAACGCTGTAGCCGCAGCTCGGCGTCGAGGTCGACTCGTGCCGGCGCCCCACCGATGAACCCGCGGATCTCGGCCCAGTAGGCCGAGGCACCGAGCGCCCCCCCGGTTACGCCGAGAATGAGCACATCACTGCCGGGCGCGGTAAAGTGACTCGCGACCCGGCCGGCCACGCTCTCGAGGAGGCCGACCATGCCCACTGTGGGCGTTGGGTCGATGGCTCCCGTCGGGCTCTCGTTGTAGAACGAGACGTTGCCACCGGTCACCGGCGTATCGAAGGCTCGGCAGGCGTCGGCGATGCCGCGACACGCCTCCTTGAACTGATGGAAGACCTCAGGCTTCTCGGGGTTGCCGAAATTGAGGCAGTCGGTGATGCCGAGCGGGAGCGCGCCGGTGCAGGCGACGTTGCGCGCCGCCTCGGCCACGGTGGCCTTGCCCCCCTCGTAGGGATCGACTCCCACCAGCCGGCTGTTGCAGTCGACCGAGACGGCGATGCCGAATGCCGTTCCCGGCACTCGCAGCACACCCGCGTCCCCTCCGGGGCCCAGCACCGTCGACGCCTGCACCGTCGAGTCGAACTGTTCGTACATCCATCGCTTGCTCGCGATACCCGGGCTGTCGAGCAGCAGCTCGAGGGCGCCGCGCAGATCGGCCACGGGCCGTTCCGCGGGACTGGCGTCGCGGCGCGCACGCGCCTCGTCGCTCTCCCGGGCCTCGGGATGGTAGATGGGGCAGTCGTCCACCAGCCTCATCCCAGGAATGGCGGCGACGACGAGGCCATCGTGCCGCACGCGGAAGATCCCATCGTCGGTGACGCGCCCGATCGGCGTGGCGTCAAGCTCCCAGCGCGCACACAGCGCCTGAACCTCGGTCACCCGCTCCGGCTCCGCGACCACCAGCATTCGCTCTTGCGATTCGGAGAGGAGGATTTCGTAAGGCGTCATGCCCGGCTCGCGCGTCGGCACCAGTGACGTGTCGATCTCGACGCCGACGCCGCCTCGCGCCGCCATCTCCGCGCTCGAGCTGGTGAGGCCGGCGGCGCCCATGTCCTGGATGGCGACGATGAGACCCGACGTGATCATTTCCAGGCTGGCCTCGAGGAGGAGCTTCTCGGTAAACGGATCGCCCACCTGCACCTGCGGCCGGCGCGCTTCGCTCTTCTCGGAAAGTTCTTCCGAGGCGAAGCTGGCGCCGTGAATGCCGTCGCGTCCGGTCCGCGCGCCCACGCAGAGCAACACGTTGCCGATGCCGTGGGCCGCCGCCCTGATCAGGTCGGTTTCGCGGAGGAGGCCGACGCACATGGCGTTCACCAGCGGATTGCCGGTGTATCCCTCGGCGAACCCGACCTCACCGCCGAGCGTCGGGACGCCCACGCAGTTGCCGTAGTCGCCCACGCCGCGCACCACACCGGCAAGCAGGTAGCGGTTCCGGGGGATGTCGAGCGGGCCGAACCGGAGGCTGTTGAGCACCGCAACGGGACGGGCGCCCATGGTGAACACGTCGCGGAGAATTCCCCCTACGCCCGTGGCCGCGCCCTGATAGGGCTCGACCGCCGACGGATGGTTGTGGGATTCGATCTTGAAGGCCACGGCCCACCCATCGGGAAGGCGCAGAACGCCGGCATTCTCGCCCGGGCCCTGAACCACATGAGCGCCTGTGGTCGGAAATGTCCGGAGCACCGGCTTGGAGTGTTTGTAGCTGCAGTGCTCCGACCACAAGGCGGAGAAGATGCCGAGCTCGGTGAGCGTGGGAGTGCGGCCGAGCATCTCGACGATGCGGCCGTACTCCTGCTCGTTGAGGTTGTGGTCGCGCACCACCTCGGGGGTAACGGGGCGCTCTCCCTGAAAGGAAGACGCCTCGGTGCCCCGCTCGACGGCAAAACCCGTCATGCCTTCCGCCGGGGCTGGCCCCGAAAGGTCGAAAAGGCCTCGGAGAGCACGCGGGTGAACAGGGCGGGGCGCTCTTCGTGGGCGACGACGTCGATCTCGCCGGCATCGAGCCACATGCCGCCGCAATGGGGGCAGCTCTCGATCGAGACGCCGTGATACTGGCTGGTGCCGAGATCGTGGCCGTCCTTCGGGCACTTCATGTAGTGGGACTTGCGCTCGCTTTCGAGGGCGGCCGATTCGGCTGCGTGTCGCTGATGCTTGATCAGCTCGGCATCCTGCTTCACGAAATACTCGTCCTCGTTGCGGCTCGGCTTGTCGGTGCTCATCGGCCTGTCGTGGTGGATGTGGAAGTGCGTGACTGTACGGCGGCCATTGCGGTAAAGAATCCGAGGCCGTCGCTCGAGCCCAGAATCGGTTCGGCCACCCGCTCGGGGTGCGGCATGATGCCCACGACGGTACCGGCGGCATTGCAGATGCCGGCGATGTGATTCGCCGAGCCGTTGGGGTTGGGTTGCAGCGGGGAGCCTTCGCTCTGCTCCACATATCTCAACACCACCCGACCCTCGGCTTCGAGTACGCGAAGGGTATCGTCGGAGGCGGTGTAGCGGCCGTCGCCGTGGGCCACCGGCAGGCGAAGGCGGGCGCCCACCGCGTAGGCCGAGGTGAAGGCGGTGTCGGCTCGCTCGACCACGACGTCGACCGGCTTGGAAACGAATGCGAGGCCGGCATTCCGCATGAGCGCGCCGGGAAGGAGGTGGGCCTCGCAGAGAATCTGAAAGCCGTTGCAGATGCCGAACACGGCGCCCCCATCGGCCGCGTGGCGCTGAACCGCCTGCATGATGGGGCTGAACCGGGCGATGGCGCCCGACCGGAGGTAATCGCCGTAGCTGAACCCTCCGGGAAGCACCACGACGTCGGCCCCCTGCAGCCCCGTGTCGCGATGCCAGACGAAGCAGCCGTCGAGCCCCACGCGCTCGACGGCGCGCAGCGAATCGAAGTCGCAATTGCTGCCCGGGAAGCGAACAACTGCCACTTTGAGCATCAGCCGTCCTCCACTTCGAGCAGGTAATCCTCCGTCACCGGATTGGCGAGCAGCCTGTCGCACATCAGGCGGACGCGAGCCTCGGCGTCACCTCGGGATTCGGCGTTCACCTTCAGCTCGATGGCCCGACCGATCCGGACATCACCGGCTTCGCCAAAGCCCAGCGCCGAAAGCGCGTGCTCGACGGCCTGACCCTGAGGGTCGAGCAGCCCGCCGCGCGGCATGACCCGTACGTGCACCCGAAAGCTCATCATTCCTCCGGCTTGCGCCGTTCGCTCCACCCAACTCGCCGCTCGGTGGGCGCTGGCGGCTGATCGGGCGCCTCTTGGGCTTCGAGCGGGACGGCTGCCGGCTCGGGCCGCTCCATCAGGCCCAGGATGAGTGCCCGGGAAACGCCGAACGCCATGTAGAACAGCCCCAATGGGAAGAGAAAATACTCCGGATAGAAGAGTCCGCCGAGCAGAATGGTCAGATGTACCACCAGACCGAAAATGCCCTTGGTGCTTCTCAGTCCGATCGCCGGAAACTTTGGATACCTGACGTTGCTCACCATGAGGAGCGCCAGGAGCAGCACCAGAACCACGAGCCCCTGATGCTGGAGGTCGAGATAGGCCAGCGACGCGCGGTACCACTCGGTCTGGCTGAACGGGTAGTACACCGCCAGTGTCATCCCGGCCGCCGGCGAAGGCATACCCGTGAACCATCCGGCCGAGGCCTTGCCTGCCGACACGACGTTGAACCGGGCCAGGCGCAGGGCCACCGACGTGACGTAGAAATACGAGAGCACCCAGGCGAAGCGGCCGGCGCTGGCAAAGTCGAGAAAGTAGATGAGCAGGGCGGGCGCCACGCCGAACGAGATCACGTCGACCAGCGAGTCCAGCTCTGCCCCGAACCTCGATCCGGTATTCGAGAGCCGGGCCACCCGCCCGTCGAGCATGTCGAGGATCCCCGAGAAGACGATGAACCACCCGGCCCACCGGAAATTCCCGTTGAAGGCGGAGACGATCGCCCAGAAGCCGAAGAAGAGGTTGCCCAGGGTAAAGGCGCTGGGCATCACCACCACGACCTGGCGCATCGTGGGGCGTTTCAGTCGGTCCCTCCGCGGTATCAGCTCCATTCAGCCACCACCGTTACCCCCACCCGCGTGGTGTCGCCGGGCTTCACCAGCACCCGGACTCCCAGCGGCATGAAAAGGTCGACTCGCGATCCGAAACGGATCATACCCATGCGCTCGCATTGACGGACAGCCGTTCCCATCTGATGGTCGGTCACGATGCGCCGAGCAATCAGCCCGGCGATCTGCCGTATGAGCAGCTTGCCACGAGCCGTCTCGAGCCCGATCGTGCACTGCTCATTCGTGAGGCTGGCCTTCTCCGCGCCGGCATGCCCGAACTTGCCGGGATTGTAGTGCCGGTGGCCCACCGTGCCGCCTGCCGGATACCGATTGACATGGCAGTCGAAGACGTTCATGAAGATCGACACCCGAACTGCGCGAGATTGCAGATATCCCGGCTCGTCGACCTCGGCCACTCCCACGACCTTCCCATCGGCCGGGGCGACGAGCAGACCATCGCCTCGGGTCCACTGCCGCTCGGGATCGCGAAAGAACGCGACCACCCACACGGCCACGACGGTCCAGAGCGACGCTCCGATCCACAGTCCAGCGGCCCCGGCACGCGCCGCCATGGCCACCAGCGCGGCGGCGATGACCCATGCACCGATGATGAACCATCGACCCTCGGGTGCAGTACGGATCACGCGGCTTCACCCAGCTCGCGCCCCGTGAGCCTGCGGTGCGCATCGAGGTACCGGACGCTCGTGGCCTCGACGACGTCGGAGGGCAGCGGGGGAGCGGGTGACTCGCCGTTCCACCGGCCCTCCGACCTCAGAGACGCCAGGTAATCACGGAGCGGCTGCTTATCGAAGCTCGGCTGGCTCCGACCCGGCTGGTATTTGTCGGCCGGCCAGAAGCGCGAGGAGTCGGGCGTCAGCACCTCGTCGATGAGCCTCAGAACCCCGCCGGCGTCCCTTCCAAACTCGAACTTGGTGTCGGCGATGATGATTCCGCGGGTTGCGGCGTGGTCGCGGCCCGCCCGGTAGATGGCGAAGGCCGCGTCACGGAGGCGCGACGCAAGCGCCTCACCGAGCGAGGAGGCTACCCGGCGGAACGTGACGTTCTCGTCGTGGCCTGACTCCGCCTTGGTAGCCGGCGAGAAGAGTGGAGGCTCCAGGCGGTCGCTCTCGACCAGGCCCGCAGGAAGCGTCTCGCCGGCGAGCGTGCCCTCTTTTGCGTACTCCGCCCACGCCGACCCCGACAGGTAGCCGCGCACGACGCACTCGAATGGAAGCGGCTCGGTCCGCCGAACCAGCATCGCGCGGCCGGCCATTTCCGCCGCATGCGGCCGGAGCGCGGAAATCCTGTTCACGATCTCGCCGCTGTCAGCGGTGATGAAATGCGAAGGAAACACGCCGGCCAGGCGCTCGAACCAGAACGCGCTCATCTGCGTGAGCACCGCGCCCTTGTGCGGAATCGGCTCGCGCATCACGATGTCGAACGCGCTGATTCGGTCGCTCGCCACGAGCAGCAGGTGGGTGGAATCGACCTCGTAGACCTCGCGGACCTTGCCCCGGCGCACCAGCGGCAACGGAAGCCGGCTCTCGGCGAGCGCCGTCATACCCGCACCTCGACGGCGCCCGCTTCGGCTGCCAGCGGCCGCGCCCGCTGAAGAAGCGGATGCAGGTACTCCTCGATGAACTCGCCCACCTGCTGCGCGGCCCGGCCGGTGTAGCCCGCAGGATCGAGCTCGGCGCGAAACTTCTCGATCGGCACTCCGCGAAAGGCCGGGTCGGCGGTTAGGCGCTCCAGCAGGTCGTTGGCCGCGCCGTCGCTCACCGCCTCGGAGACGGCCAGACTGTGGCGGCGAATCACCTCGTGCAGCGTCTGGCGGTCCCCGCCGGCGCCGACGCCGAGCATGAGGCAGCGCTCGGTGACCATGAAGGGCATCTGCTCGTTCACGTGGCGCCGGATGACGTCTTCCCGCACTTCGATGCCGGCGGCGATATTGGCCGCGAGCACCAGGATGGCGTCGGCGCCGAGGTACGCCTCGGGCAGCGCGAGCCGGCGGTTGGCGCTGTCGTCGAGCGTGCGCTCGAGCCACTGGCCGGCGGCGGTATGGGCGCCGTTGGACTGAAGCGAGATGACGAACCTCGCGATGCCCGCGATGCGCTCGGCACGCATGGGGTTGCGCTTGTACGCCATGGCGCTGGAGCCGATCTGCTCCGACTCGAACGGCTCGAGCAGCTCGCCTTCATGCTGAAGGAGGCGGAGGTCGCCGGCCATCTTGGTCGCCGACTGCGCGATTCCACTCAGGGCGTCGAGCATCATGCTGTCGGCCTTGCGCGGATACGTCTGGCCGGTGACGGCGAACTGCGCCGCAAAGCCGAGCTTGGCCGTGACGCGCCGCTCCAGCTCGCGGACCTTGCGGTGGTCGCCGCCGAACAGCTCGAGGAACGAGGCCTGGGTGCCGGTGGTGCCCTGACAGCCACGAAAGCGGAGGGACTCGAGCCGGTGGCACAGCTCCTCGACATCGAGCGCGAAGTCCTGCATCCACAGCGTCGCGCGCTTGCCGACGGTGGTAAGCTGGGCCGGCTGGAAGTGCGTGTAGGCAAGGCAGGGCAGGGATGCGTTCCGAGACGCGAATCCCTCGAGGGCGGAAAGCACCGCGATCAGGCGCCCGAGGAGCAGGCGCAGCGAGTCGCGCATGACGATGAGGTCGGCGTTGTCGGTGACGAATGCGCTGGTGGCGCCGAGGTGGAGATAGGGCCGGGCCGCGGGCGCCTGCTCTCCGAAGGCGTGCACGTGCGCCATGACGTCGTGGCGGAATCGGCGCTCGTACCGGGCTGCCGCGGCCAGATCGGCATCGTCGAGGTGTGCCCGCATCTGCGAGAGGGCCTCGTCGGGAATGCCGACCCCCAGGTCCCGCTCCGCCTCCGCCAGCGCGAGCCAGAGCCTCCGCCAGAGCGCGATGCGGTGTGACTCGCCCCACAGCGTCTGCATGGCGGGGGAGGCGTAGCGCGTACCGAGCGGCGAGCGCCAGCGGTCGTCGTCGGTCATCGGAACGACAGATCGGTGAAGGTAATCTGCCCGTCGCGCTCGAAATACACGCGGATCACCTGGCCCGATCCGGCCGTCACCAACTCTTCGACCTGCGACGCCGTGCGGACGCGAGTCCGGTTCACGGCCACGATCGCATCGCCTTCCCGAAGTCCCGTCGCGCTGCTCACCCGCGGTGACATTTTGAAGATGAGAGCCCCGCTCTCACTCCGGATGCCCCGCTCAACCCGGACCGCCGGTGTGATGGTGATGAGCTGCAGCTCCTTGAGCACCGTGAACTTCTCGGCCGTGACCGTGGGCAGGTCGCCCGTCACGATGCGGCGAGTCGCCGCGCGCGTCCCGCTGCGCACCGAGATGTCCACTCCATCGCCCACGTGGAGATCGAGCTTGACCGCCTCCCAGTCGAGATAGTTACGGAGCCGGCGGCCGTTGGCCTCGACGAGCACATCGCCGACTTTCAGACCGATCTTTGCGGCGGGTCCATCGGGAGCCAGGCTGGCCACCTCGACTCCACCCTGGCTCTTCCAGTTACGCATGGCCGCCGCGCCTTCGACTTCGAGACCCACCCAGGCGCGCCTGACAGTGCCTGTCCGGATGATCTCGTCGGCGACGCGGAGCGCGCGTTCGATGGGTATGGCGAAGCCGAGCCCGACCGATCCGCCGCTGCTGCTGAAGATCGAGGAGTTGACTCCGATGACTTCGCCGAGCGCATTGGTGAGCGGCCCGCCGGAGTTGCCCGGATTGATCGCCGCATCGGTCTGGATCATGTCGAGATAGAGGCCGGTCTGGTCGCCGCTCGGCAGGATGTTGCGGCCGGCCGCGCTCACCACGCCGACTGTGACCGTGGGCTCGGCGTTGCCGAGCAGATAGGCGTATGGGTTGCCGAGTGCCACGACCCATTCGCCGATCATCAGATCGGTGCTACGGCCGGGGACGACGGGAGTCAGTCCCTTGCGCTCGACCTTGAGCACCGCGATGTCGGTGAGGGGGTCTTCGCCGAGCACCCTCGCGGGAAGGTCGCTGCCGTCGGAGAGCGTCACCACGACCTTCTGGGCGTTGGCGACGACGTGCTGGTTGGTGACGATGACGCCGTTCGGGCGGACCACGAAGCCGGTGCCGTATCCCTGAACGAGACGCGCCCCCTCGGGAACGAAGAAGAAGTCCCAGGGTGACCGCGCGGGCGCCTCCCGGCGTGAGGTGACGTTGATGGAGACCACCGCGGCGGAGGCCCGCTCGGCGGCCGCGACGAGGGCAGTGCGGCGCGAGTCGCTGGTGGTGCGTTGAATGTCGGCCGTGCGCACCGGTAGCTGCGCCGAGGCCGTGGCGGCCGACGCCGCGAGCAGCAAGGCGGCGCTACGCGTCACGCGCCAGCGCATGCGCCTCCTCTTCGGAGGAATCGGCAAACAGCTCCGGCGGATACGTGGCGGCGGCGAAGTAGAGTCCTTGAGCGGGAGCCGGGGG
>JBBRGF010000095.1:0-12244 GCA_038240975.1 Gemmatimonadales bacterium
AGCTGATTGATGGTCGGCATTCGCTCGTCTGGTTGAGTCACTGTGCTTTTCCCGTTTTTCGGGAATAGCCTTGCAAATGTAGGGGGGTAAGAAGGTTAGGTCAAGCTTGAACACGTGTGTCGTCCCGAACGATGGACTGCCCCATCCAATCGTTTGTCATCTCGAGCGAATGGTCCGTCATCCGGGTCGCTCGGGATGACCCGACTCACAAGCACCCTGCGGAGCCTCCCCGCTTTCTGCCCCGCTCACTCCTTCTGTTTCCTCTCCGCCGCAACCCACTAAGTAGCTCCTCCGCATAAGGTTGCTGGTCATGAATGCTGCGGCCTCCAACTTGCCACTCACCGTCCAGCCGGAAGCTCTCGGCGCCCAGTCCACACGCGGAGTCCGAGTGCACCGTTGCCGGCCAGCCTTCCTTATGTCTCTCCTTGCCTTGGTGGCCCCGATGGCGGGACACGCGCAGTCCGACCTGGCCGGGAGGCCGTTCGGAGAGGTGACAAGGAGCAGCCAAGTCGACACCGGCCTCTTCACCGTGTACCACAAACACAGCGACATCCTTGTCTCAATCTCGCCCAGCCAGCTCGACCGGGATTACCTCCTGGTCACTCAGCTCTCGCAGGGCATCGGTGACCTGGGCCTCGACGGCGGAACCTCACTCCGGTCGGACCTGGTCCGGTTTCATCGCCAAGACGACCGCATCGAGCTCTGGGTGATCAACCCACACATGGCAGCGGCACCCGGCACGCCCATGGCGCGCACTGTTGACTATTCGTTCGGTCACTCGGTGGCCGAATCATTCCCTATCGCCGCCGAGCGCCGCGAGGGCGATGTGCTGATCAACATCGCCCCCTTCTTTCTTTCGGACTGGGCCGACGTCGGCACCATTCTCCAGACCGCCGCGGCGCAGCGCAAGGTTACCACCAGCATCTCGCTCGACGACAAGCGCTCCAGCTTCCAGCGGCTCCGCCTCTTCCCCACCAATCTCGAAGCCGAGGTGCGGCTCACCTTCGCCGCCCAACGCAACCTCTCGCTCGAGACGGTGTCGGACTACCGGTGGATTCCGGTTGGAGTGCACTACTCGCTCCTCGAGCTGCCTGCCAAACCGATGCATCCACGCTTCGCCGACGACCGCGTCGGCTACTTCGTCTCCGCGATGAAGGACTTCTCCCGCGATACGGCTGAAAACTTCTTCGTCCGCTACGTGAACCGCTGGCGGCTGGAGAGGATGTACCCGGGGCTCGGGGCGAGCATCCCGGTCGAGCCGATCACGTACTACATCGACCGCACCGTGCCGGTCGAATGGCGGCCCTACGTGCGGGCGGGAATCCTCGAATGGAATCGCGCGTTCGAGGGTGCGGGATTTCGGGATGCCATCCGGGTACTCGACGCCCCCGAGGATAGCACCTGGAGCGCCGAAGACGCGCGGTATTCGACCGTGCGGTGGACGGCCACCAACCGGTCGGTCTACGCGATTGGCCCGACAAACGTCGACCCCCGTACGGGGGAGATCCTCAACGCCGACGTCTTGATTTCGGCGGGATGGATCCAGCGCTGGCGCGGCCAATCGGGGCAGTTCGCGACGCCCGTCGTCTCCGTGGAGTCAGCCTTTCAGGACGATTCGCTCGGCGGCGGGTCGAGCTCCGACCCCCGGTTGTGCCGTTACGGCGAGACGATGGGCAGCGATGGCGGACTGGCGACGGCGCTCTTCGCCGCCAGGGGCGAGATCGGCGCGGGAGAAACGCCCGCGCGCGCGTACATCGGTCAGGCCCTCAAGGCGCTCGTCATGCACGAGATCGGCCATACGCTTGGACTGCGCCACAACTTCCGCGGTTCGGCCGGCGCCACCGCCGCCGAGCTGGGGAATCGGGGGTGGACCAGTACCCACGGCTTCGGCGTGTCGGTGATGGACTACATGCCTCCCGCGCTCGCGCTCGACCCTGCTCATCAGGGTGACTTCTACTCGCCGACGATCGGATCGTACGACCGCTGGGCCATCGTGTACGGATACAGCGGGGTCGGCGGAGGCGGCATCGAGCAGATCTCCTCGAAGGGTGGCGGAGAGAGCGCCGCCGGGTGGACGCCCGAGGTCGAGCTGAACGGCCTGGGCGCGATCGCCTCGGAAGCCGCCGACCCGGAGCATCTGTACGGCTCGGACGAGGATGCCGGCTTCGGCGCCTACGGCCTCGATCCCACGATCTCGCGGTACGATCAGACCAGCGATCCGCTCGGCTGGGCCCGCGATCGCGTCGCGCTGATCGACGGACTCTTCGACTCGCTGGAGACACGGGTCGTCGCGCCGGGCCAGGGCTACGCCCGGCTTCGGTCGATCTTTACCGATCTCCTTTCCGACCGTTGGTATGCGCTTCTGGTGACGACCAAGTATCTCGGCGGTGCCACGGTTTCGCGCGATCATCGCGGCGACCCCGGCGAACGCCCGCCATTGCAGAACGTCCCTGCGGCGCAGCAACGCGCCGCCCTGGCGTTCATCGCCGAAGCCGCCTTCGGCGAGCAGGCCTACCGGTTCGACCCGGCACTCCTCAGCCGGCTCGGGCCCGAGCGCTGGAGTCACTGGAGCTCCTCGCCGAACGGCGGCCGCGCCGACTTCCCGCTCCACGACTGGGCGCTCACCCAGCAGAGCGGACTCCTGTCACAGCTGCTCGACCCCGCGGTGCTGGCCAGGGTTCGCGATGCCGAACTTCGGGATACCGATCCCCAGGAAGAAATGGGGTTGCCCGAAGTCTTCTCCACCCTGAGCGCGGCCATCTGGTCGGAGATCGCCTCCGTGCAGGGCAAGTCCCCGCGCCCGCGAAATATCTCTTCTACGCGACGCGACCTGCAGCGGCTGCACCTGAACACCATGATCAAACTGGCGATCGCTCCCGCTGTGGGCACGCCCGAAGATGCGCGTGCCCTGGCGCGGACGACGCTCGCCTCCCTGGGAGCCGATCTCGATCGCAGCCTGGCCTCCCAGAAACTCGATCTCGACGACTATACCCGCGCCCACCTGACCGACTCCCGCCAGCGGATCGGACAGGCCCTGAACGCGCAGATGATCCAAACCCCCACCCTTCAGAGGTAGCAGTCCGATGCTCTCTATCGCAGCCGTAGATCCGTCTCCTCTCGCTCAAGCCGCCGTGTACATGGCCGGCATCCTGACCGGCTATGCTCTGCTGACGCCTTCCGAGGACCTGCACCAGGCCTGGGACACCGTCCGCTCGGTCTGGAGCCGCCTCGGGAGATAGTCTCCGCCCTGTCTTGACAGCCGGTGGTCAGGTCGGAACATTGGCTGTATCGTGAAACAACGTTCCAAATCCGAAGTCATCCCACGAATTGCAGGGACGAAGGCCGTCGTCCGTGCGCTCCGCATCGTGCGCAGCTTTACCGACGCGCGGCCGGAATGGACGCTCGCTTCGCTCTCGCGCGAGCTGGGGCTCAGCAAGCCCACAGCCCTCCGCCTCCTCGCCGCCTTGGAGTGGGAGGGATTGGTCGCGCGCCACGATACCTCGGGCGCCTACCGGCTTGGCCCTGGGGCCATCGAGCTGGGCGCCAGAGCCCAGCGCTCGAACAGCATTGCCAGCGCCGCCCGGGTGGAGATGGAAAATCTCACCCGCTCTACCGGTGAAACCTCGAGCATCGAAATCCTGTCGGGCGATGAGACCGTCATCCTGGACGAGGTGCAGGGCGGCCACTTGATCGGCACGTCGCCTTCGGTCGGCACACGCTGGCCGGCGTACGCGACGTCCACGGGCAAAGTGCTGCTCGCCGCCGCGCTCGACCTGGACCCGGCATTCATTCAGAAAATGACGCGGCGCAGCGGCGGCAAGCTGCGCCGGCTGACGCCGTGCACCATCGTTACCGCCACCCGATTGACGGCCGAGCTGGCCCGCGTGTCGAAGCAAGGCTACTCCACAGCGATCGGCGAGCTCGAGGAAGGCTACGTGGCGCTTGGCGCAGCCGTACGGAACCACGAGGGCAAGGTCGTTGCCGCGGCCTCGCTCGGAGGACCGAGCACGCGATTCACCGATTCCCGGATTCCTCGCCTCGTCAGGCTGGTTCGCGAGGCGGCGGAGCGGATCTCCCAGCGCCTGGGCTGGGTTCCGCGGCCGGGCTCCAATAGGACTACAGGCTCCTAGCCGGACCATAGGCCCGAGATCATGATCTCCATCGTACGCCGCCTGGCGACCCTGCTCCTCGTGCTCGCCGCGCTGCCCGCCATCGCAACACCGGAAAGGCCTCCGAGGCCCAAGGGATCGCTCGTCATTGTCGGCGGCGGCGAGAGGACCGGCGCCGTGATGCACCGCTTCGTGACGCTGGCCGGGGGCGCAGGCAAGGCGGTGATCGCGGTGGTGCCGATGGCCAGCGAGGAAGCGGCGGAGACGGGGCGCGACCTGGTGGCCGAGCTGGATTCGCTCGGCGCCCGCGCCTACGTCGTGCTGGTGACCCGGTCGCAGGCGCAGTCCGAATCGGCGGCCCAGGTGCTCGACTCCGCCACGGGCATCTGGTTCGCGGGCGGCGATCAGGCCAGGCTCACCGCCGCACTCGGCGGCACGGCGACGCTGCGGGCGATGCAGGCCAGATATCGTGCAGGTGCCGCGGTCGGCGGCACGTCCGCCGGCGCGGCAATCATGTCGGACTCGATGATCACCGGCGATCAGACACCCCCCGGCGACACGACCGGATACTACGGTGACGAGTATCCCGCCATCTCCCGCCATCGTATCCAGATCACCCCGGGGCTGGGCTTTCTCCCCAACGCCATCGTCGACCAGCACTTCATCAAGCGTGAGCGTCACAACCGGCTCATGAGCGCGGTGCTCGAGCATCCGCGCCTCGTCGGTGTCGGCATAGACGAGAGCACCGCCCTCGAGGTCGGCCCGGACGGCCTTTGGCGGGTGCTTGGCGAGAGCGCCGTCGTGGTCTACGACGCCCGGAAGGCGAGAGTCACTGCCGGCTCACGACCCATCCTCGGTGTCACCGAGCTTCGCGTGCACGTCCTGCCGCCCGGAAGCACTTTCGATCCCGAGACCGGACGGGCGAACCTCGCCCGGGAATAGCACCGCCACTTCCGCGTCCTTCTGGAGGGAAGCACATGCACCGTTTCAGGCTTGTCCTGTCTATCCTGGCTTGCTTCGCCGCGGCCACCACGTCGCTGTCGGCCCAGACGGCAACGCTTCGGGGCACCGTTACCGACTCGGCGAGCCGGGAGCCTCTTCAGGGGGCCGCGGTGAGCCTGGTAGGCACATCGCTCCGCTCGGAGACCAACAGCGCGGGACAGTACGTCCTGACCGGGGCGCCCGCGGGGCCTGCCTTGGTCCGGGTGCAGATGATTGGATTTGCGCCAGTACAGCAGAGTGTCACGCTCGAGTCCGGCTCAGAGGTTACGCTCGACATAGCGCTCGCGGCGAGCGCCCAGCGCCTCGAGGAGGTGGTGGCGGTGGGATACGGCCTCCAGACCAGGGGAGAGCTCAGCACCTCCGTGTCGTCGGTGAGTGCAGCGGATATCATCGGGCAGCCCGTCGCCAGTGTCGACGCCGCCCTTCAGGGCAAGGCGGCCGGGGTCCAGGTGGTTCAGAACGCCGGCAATCCGGGCAACGCCATCTCAGTCCGGGTTCGCGGCGACGCATCGGTCTCGGCCAGCAATCAGCCGCTCTACGTGGTCGACGGCGTGCCCATGGTGGCGGGTGACATCTCCCAACTCGGACTCGGGGGTCAGGGTCTGGCGGGCATCAGCGGGCTCAGCTCGGACGACGTCGAGACCATCGACGTCCTCAAGGATGCCGCGGCCACATCGATATATGGGTCGCGCGGCTCGAACGGCGTGGTGCTCATTACCACCAAACGAGGGCGGGAGGGTCGCACGGGTGTCACGTTCAACAGCTACGTGGGCAGCCAGTCCGCGCCGAAGCGGATCGACCTGCTCAACTCGACCGAGTACCTGGACTACATGAACGCCGCGGCGGCCAACGACGGGTACGGCACCGACTACTTCGGGACCCCCGGAGTATCCGACAGCCTTAACAGCGACTGGCAGAGTGCGGTTCTGCGCGCTGCGCCGGTGAGCTCCGCCGAGCTGGCGGTGGCTGGTGGCGATCAGCGCGTGCAGTATCGGTTGTCGGGCACCTGGTTCGACCAGAACGGCATCGTCGTAGGCTCGGGATACCGCCGTCTCGGCGGCAGGGCCAACCTCGATTTCAACCCGGGCAGCCGCTTGTCGTTCAGCACGTCGCTGGCCATTTCGGGCGAGCGGAACGATCGGATCGAGAACGACGGGAGCGACATCGGAGTCATCACCAACGCAATCGCGACCACGCCGATGGCGCCTGTGCTTCTTCCCGATGGAACGTTCGCCGGACCAGACAACGGGCTCAACTATCCGAACGCCGCCGCGCTGGCGACCCTCAACACCGTGGGGGCCAGAACCACCAGCATCCTGGGCAACGTGGAAGGACGTCTCAGAGTCACGCCGTCAGTTCTGCTCACGAGCCGGTTCGGAGTCGACCTCATCGACGTGCGAGAGGCCCAGTTTCAGTCGCGGCGGATTCCGGGAACGTACGCCGCTGGTGCGAAAGGCGTGGCCAAGAGCGGCTTCTCCAACGGCAACCGATACGTGATCGACAACTTCGTCACCGTCAGTCCGCACCTCGGCGTGCGCCACAACTTCGATGCGACGGCCGGCGGGAGCGTCGAGCTCAACAGGAGCCAGCTCAACTTCATCCGCGGTGAGGGATTCAGCAACGACGAATTCACCCAGGTAAGCAATGCTGCGGTACTCATCGAGGGCGACGGGTCGAACTCTCGCAACAACCTGGTTTCGTTCTTTTCCCGGGCCAACTACGCGCTCGACGGAAAATACCTGTTCGGAGCCAGCATCCGGACGGACGGCTCGTCTCGCTTCGGGACTAACAACCGGTGGGGTGTATTCCCTGCGGTCTCGGCTGCCTGGCTCCTGAGTGAAGAGCCGTTTTTCAAGGCTTCCTTCTTCGACTACTTCAAGTTGCGGGGCAGCTTCGGCCTCACCGGTAACCAGGCGATCGAGGACTTTCCCTTCCAGGGTCTGATCGGCAGCGCCAACTACGGGGACGACCCGGGACTAGCTCCGTCGAATCTCGCGAACCCGGATCTCAAGTGGGAGACAACGGCCCAGGTCGACCTCGGCATCGATATGGCTTTCGCCTCGGGACGGGTCAGTCTCACCGCCGACTATTACAACAAGAGCACCCGTGACCTGTTGCTCGATCGTCCAATCTCGAGCACGAGCGGGTTCACCTCCGTGTTCGACAACGTCGGCAGGGTCCGGAACCGCGGCCTGGAACTGGCTTTGACCACGGTCAACGCCGAGTCCCGCCGCGCTGACGGCTTCCGCTGGAGCACGACTCTCAACTTCGGCCTTAACCGGAACAAGGTCACCGCGCTGTTCGACGATCAGCCATTCACGGCGGGAGAGCGCAGCGTCAATCGAGTCGAGGTTGGGCAGCCGCTCGGAGTTTTCTATACCCTGAAGTTTCTCGGGGTCGATCCCGCGACCGGTGACGCGATCTACCAGGACGTCGATGGCGACGGAGCGATAACGTCGGCCGATCGGGTGGTAGTCGGCAACCCGCATCCGAATTTTACCGGTGGGCTCACCAACACCTTCTCGTACAGGGGATTCGACCTGACCGGATTTCTTGCCTTCAGTCAGGGTAACGACGTGTTCAACCTCATGAGCATCTTCAGCAACGATGGCGGCTTCAACACCGACAATAAGTTCGGGAAGGCGAGGACTTATTGGCGGCAGCCGGGAGATCAGACGAACGAGCCCCGACCCAGCTACGACGGGACATCGGGTGCAACCGAGATCTCGAGCCGGTTCGTCGAGGATGGATCCTACCTTCGGATGCAGGAGCTGACTCTCGGTTACCGGCTTCCCGAGCACGTCGCAGGTCGCCTCGGGTTTCGGTCTTGGCGCCTGTACCTCTCGGCTCGCAATCTGTTCACGATCACCAACTACTCCGGCTATTCATCGGATGTGAACAGCAGCAGTGACAAGAATATCGGACTCGGCGTCGACTATTACGCCTACCCGATCGCGCGCACCTTCACTTTCGGCGTTCAGGCGGGCTGGTAATGGCAACGGACCATTTACGGAGATTTTCCGCGATGCGCATTCGATATGCTTTCGCCTTCGCGTTGCTCCCCTGGCTGGCCGGGTGCAACTCTATTCTGGACGCCGATCCTACCGACCAGCTGCCGGATAACAAGGCAATCACTACCTCCGAGGGTGCCAGGTCGGCCCTCGTCGGAGCGTACAGCGCCCTTCAGGATATCGATGGGGTGATCTATTACAGCGGCGATTTTCTCGCGCTCGGTGATCTCTCGTCGGACAATGCTACTGCCACGGGCACCTTTACATCCTACGCCCAGGCCGATGCCAATCAGCTCCGAGCTTCAAACGCGAGTGTCGCCGACATCTGGTCGACGATCTACATCGCGATCAACAGGGTCAACAACATCATCGAGAAGGTGCCCACGGTTACGGATCTCGAGGATGAAGAGAAGAACGACATTCTTGGTCAGGCATATTTCCTGAGGGCGCTGAACTACCACAATCTGGTGAAGCTGTGGGGAGGAGTTCCCCTCCGGCTGGTGCCAGTCAAGTCGCTCCAGGAAGCGGCGGCGGCGACCCGGGCTTCGGTGCCGGAGGTCTACACCCAGATCAACTCCGATCTGGCTCAGGCCGATCAACTCGTAACCAGCACGACCCCTACGACTCGGGCCACTATCGGCGCGGTCAAGGCCATTCAGGCACGGGTCTACCTGTATCAGGGCGACTGGGCCAATGCCAACGCCAAGGCTGATGAGGTCATCGGTCTCGCGTACGAGCTGGCCGGCGACTATTCCGATCTCTTCGATGAGGAGGGCCAGGATACGCCCGAGGACATCTTCAAGCTGCTGTACACTGCCCAGCAAGCGCAATTCATCGGGTACTACTGGAACTCGACCGACGACGGCGGCAAGGCCGAGCTCACGCCCACTCAGAGCCTGATCGACGCGTACGATCCCGATGACGCGCGGCTGGAATGGTCTATCAAGGACGATGGCGAGGGTACCATCTCGGGAGTGAAGTTTCCGACGGTGGCGGGCACCGAGGACATACACGTGATCAGGTTCGCTGAGGTACTGCTGATCAAGGCGGAGGCGCAGGCGCAGCTCGGCGATCTGGCCGGAGCGGTCGCGACCTATAACTTGATCAGGGTCAGAGCCGGTCTGCCGAAGCACAAGTTGGGCAATGAAGTCACGAGTCAGGCAGACGTACTGGCTGCGATTGACCGCGAGCGGCGGGTCGAGCTCGCCATGGAAGGCGACCGGTGGCCTGATCTCGTCCGCAGAGGGGCGGCAGTGGCGGTAATGGGAATACCGGAATTCCAAACGCTGTATCCGATTCCGCAAGGTGAGATCGACGTGACGCCTGGACTGACGCAGAACCCGGGGTATTGACGGTCGCGGTCTTGCGCTGCTCAGTCGGCAGCCCTGTCAATGCGTGTACCACGATTGTTCGCTGGGCGGCGACTCCCCGTTCTGCAGCCGGTCGGCCGCCCAGGTAGCACCCGACTTATAGGCGTTACAGGCAGTGGGGTTGCTGTACTGCCCGCAACCTCCACCTCCACCCGACGACGGTGCGCTCCCGCCGGCCGACGGGCCGGCCTGCCCGCCGTTGCTGTGCATCCATTGAGCCACCTGCTGGTCCATCCAGTTGCCGAGCTGCGCGGGTGTCTGAAAGTGCGGCGTGGTGGAGCTTCGGAGAAAATCCATGATCCAATGCGCTTGCCCGTCGCCCTGTGATGCCGCCTGCCCCAGCCAGAAGATGGCCATCGTGCGGCTGCGGGGAACGCCCTGACCGAACTCGTATTCTATCCCCAGGGCGAACTGGGCCTCGGGAAAGCCCTGCCGAGCGCTCACGTCGTAATTGGCCGCCGCCTTGTTGAAGTCGACGGGAAGGCCATCGCCGGATTCGTACATGTCACCGAGATTGAAGGCGGCGCCCCGATGCCCCTGGGCGGCCGCCTTTCCATACCAATAGGCGGCGCGCTGCAGATTTTTCGGCACGCCGTGCCCCCCTCGATACATGTTTCCCAGCAGCGCCTGAGCGCGCGCATGCCCTCGCTCGGCGGCCTGCTGCAGGGGGCCGAACGCCTCCGCGCAACCGGCGTTGGAGTCGAGGTCGCACCTGGCCGCTCCCTGCTGGAAGAGCCTTTCGATGCCGGGATCGTAGTGAAACTGCTTCGGAGCTAGAACTCGCGGCGGTTGCAGCCGCGGCTCTGAAGAACTGACCCGGCTCGCGGCCATGCGTACCGGCTGCGCCGGCTGCCCGAGTCGCTTGCCCCAGACCTGCGTACCGATCTCGTTCTTCCCCGCGATTCCGTTGCCATCCGTCGAGAGCGATACGACGTCACTGAGGCCGGTGGGATTCCAGTGCAGCGTCAGCACACCATGGCCGGCGTCGGAACACTTCCAGCTTCCCAGGGTCGCGCCGTTGTACTTGAGGGAGTTGTCGTTCGCGATCGAGACTACGCCTCCGGTAAACCATGACCACTCGCCGACGGCGGCATCGCAGCCAGGCGCGGCTCCGGCACAGGCCCAAGTGGGCGCGAGCAGGAGGCCCGCAACGACCCCGACTCTGCGGCAGCCGGCCATACACTACTCCGATTTATGGGTATGAGCCCCACCTTACAGCGAGTCGGTTCCTGCGTCAACAGAAGCGTCAACCGCCCGGCATCAGCTCCAAAACCCAGATGTCGCTCTGTCGATCACCCAATGTGAAGTAGAACCGGCCGCCCCGCGCGCGAAAGCCGAAGCGATGCCAGTCCTTGGTGGGATCGTCGAACCGTATGAGCAGGCGAGGAGCGCCTCCTGCCAGGGCCACCGACCATATGCTGGCTCTGTCCGCGGCGTCCAATGCCAAGTAGTAGATCTCGCGTCCGTCCGATGACCAGCTCACGTAACTGGGTCGGAGCTGGCCGGTGGGCTCGTCGACCCGAATCAGGACTCTGGAGGAATCTCCCGTCGAGCTGCTGATGATCAAGCCCTGATCGGACGAGAACGCCAACCGGCGGCCATCGGGCGAAACCGCGACTTGCAGGATTTCTCCACGCAGAATCGTGCGAGGTGCGCCCCACGCCCCTCGCCGATCCCTGACCACGAGTCGCAGCTCTCTGTCGACACCATTGAAGTTGCGGAAGAGAATTCCCCGACCACCCTGAACCCAGACGGGGCTGCGCTCGTCATCGGGGCCCGCTGTTACCTGCGCGCGGTTCGTTCCGTCAGCCGACATCACGAACACATGACGCAGGCCCATGCGGAACGAATGAAACGCGATCTCGCGGCCGTCGGGAGACCATAGCGGTCCGAAATCGCTACCCGGATCGGTAGTAAGCTGCTGTGGCTCGCCACCGGATACCGGGATGCGGTAAATGTCCGGGTTGCCGCTCCTGTCGGAGTCGAAGGCGAGCCAATGAGCGTCTGGCGATACGTCGAAGCCTTCGATAACCTGATTGCCGGCCGTGACCGGCCGAGCCTCCGACACCGACACCGGCGAGGAAACCGGAATGGGCAAAGCCCAGATATTGGAGCTTTCACTGAAGAGGGTGTACAGCAGCCTCCGGCCATCGGCGGAGAGAGTGATCGCCGAAGGGTTGAGCCCGGTGGTGAGCCGGTCGATGGTGCGCGCTCCGCCCCTGCTCAGCTGGGCCAGATAGATGTCGCGGCCGCCATCGCGATCCGAGACGAGGAGGAGGGCTCGACCACCCTGCAGCCACACGGGGCTCGTACTCGACGATCGATTGTCCGTGATCGGGATTGGGTCTCCGCCCGCGGCTCCTACGAGATAGATGGTGCTCTTTCCCACGTTGCCGAAATAGAAGCCGGGTTCGAGAGATTGCCGGTTTCCCTTGACATACGCGATCCGTCGGCCGTCGGGCGACCACGCCACCGAGTGGATCTCGCCACCCTGTGCGATTGGCCGCAACGACTTGCCATCGAGAGCCGCAACGTAAAGGGAGTCTGAGCGCACGAACGTGAATTGTCGGCCATCAGGGGACCAAGCGCCTGGCATGAGCGTGGCGTCAGCCCTCAGAAGCTGGCCCCGGCGAGTACGTGAGCCTGCTTCGTGAACCAGAATCCTCGACTTTCCGCCGAGCGAAGATACCAACTCGATTCCGCGGGGAGAGCGAAACAGAATCCATTGGCCATCCGGCGACCACGTGGGAAA
>JBBRGF010000096.1:0-12216 GCA_038240975.1 Gemmatimonadales bacterium
GGGGGCGAGGTCGTCGCCGAGGGCACGGTAGACGACATCCTGCGGCATCCCGATTCCCTCACCGGGCGCTACCTGCGCGGCGAGCTGCGTGTCCCGGTGCCGGGCGGCCGGCGGCAGGCAGCGCCGGGGCACCGCCTTCGCATCGTCGGGGCCCGCGCGAACAATCTCCAGAACCTCACGGTCGACCTGCCGCTGGGCACCTTTGTTTCGGTCACCGGCGTGTCGGGCTCGGGCAAGTCCACTCTCGTCACCGACATCCTCTATCAGGCGCTGGCGCGACACTTCTATCGCGCCAAGGTGGTGCCGGGTGCGCACACCCGCATCGAAGGGCTGGAGAAGATCGACAAGGTCATCGACATCGACCAGAGCCCGATCGGACGCACCCCACGGTCGAATCCCGCCACGTACACCGGACTGTTTACGCCGATTCGGGAGTTGTTCACCCAGCTCCCCGATGCCAAAATGCGCGGCTACGGGCCCGGCCGGTTCTCGTTCAACGTCAAAGGCGGCCGGTGCGAGGCGTGTCAGGGCGATGGGCTGGTCAAGATCGAGATGCACTTCCTGCCCGACGTGTACGTGCCATGCGAGGTCTGCAAGGGCCGGCGCTACAACCGCGAGACACTCGAGGTGCGGTACAAGGGCCGGAGCATCGCCGACGTGCTCGACCTCACCGTTGCCGACGGGCTCGACTTCTTCGCCAATCAGCGGCGCATCGCCGAAAAGCTGGAGCTCCTCAACGACGTGGGACTGGGCTACATCCACCTGGGCCAGGCGGCCACCACGCTGTCGGGCGGCGAGGCGCAGCGGGTCAAGCTCGCCACCGAGCTGGCCAAGCGCGACACCGGGCGGACTCTTTATATCCTCGACGAGCCCACCACCGGACTGCACTTCGAGGACGTACGACTACTGCTGGAGGTGCTGCACCGGCTGGTCGACAAGGGAAACAGCGTCGTGGTGATCGAGCACAATCTCGACGTCCTCAAGACCGCCGATTGGATCATCGATCTCGGGCCCGAGGGCGGCGAAAAGGGAGGGCGGATCGTGGCTACCGGGACGCCCGAGGAAGTGGCGGAAAACGCGGACAGCTACACCGGCGCATACTTGAGGCGAGTCTTAGGGCAGAGAAGGGGAAACGGAGAACGGGAAACGGGAAACGGGGCGGTCAGCCAGCCCTCCCGAGCAGCACGAGGGATCTTGCGAGGTTGAAGGAGGGCCCCCTGAAACTCCTGCGACCCGAATCCCGAAGTATCGCGGGTGACCGTGCCCGCAACCAACCTCAGTCAGGACCATCCGTGATTCGCCGCCTTGTCGCATTCGCTTGCCTGGCCGCCACGCCGGCCGTCCTTTCCGGCCAACAAGCCGATTCCACCTTGCTCACCGTCGAGCGGATCAATGGTTCCGGTGAGTTTGCGCCGCAACCCTTCGGCCCTGCGCGATGGCTGAACGAGGGAGCGTCCTACACGACGGTCGAGCCCGGCGCGAACGGGGTCGGGTCGGACATCGTACGCTACGACGTGGAGAAGGGGACGCGGGAGGTCATGGTGTCGGCGAGGCAGCTCGTGCCGAGCGGCGACAGCCTGCCGCTCGACATCGAGAGCTACACATGGTCGCCCGACGGGAAGATGCTGCTGGTCTTCACGGCCGCTCAGCCGGTCTGGCGCCTCAGGACCCGGGGTGACTACTGGGTGCTCGATCGGGATGGAGGCAAGCTCCACAAGCTCGGCGGCGCGAATGCCAAACCGTCGACGCTCATGTTCGCGAAGTTCTCTCCCGATGGCCGCAAGGTGGGGTACGTCCGGGAGAACAACCTGTACGTCGAAGATCTGCTTTCCGGCGGCATCACGCCCCTTACCACCGACGGATCGCGCACGCTGATCAATGGAACGTTCGACTGGGTGTATGAAGAAGAGCTGATGAACAACTACGCCGACGGGTGGCGCTGGAGCCCCGACAGCCGGAGTGTGGCCTACTGGCAGCTCAACGCAGATTCGGTCCGCAACTACAGTCTCGTCAACAACACCGACTCACTCTACTCCAGGGTTATTGCCGTCCAGTACCCCAAGGTCGGCGAGGCCAACTCCGCCGCGCGGATCGGCATCGTGCCGGCGCAGGGCGGCCCGACTCGCTGGCTCGACATCGAAGGAGATCCAAGACAGCACTACATCCCCAGAATGGACTGGGCCTCGAGCTCGAACGAGGTGCTGCTCCAGCGTCTCAACCGTGTCCAGAACACCAACCAGGTCATACTCGGCGATGCGCGCAGCGGACAGGCTCGCACCGTGCTCACCGAACACGATACTACGTGGGTCGACGTGGTGGACGACGTGGTCTGGCTCGACGGAGGCAAGAGCTTTACCTGGGTGAGCGAGCGCGACGGATGGAACCACGTCTACGTCGTATCACGTGACGGCAAGTCGGTCAAGCTCGTCACCCCGGGACAGTTCGACGTACTCAGCGTCGAAGGAATCGACGCCAGGAGTGGGTGGCTCTACTACGTGGCATCGCCCGACAATCCGACTCAGCGCTACCTCTTCCGAACCAGACTCGATGGCAAGGGAAAGGCCGAGAGACTCTCCCCGCGGAATGAGCCCGGCACTCACGCCTACGACCACTCGCCCAATTTCCGCTACGCCATCGAGGACTATTCCACGGTCGAGGCGCCACCCGTCATCCGACTCGTCAGGCTTCCAGGACATCAGGTCATTCGCACCCTGGCCGACAACTCCCGGCTGCGAGCGCGGCTGGCCGGTCTCAAGCGCGCCAAGGTGGAGTGGCTGTCGGTGTCCGCCGACGACGGCGCCAAGATGCCGGGCATGCTGCTCAAGCCGGCGGACTTCGACTCCACGCGGAAGTATCCGCTGCTCTTCTTTGTATACGGGGGGCCAGGGCACGCCGAAGTCGAGGACTCCTGGGGAGGCTACTACCTCTGGCATACCATGCTGACCCAGAAGGGTTACCTGGTCGCTGTCGTCGATAATCACGGGACCCCAGCTCCCCTCGGCCGCGCTTGGCGTAAGGCGATATACGGCCAGCTTGGGGTAGTGGAAACCCGGGACCAGGCCGCGGCGGCACGGGCGCTCATGAAACGACCGTACGTCGATCCCTCGCGCGTCGGGATCTGGGGTTGGAGCTACGGCGGGTTCATGAGTCTCAACGTCCTCTTTCAGCACCCGGACATCTACCGGATGGCCGTGGCGGTTTCTCCGGTTACCCACTGGGCACTCTACGACAACGTCTACACCGAGCGCTTCAACGGGTTGATTACGACGAACAGGGCAGGGTACGACCGCGGCTCGCCCATCAGCTACGTCGACAGCCTGCGCGGCAGTCTGCTGCTCGTTCATGGCGGCGGAGACGATAATGTCCACTACCAGAACAGCGAGATGTTGATCAACGCCCTCGTCTCGGCCAACAAGCCGTTCACCATGATGGAATACCCGAACCGGACCCACTGCATCTGCCAGGGCAAGACCACCG
Organism: Gemmatimonadales bacterium; assembly: GCA_038240975.1. Lineage (GTDB taxonomy): Bacteria > Gemmatimonadota > Gemmatimonadetes > Gemmatimonadales > GWC2-71-9 > CAVVWJ01. Next base: position 3,478 of record JBBRGF010000096.1, read on the forward strand.
GCACCCATCTCTTCTCCTTGATCGCGAGGTTTCTCGACCAGAACCTGATGAGTCCTACCGATACCAAACCCGGCGTTGCCCGGGCCTCCACCGGTCCGTAGCGGCAGCCCTCAGCGCGACCTACATTAGGACTCCCACCCTCGGGAGGTCCCAATGACATACGAAGACATCGTCTCCTTGCTGGGGTACGCCGGCGGCCACGAGCACATCGTCCGCATTACCACTACCGACCAGACCGAAATCGTCGGCATCCCGACCAGCGTGGACACTCACGTGACCGCTCACGAGGTCTACCTCCGGCCCGCGGGAGTCGACGACACCGAAATTGCCGTTTCCCTGGCAGCCATCGAGGCCGTCGAGTTGGTCTAGGCGTTGCGTCCTGAAACATCCTTGAATCGGCCGCCGTAGGGGTGGCAACCAGGAGGCAAGGTCATGGATATGGAAGGTCTATTTGCAATCACGTTTCTCTTTGGAGGCGGCACCCTTTTCCTGTTGTCTATCAGCCCGATCGGACGGGCGTTCGCTGAGCGCATACGCTCCCACGGCGCGGTGCCGGCCCGCGACCCGGAGCTGTTGGCGGAGGTCGACGCGCTCCGCCAGGAAGTGTCCGAGCTCCACGAGCGGATGGATTTTGCCGAGCGCCTGCTGGCCGCGCAGAAGGACGCAGCGAAGCTGACGGGGGAGCCGACATGATCCAGCAGATTCCCTCTCCGCCCAGCCCGCCGTTCGACCCGAATCTGATGTTCATGTCCGACCGCGGGCCGCCGATCGTCCTCTTGATCGTGATCGCCGCTCTCACGGCCGCAACCGTCATTCTCTGGCCCATCATGCGTGCGCTGGCCCGGCGGATGGAACGGAAGTCGGAGCCCGATCCGATACTCAGGACCGAAATCGACCAGCTTCACGAGCGGCTGGCCGAGCTGGAACTCGAGCACGGCCGGGTCGCCGAGCTCGAGGAGCGAGTGGAGTTTGCCGAGCGCCTCCTTTCCCGAGGCCAGGATCAGACCAGCTCCCTTCCGCCGGGGCAGCAGAAATGAGTCCTGCCCGGCGCGAGGGGAAGATCCGATTGGCCGAGGTCGAGGCGCGGTTAGATTTCGCCGAGCGGCAGGCCAGGGCCGACGCCGCCGAACTGTTGCACGGGAGAGTGGAGCGATGATCACCCGCGAGGACATCCAGTCCTTTCTCGACCGGCTCGAGGCCGGTGCCATGTCGGTCACTGAAGTCGAGCCGAACCTGTGGATCGCGCGGACGCCCGATGACGCGGAAGTGGTGGTCCACTTTGCCCCGCCCGTCATGATTCTGAGGGTCCGCGTCATGGAGTTGCCGGCCAGCGATCCGCGGCGCTCCGACCTGTTCCGCCAGCTGCTGGAATACAATGCGACGGAACTGGTGCACGGGTCGTACGGTCTCGAGGGAAACCATGTGGTCCTGACCGACACGCTGGAGCTTGAAAACCTCGACTTCAGCGAATTCGAGGCAAGCTTCGATTCGATCACGCTGGCGCTGGCATCGCACCTCGCCACGCTCGCCCCCTACCGGGAAGGTTGAAGCGACATGGGACTCTTTGACCGCCTCTCGACCCTGCTCCGGTCGAACATCAACGACCTCATCTCGCGGGCCGAAAACCCGGAGAAGATGCTCAACCAGCTCATCGTGGACATGAAGTCCAACCTGGCCAAGGCCAAGCAGCAGGTCGCCTCCGCTATCGCCGATGAGAAGAAGCTGCAGTCCGACGCGGAGGGAATGAAAAAGCAGGCGGAAGATTGGGAGCGCCGGGCCATGCTGGCGGTGCAGGAGGGCCGGGATGACCTGGCCAAGCAGGCGCTGGGGCGCTACAACGAGCACCTGCAGGGCGCGCAGCAGCTTCACGAAACGTGGCTGCGCCACAAGGCCGAAAGCGAGCAGCTCAAGCTCTCTCTCCGGCAGCTCAACGACAAGATCGAAGAGGCCAAGCGGAAAAAGAACATCCTGGTCGCCCGGGCCAAGCGGGCCGAGGCGCAGCAGCGCATCCAGGAAACGATGTCGGGTATGTCCGACAAGAGTGCCTTCGAGTCGTTCGAGCGGATGGCGGAAAAGATCGAAGCCACCGAACGAAAGGCGCTGGCGGCGGCGGAGCTGAACGAGGAGGTGTCCGGCGACCGGCTCGTGCGCCAGTTCGAGTCCCTCGAATACAAGGGCAGCTCCGATCAGCAGCTCATCGAGCTGAAGGCTCGCATGGGAATGCTGCCCGCCGGCGGCAACGCGGAGACCAGGCAGCTCAACCGCGGCGCGGGCGAGGTGCACGACGCCGAGGTCATCGAGGATGGAGACGACGGGAGAACCCGCTGACCGCTCCGGAGAGTATCGAGCGCCGTCGGGTCTTTCCTCTGGGTTGGGTACTGCTCGTCGCGGCGTTGGTGGCGTTGATCGTTCGCACGGTCGACGTCCTGCTGGTCATCTTCCTGGCCGTCCTCCTCGGCGTTTACCTCCGGGCCGTGGCCGACATTCTGCACCGACGGCTGGACGTTCCTGAAACCGTGGGGCTGCTCGCGGGTGTGGTGCTCACGCTCGGCGGCCTGGTGGGCATCATCTTCCTGATCGCCCCTGCCGTCTCGCAGCAGGTCCAAGACCTTCTCGCCAACCTTCCGAAGTTTCTCACCGAGCTCGACGCCACCATTTCCCGGATCATTCGCGCCACCCCGCTGCTGGGGCGCTTCGTGGGTGGCGGAACGTCGTCATTGTTCGGAAGCACGCTGAGCGAGATCTTCGGCTTCCTCCGGGGCGCCGCGGTGCCCTACGTGAAGGGCGGGGTCGAATTCCTGATCGAGGGCGTGAGCGTCCTCGTCATGGCGCTGTACCTTGCCCGAAGTCCCGACATCTACCGCCAGGGAATCATCGCGCTCACCCCCCCGCTGCACCGGCCCCTCGCCCGCAATATCCTGAACGACCTGGGCATCACCCTCAGGGCGTGGGTCGTCGGACAACTCACCTCGATGGTGTTGCTGGCGGCGCTCACCACCCTGGGCCTCTGGGCGCTCGGAGTGCCGTACTTCCTGGCGTTTGGAGTCTTCGCCGGCGTGGCCGCGATCGTGCCGTTCTTCGGGACGCTTCTCTCGACCGTCATTCCAGCACTCATCGCGCTCGGAGTCTCGGGGCTGCCCAAGGCGCTGGCGGTGGCGGGAATCGGTGTCGGGGTTCACCTCATCGAGGCCAACTTCGTGGCGCCGGTGGTAATGGAGCGTCAGGTCAACCTCCCCCCGGTGCTGACGATCGCGGGAGTCCTGCTCCTCGGAAAGCTGTTCGGGCTCGCCGGTCTGGTGGTGGCGGTTCCGATCCTCGCAGTTATCATGGTCCTGGTCCGGCACATTCTATTCGGCGAGCTCTATGGCGACCCTGTGAGCGAAGCCGAGGCATCACCCATCACCCCATAGGCGCATGACCCCGCCAAAATTTCTGATCGTTGCCGACGGCGACTTCGGCCCGATGACGTCGAAGACCGCCAACTCCGTGGTGCGCTACCTCCCCGATCGTACGGTGGGTGTTCTCGACCGTCAGCATGCGGGCCAGACCGTCCAACAGGTGCTCGGCTTCGGCGGCGCAATCCCGATCGTCGGAACGATGCGCGAGGGGCTGGCGCTTGGGCCGTCGGCCGTGCTCATCGGCATTGCGCCGCAGGGTGGCCGGCTGCCCGAGGAGTGGCGCGGGTGGTTGGCCGAGGCTCTCGAGCACGGCTGCGATCTCTGGAGCGGACTCCACACGTTCCTCGGCAGCGACCCGACCCTTGTCGCGAAGGCAGCGGCAAGCGGCCGGAAGATCTTCGATCTCCGGAAGCCTCCCGAAAACCTTCCGATCGCCTCCGGTCTGGCCAAAGGCGTCGAGCCGCTGGTGGTGCTGACGGTGGGGACCGACTGTAACGTGGGCAAGATGACCGCACAGCTTCAGCTCGCGGGCAAGCTCAACGAGCGTGGCGTGCGGACCCGCTTCGTTCCCACAGGACAGACAGGGATCATGATCGAAGGGTGGGGCATCGCCGTGGACGCCGTGGTGGCCGACTTTATCGCGGGCGCCGCCGAACAACTGGTGCTCGAAGGCAGTCGCGATGCCGATGTCGTGCTCGTCGAAGGGCAGGGAAGCATCAACCATCCGGGCTACTCGGGAGTGACGCTGGGCCTGCTCCACGGGTCGTGCCCCGATGCGCTCATCCTTTGCCACCAGTCGAGCCGTGAATACATCGGCGACTACCGGCAGGCGGCCTGGCTCCGGATTCCGCCGCTCTCCGAGTACGTCCGCCTGTACGAAACGATCGGGTCCGCGATTCATCCAACGAAGGTCATCGGGATCTCGCTGAATACGTACGATCTTGCCGACGCCGAGGCGCGGCGAGCGTGTGCCGAGGCCGCCAGGGAAACGGGTCTGCCGGTGACCGATCCCGTGAGATTCGATCCATCCCCGCTCCTCGATGCGGTGACGAAGAGCCGTAACCAGTACCTTCGGACCCGCCGCAGCGCCTGAGGGCAGGTTTCGGCCCCGGCTGCGGCGATTGAGATGATGGGACCATAGCCGTTGGGCAGCATCGTTGCCCATGCTCCCGGGCGCGCCCTCCCAGCTCCCTCCCGCCGTCCTCCTTCCTGCGGTATTAGCTCTCGCGCGTCCCGGTGAGCACCTTGGCGTCTGGCTGTGCGGTTGCCGCAGCCCGTGCCGGCTCCGAATGAAGGGCCGGTCGCTTATCATAGGGTCCGATCTTGGGGCCCTGCTCCGCCGGTGCGCGCGTGTAGCCGTGCATTGGGAATACTCCGTCGCCGTCATGAGAGCGGAGTGCCTCATCGAGTGCCGAACACTTCACATCGACACGGGCGTTGCCTGTCATCCCCGCTTCGCGGCGCTCGCGGCGCTGTACCCAACCCTGCGCATCCGAGGCAGCCGAATCGTGGTCCCGATACGCCGGCGGGCGCCCGAAGAAGTGCTGTCCGCCTGCGCCGCCATGGGCTTGCCGGTCGTGTCCAGCCGGATCGAGTATCGGTTGACGCCGCGCCGCCGTGGTCCCTAGGTTAGCACCCATGCTTTCCAGCTCTCTGCCGCTCTTTTCGCTGGGCGATCTCCTTCGGCGTATCGCGGAGGTGCTCAAGATCGACGCCGGCGAGGTGGCACGCTCAGGTGCGCGGGTCGTCGGCGTCTGGCTTCTCGCCTTCATGGCCTTCAGGGTCGTGGGTCTGCTGGCTCAGCGAATCGAGAGAACGGTCGACGACGGCGACGATGCCATCGTCACCTCGCGGGAGCGGCGCGGCCAAACCATCGCCCAGCTGCTTCGGAGCATGGCCCGCGTCGTCATCATCGCCATCGCCGTCCTCCTCACGTTCAACGTTTTCATCGACATCGGCCCCATTCTCGCCGGCGCGGGCATTCTCGGCCTTGCTGTGTCGTTCGGAGCCCAGAGCCTGGTCAAGGACGTCATTTCGGGCTTCTTCATCCTGTCCGAGAATCAGTTCGGCATCGGCGACGTGATCGAGGCGGCGGGCAAGAGCGGCACGGTCGAGAAAATGACGCTGCGTGTTGTGGTGCTGCGCGATGTGTACGGCGTCATGCACGTCGTACCCAACAGCGAGATCAAGGTCGTGAGCAACAAGACGCGCGGCTGGTCGCGAGCCGTGGTCGACGTCGACGTGGGCCGCGACGTCGACATCGACCGGGCACTCGGCGTGGTGTGCGACGAGGCAGCCGGCTTTTCCAACGATGCCAAATGGAAGCACGAGCTGGATGGCCCCGTCGAAGTACTGGGCGTCGAGTCCATCAGCGCCAGTGCCGTCATCATCCGATCGCTCATCCGCACTCGACCGGGCTCGCAATGGAGCGTCGGCCGGGAGTTCAGGCGCCGCATGAAATCACGGCTGTACCGGGAAAAGATCGAGATCCCCTATCCGGCGCGGCCGCCGCAAGCCGCCGCCGAGGCCGTGCCTCCGGTGGCCGAGGCCGCGCCTCCGGCGCCCGAGGAAGTCAAGGCCGGCGTCGCCTCCGACGAATGACGCTTCACCTCTACAACACACTCACCCGCTCGCTGGAGCCGTTCCGTCCGCTCCAGCCGGGCCGGGTATCTCTGTACACCTGCGGGCCCACCGTGTACAACTACGCGCACATCGGCAACTTCAGGACATTCCTCTTCGAAGACCTTCTGCGCCGGTGGCTCGAGGCCAGCGGCTACGACGTCTTTCACGTCATGAATCTCACCGACGTCGACGACAAGACCATCGGCGGGGCCTCGGCCGCCGGCCAGCCCCTCCGCGAGTACGTTCAGCGATACATCGACGCCTTTCACGAAGACCGGCGCTACCTGCGCATCAAGGACGCTTCGATCTATCCTCGGGCCACGGACCATATAGGCCCGATGATCGAGTTGGTGCAGGCGCTTCTTGCAAAAGAGGTGGCGTACCGGGGGGATGACGGGTCGGTGTACTTCGCCATCGGGCGGTTTCCCGCCTACGGCAGGCTCTCACAGCTCGACCGGCGGGAGCTCAAGGCCGGCGCGAGCCAGCGGGTGAGCGCCGACGAGTACGAAAAGGAAGACGTCCGCGATTTCGCGCTCTGGAAGGCCGCCAAGCCCGAAGACGAGGCAGTCGGCGCCGTGTGGGACGCGCCGTTCGGCCGCGGCAGGCCGGGGTGGCATCTCGAGTGCTCGGCCATGGCGCTCGACCTGATCCGCGAGCGGTTCGGCACCGACGTGCTCGACATTCACGCCGGTGGCGTCGACCTGATCTTTCCGCACCATGAAGACGAAATCGCGCAGAGCTGCGCCTACACCGGCGAGAGCCTCTTCGCGCGGGTCTGGGTGCATGGCGAGTTCCTCAACATTCGCGGCGAGAAGATGTCGAAGCGGTTCGGGAACATCACCACGGCGCGCGATCTTCGAGAGGACGGTGTCGATGCGGGAGCGGTGCGCCTGCTGATGTTTCAGGTGCACTACCGGCAGCGCCTCGATCTTACCGATGAGGCTCTGGCGGCGGCGGCGGAGGGGTCGCGCCGGCTGGGAGAATTCCAGCGCCGGCTGACCGGGGCCCGGTCGCCGGCCGATTCTCCGGAGTTCCTGGCGCTAGCTGAGCGGCTGGAACGGGTGTTCTCCGAGGCTCTCGACGACGATCTCAACGCACCGCAGGCTGTCGCGGCGCTCTTCGAGTTCGCGGGGGCAGGTAATGCTGCGATTGATGCCGGCCTCGTGCCGGGCCCCAAGGCGATCGTCAGCTGGGAGCGTGTGGAGGGTGTGCTGGGCGTAACGAGCGCGGTGACCGCATTAAAGATTACCGGCGAGGCCGCAATGGCTGGGGCTGGGGCTGTGGCTGGATCGGGGACGATTGCCGTTGTGCCCCTAACCGATCCACCCGTGGATCCTTTACTAGCCGAGGGCTGGGCGACGGAATGGGCCAAACTTCGGAAATATTGGAAGGGTCAGCGCAACTTCGCCGAAGCCGACGCCATTCGTGACCGTCTCAAGGCGGCGGGATGGGAGGTTCGGGACGGCAGGGACGGGTCGGTGGAAGTGGTGAGGACGAGTCGATAGGGCGGACATAGTGCGCATGTCCTACGCGGGGCCGGGCAGCGGCACCCGGGGGTTGCTCGCTGCGGGCAGGAACCGGCTCACTCCGGGCGCTGCAGTGGCGTGCGCCCGGGTGAGAAAGTGGGAGTAACTGGCTGCCCACTGACGCGCCCTTCGCGACCCGGTCCCTGCCCTACGCGACGCCGACATGCCGCTCCCCGTCGGTGCTTTGCTTTTCGCGCGAAGCGGCCTTCTCGCGCGTGTGGAGCAGGTCCCCAAGGCGCGTCAGTAGGGCGGTTGCAGCCCAACTTCCTCTCTGGGACGCAGCCGACTGCAGCGCCGGCGGGGACCTGTTCCCACGCGCGACACCGCTGCTGTCCGGAAGCCCACGCCGCCCGGAGCGAACGAACGGGCGTGCCGATGCGGCAAAAGCGCCGGCGGGACCTGCCCCAATCGCGACAGGGCGCACCGCTGCGCGCCCACTTGCGACGGGTCGGCTGTGCTCCTGCAATTCCTGCGCTCGCCCCATTGACGCAACGCAAGTTGCCATCTATCATAGGAGTCTGTGTCTTTCGGCCTGTTGTTGGCTGACGTAGCTCAATTGGCAGAGCAGCTGATTTGTAATCAGCAGGTTAGGGGTTCGATTCCCCTCGTCAGCTCGGTGACGCCGACGCTTCTCCTGTTACGGGACCCCGCTTCTTCAGCCGGCGGGGTTCTGTCTCAGATGGGGTGAATCGAAGGCTCGGTGGGGTGACCGAGTGGCTAATGGTAGCAGACTGTAAATCTGCCGGGCTAACGCCCTACGTAGGTTCGAATCCTACCCCCACCATGTCAGACGACTGCGGGGCAAGCGTTGGTGAGGCTCAGGACGCGGGTGTAGCTCAGTTGGTAGAGCATCAGCCTTCCAAGCTGAGGGTCGCGGGTTCGAATCCCGTCGCCCGCTTCGACAACTCGAGAGGGTCGCTCGCGTAGCTCAGTCGGTAGAGCGCATCCTTGGTAAGGATGAGGTCACCGGTTCGATCCCGGTCGCGAGCTTGCTGAGAGGCTGAAGGCTACCCAACCGTCATTCAACCGGACACGGAACACCGTCATCATGGCCAAAGCGAAATTTGAGCGGACCAAGCCGCATGTGAACGTGGGGACGATCGGGCACGTGGACCACGGGAAGACGACGTTGACGGCGGCGATCACGGCGATCCAGGCCAAGAAGGGGCTGGCCCAGTTCACGGCCTACGACC
>JBBRGF010000097.1:0-12184 GCA_038240975.1 Gemmatimonadales bacterium
TAGCGGCCTGGTGTTGTCGCTGGCGCTCCACGCGCTCGTCATCGGCCTCGCAGTGCGCCACGGCGAGCGGATCTGGAGCCGCACCCTAGCCCCTGGGGACCCGGCGCTGGCGATGGGCGGTGGCGGCGGTGGCGGCGGCAATCGCGTGGCGTATATTACCCTGCCCCCAATTGCACGTTCGGCGGCGCCGCGCGCAACGCCCGTTGAGCCGCCGGCGGTCACGCCTCCAAAGGCGCTCCCGGAGCCGATACCCGATCCAGTCGTCAAACCGATCGAGACCTCTGTCGCGAAAGCTCTGGACACCACACACGCGCCGATCCCGGTTGCGACGCCGGGAGACACCGCGCCTGCGGGTACCGGCCTCAGAGCGGGGGCCGGTGGAGGAGCGGCCGGCGGTGCCGGGCCCGGAGTTGGTCCCGGAGCCGGTGCAGGCGCGGGTGCGGTGCCTGGTACCGGGGGCGGGCAGGGGGGCACGACGCGCCCACCCGAGCTTCGCGATCTCGCCTTCCCGTTCGATACGCCTCCCAAGCAGCTTCGAGGCGCGTCGCTCAGCGTCACCTTCTGGGTTCAGATGGATGGACGAGTGGAGCGGTACGAGGTCGATCCCGCGATCTCCGATCAGGACTACGCGCGAAAATTCGATGAGGTGATCCGCTCTTTCCGCTTCACTCCCGCCCGCGCTCCCGACGGGACCAGGGTGCCCGGGACGACGACGGTCACCTTTACACTGCCGGGCAAGACCAGCTCCTAGACCGATACTACCACCACCGAGTCCGAGGATTTATGAGCCGGCTGTTCATTCGGAAGTCAGTGCAGGATTGTGAAGACGACATCAAGGAGCGCGGCGGGCTCCGGCGCTCGCTCGGCAGGTGGCACCTCACCGCGCTCGGCGTCGGGGCGACCATCGGCGCGGGCATCTTCGCCACGACGGGCACCGCCATCGTGGGCGATGCCCTTCGGCCCGGCGCCGGTCCCGCGATTGTGCTCTCGTTTCTTCTGACGGCGGTCACATGCGGCTTTGCGGCGCTGTGTTACGCGGAGTTCGCCGCGATGGTGCCGATCTCGGGCTCGGCGTACACCTACGCGTACGCGTCCCTCGGCGAGTTGGTGGCGTGGATCATCGGGTGGGACCTCATCGTCGAATACGCGGTGGGCAACATCGGCGTGGCGATCGGATGGTCGGGCTATTTCAGAGAGCTGCTCTCGCATTTCGGCCTGAGGCTACCCGCCTGGCTGGCCACGGACTTCCGTTCGGCGCACACGGCGGCAGCGGCGGTGGCGGGCGGCGCCACCGATGCCCCCACCCGGTACCTCGCGTCCGCCATCGCCAGCGCACCGCACGTCTTCGGCATTCCCTTCATCGCCAACGTCCCGGCCTTCTTCGCCGTCGCCATGATCACGGTAGTTCTGGTGATCGGCATCAAGGAGTCGGCCAATTCGAACAACGCGATGGTGCTGCTCAAGGTCGGCATCATCCTCTTCTTCTGCGCCGTGGGCACGACGCTCATCAAGCCCGAGCACTGGAACGATCCCGCCACCGGAGGCTTCGCGCCCAACGGCTTCGCGGGGATCAGCGCCGGCGCGGCGATCATCTTCTTCAGCTATATCGGGTTCGACGCGACGTCCACGGCGGCGGAGGAGGCGCACGATCCGGCTCGCGACATGCCGTTCGGGATCATCATGAGCCTGGTGATCTGCACGGTGCTGTACATCCTGGTATCGGCGGTGATGACCGGCATGGCGCCGTGGCAAAAGCTCGGCACCGCCGAGCCGATGATCACGGCGCTCGCACTGGCCGACGGATCGCCGCGCCTGATCACGCTGTCCCGGTTCATCGTGTCGCTCGGCGCGGTGTTCGCGATGAGCAGCGTGCTGCTGGTGTTTCAGCTCGGTCAGCCGCGGATATTCATGTCGATGTCGCGCGACGGATTGCTGCCGCCGTTCCTGGCCAAGGTGCATCCGCGCTTCAAGACGCCATATGTGGGGACGATCATCACGGGGCTGTTCGTGGCGACGTTCGCGGCGTTCGCGAATATCGCCGAGGTGGTCGACCTGACGAACATCGGGACGCTGTTCGCGTTCGTGCTGGTGTCGGCAGGAGTGATCGTACTGCGGCGGCTGGAGCCCGACCGGGTGCGGCCGTTCCGGGCGCCGTGGGTGCCATTCACACCGGTCGTATCGATCCTCGCGTGCATCTACCTGATGGTGCAGCTGCCCACGCTGACGTGGATCAGGTTCGGGGTCTGGCTGCTGATCGGACTGGTAATCTACTTTCTCTACGGGCGGCAGCACAGCAGACTGGGGAACAAGGCGATGATAAGGGCGGTAAACGGTAAACGGTGAACGGTCAAGCGTAAACATCCCGTTCACCCTTTACCGTTTACCGCTTTGTTTACCGTTCACCGCCTTGTTCACCGTTTACCGTCTTTGCGACTGCCAGCGCGCCGAGCACTGCTTCCACGGGTCGCTCGATGGGCTGGAGCGCCGGTTCCTCGCCGAGTATGGTCAGGACCCTCTTCCGGAGCGGACCGTCCGCGCCGAGCAGCCCGCCGGTGATTGCCACGCCAACCTTTCCGTCCGCCTCCATCATCGGCCGCATGCGGATCGCGAGCTGCGACAGCTCCCTGGCGGCGTAGTCGGCGATGCCCTGCGCCAGGGTGTCTCCCTGAGCCGCCACGCTCAGCACGTGCGGGGCGATCGCGGCGACTTCGGCGGGTGATGCACCCGCCGCCCAGCGCACCAGCGCATCGAAGTCCGCGGTGCGTGTGGCCTGGAGCAGGCGGTCGCTGAGGGCCGTCTGGGGGCTCCGGCCATCGACTGCGCGGCTTACGGCGCCGAGCGCGGCGCGGCCGATGGCATACCCGCTTCCTTCGTCTCCCATCTGCCAGCCATACCCGCCGATCCGATGGCGCTGGCCGGTTCGGTCGCGGCCCACGGCGACGCTCCCGGTGCCGGCGCTGACCACGATGCCCGGCCCGTCGGCGAAGGCCGCCTCGAGGGCGATCTCGATATCGGTGACTACCACGACCTTCGTGGCGAGGTTCTCTCCTCTCAGGGCCTTGCGCAGCTCGTCTCGCTCGAGCTCGCGCCCGGCGCCGGCCGCGCCGACCACGAGAACGTCGCCGGTGAGGCGCCCCGCCACCGCCAGCGCGGAGCGCACCACCTCCGCGATGATACCGGCAGAGGCCAGGGCGCGTCCGGGTCGCACGGCGCCGCCGGCCCCGTCCGCCCGGCCGATGATCTGGGCGCCGTCGGAGACCGCCGCCGCCGTCTTGGTGCCGCCTGCATCGGCGCCGATCAGAATCGAAGTCACGTCAGCTCGCTGGTTTTGAAGATGTCCGCCTGGGAACATAACTGAGCAACATGCCGCTGCCGACGGCGAGCAGGGTACCGAGCGGAACGTACCATGGCCAGGCGAGATGCCCCAACGGCTCGAGCCACGAGAAAGCTGGCGCGGACGCGATTGGCCGCGCGAAGACCACGACGATCATCACGAGGACCGTGAATGCCACGGCTCCGACGACGTCTCGGCCGTGCGCGCGAGGCCAGCGGCCGGCCAGAAAATAGATCCCCAGCAAGGGCCCGTAGGTGATCGACGCGATGGACAGGGCGAGCACCACTACCGGCGTGTCCTTGTTGCTGCCGAGGGAATGGAACAGGAGCGCTCCCCCGATCAGCCCCATCGCCCACACGGCGGAAAAGGCGCGGCCCACTCGCAGCAGGTGAACCGGATCGGTGCGTCCCGTCCACGACGAGTAGAGATCGTGGGTGGCCGATGACGCCAGCGAGTTGATGGCAGAGCTGTGCGTGCCCATTGCGGCCGCAAGGATGCCGGCGATCACCAGTCCCGCCAGACCGGTAGGCAGGTGGGTTACCACGAATTGGGGAAAGAGGTGATCGCCCGCGACGCCCTCCGGGGCCTGACCGCCGGCCCAGATTGCCGATCCGATGAGAAGGAAGAGGGTGAACTGCGCTATCACCATCACTCCCGACCCGACCAGGGCGATTCTCGCGTCACGGAGCGACCGCGTGGCCAGCAGCCGCTGCACGATGAGGTGATCGGTGCCGTGTGACGCCGCGGAGAGAAGCGCCCCACCGATGAGACCGCCGAGCAGCGTATAGCTCGAGGTCAGGTTGACCGAAGTGTCGATGACCCGAAGCTTGCGTGCGAGCGCCGCCGCGACGAACGCGTTTCCCGCGCCGCCGGCCAGGTGCCAGGCGATGAACAGCGTCGCCACGCCGCCCGTGAGGTACACCGTGAGCTGCATGACGTCGGTCCACACCACCGCCTTGAAGCCGCCGAACCAGGTGTAGACCATCGTGATCACACCCATGACCACGATCGCCGATGGAATGCTCCATCCGGTTACAAGGGCCAGGGGAATCGCGCTGGCAAAGACCCGCACCGCGTCTCCCAGGAACCGGGACACGAGAAAAATCACCGACGTGAGTCGCCGGGTGCTCACGCCGAAGCGGGATTCGAGCCGCGCGTAGGCGGTCTCCTGGACGCCGCGGAAGTAGCCGGGGAGCAACCATATGGCTACGCCGATCCGCCCGATGAGGTAGCCGAAGGTCAGCTGGAGAAAGGTCAGGTCGCCGCGGGCGCCGATGCCGGGAACGGAGATGACGGTGAGGGCCGAGGTCTCGGTGGCGACGATCGAGAGGAGGATGGCGAAGGCGGGAAGGTCGCGCGCACCCAGGAAATAGTCGCTGGCGCTGCGCTGTCGCCGCGAGACCCAGAGCCCCAGGCCGAGGGTAAAGAGAAAGTAGACGCCGACGACGGCGAGATCGAATGGATGCAAGGGAGACGATAAGGGTGAACGGTGAACGGAAAACGGGAACGGAGAAAGGAGACGGAGAAGGGGAGAAAAGAAAAGGGGAGGGAGTGGCGAGCGCGAGGGGAAAACACAAACGGGGCCCGCCAATCAAGCCCCGTTCACCCTTCTACGTTCCCCGCAGTTATGCCGTAAAGCTGCTCCCGCATCCGCATCCGCCGGTTGCGTTCGGATTGCTGAACGTGAACCCCGAGCCCTGCATGGAGCTGACGTAGTCGATGGTGATACCGGTGAGATATTGCGCGCTGAAGGCGTCGACGAACACCCGGCAGCTGTTGACCTCGAGGACCATGTCGTCGTCGAGTGGGCGCTCCTCGACGTTGAGGCTGTACTTGAAGCCCGAGCAGCCGCCGGGGAGCACGCTGACGCGAAGCCCCGCCACTTCGACGGGCACCTGCTCCTGAGCGATGAACTTCCGCACCTCATCAGCCGCCCGCGCGGTCAGCGTCAGGTCGAACCCGGTAACCGGGGCCTGCTGGGGGATGCTGGTCATACTCTCTGCTCCTTGCGGATTTGGGACCTGCCTGCCTTGGCCCGTAAGCTAACCAGTGGCACTCGGCGCTGTCAACGCTCCCTCGAGTGTCTTGTCGGCACGCAAGTTACGCTGTATCAACAGGAAAGCACCGATCGCGGCGGCTCCGTACAGCCACCCCCGCTGGCGTGATCCGGTAAGCAGCGACCCCAGCGAAACGAGGGCGCAATAGACCGCTGCGAGGCCCGCCACCCAGTTGACCCACGAGAGGGCCCCGCCCGGTATGGTGTCGCCCTCGAAGCCAAGCCTCCTCGCCACTCGGCGCCACCCGGGCCCCCCCGGACGGACCTGCCGGTAGAATCGGTCGAGCGTCGCGTCGTCCTCGGGCGGTGTCGCGAACGTCACGGCGAGCCAGACGATGGTGGCGACTACGACGGTGATGAGCATGGTCACCGCGTACGCCGGGCGAGACAGATCGCTCAGATCATAGCCGAAGCGCGCAAGCACGACGGACGTGACGAACGACGCAATCATCGCGCTGATTTCCGACCAGGCGTTTATCCGCCACCAGTACCATCGCAGGATGAACACCAGCCCTGTTCCGGCGCCCAGGCCGATGAGCAGTTTCCATCCCTGCTCCACGGTGCTGAGAAAGCTCATCACGATCAGCGAACAGACCATGAGGACGCCGGTGGCAAGTCGCGACGCCAGGACCTGCGAGCGCGGCGTCGCATCCGGGCGGATAAATCGAAGGTAGACGTCGTTGATAAGGTAGGACGCGCCCCAGTTGAGGTGCGTGGCGATGGTGCTCATGTACGCCGCGGCAAAGGCCGCCAGTAAGAGGCCCTTGAATGGGGTGGGAAGGACGTCCACCATCACCCGAACGTACCCCTCTTCGGGGTTGGCCAGGCCGGGATATCGAATCAACCCGACGAAGCCCACGAGAATCCACGGCCACGGACGGAGGGCGTAGTGCGCGATGGTAAACCAGAGCGTCGCCAGCAAGCCGTGACGCTCATTCTTTGCGGACAGAATTCGCTGAACCACGTAACCGCCCCCTCCCGGCTCCTGTCCCGGATACCATGCGGCCCACCATTGAACGCCGAGAAAAATGAGAAGAGTCGACAGCGGCAGCCAGGCCTTGTCGAGGGGAGGAAGGACGCCGAATGCGGCCTCGGCGGAGCCGAAATGGGCCGCCGCCTTCTGAGTCAGCACGTCCAGTCCACCCACCGACTCGACGGCGAGCACCGCGAGCAGAATCGTGCCGCCCATCGCCACGACGAACTGGAAAGCGTCGGTGACGATTACCCCCCAGAGGCCTGAGAAGACGCTGTAGAGCGCCGTCACGCCGAAGAGGATGATCGCGGCGCGCCACGGGTTCACGTCGAGCGTCACCTGGAGGATGGTGACCATCGCGCGCGTAACCCATCCCATGATGATCAGGTTGATCGGGAGAGCGAGATACAGCGCTCGAAACCCCCTCAGTATCGCCGCTGGGCGGCCGCCGTACCGGAGCTCGGCGAACTCGACGTCGGTGAGGACACCGGCCCTGCGCCAAAGGCGTGAGAAGAAGAACACCGTGAGCACGCCCGAGAACGCGCCGTTCCACCAGAGCCAGTTGCCGGCCACTCCGTACTTCGCGACGAACCCCGCCACGGCCAGCGGCGTATCCGCGGCGAAGGTGGTCGCGACCATCGACGTGCCGGCCAGCCACCACGGCAGCGAGCGGCCCGAAACGAAGTACTCGTCGAGTGACTTGCCCGCCTTCCGCGTGTAGGCCAATCCAATGGCCGCGGAGATGAGGAAGTACAGCGCGATGATGAACCAGTCAGCGAGCATCAGATGCATCGGAGCGCCTCGAAGTTGTGGGCCTTCGCTACGGATCGATCCTGCGCTGCACGCCCCAGCCGCGCGGATACAGCGGGGGGATGGAGATCGGCAGTCGTCCCGTGATGGGGGCCGCGCCGCCGAGCGCGCGCGCCACCGCCTGCTCGGTGACGGGATTCGAGCACCAGCCGATCAGGTACGAGCCCACCTCCGGCAATCGCGAGATGAGATAGGGATTGCCGAGCGACACCAGGATTGTCCGCCGTGCGCGGGCGGTGCTCTCGATGAGCGCTCCGAGCGCCGGATTGAGGCCGACCGTGCCGCAGGCGGCGGCGGGCCTGCCAGCCGCGGCGAAGAGCGCCACGGGATTTCGACCGATCGTCACGGCCGCGGAATCGTAGCTGGCGGGTCCGCTCGAAGGCCAGAGCCGCGTCATCGACACGGTAAAACCCAGCGTTCGCAGCTCGGACGCCAGGGTCATGCCTACGGCGCGGTGCTCTTCCTCCGCGTACGTCACGAGCGTCAGCCCCGGCTTGGCGGCCTTGAGGCTGTGAATCGTGCCGCCCACGTCCTTCACCATCACGACGGAACGCGCGGCGATCTCCCGGGCGGTCGCCCTGAAGGCGGCGCTGCCGACGACCGAGGGAATGCTGTCGAGCGCCACCGTCCGCTCCCTGAACAGGCCGACCGACTTCTTCAGCTGCAGCACCCGCCGCACCGACTGGTCGAGCCGCTCGGAAGTGATCTCCCCGCGGGTCACCGCGGCTTCCATCGCGTCGATGGTGGCGCGGGGATCGGCCGGCTGGAGGAGCAGATCGGCACCGGCGAGGAAGGCGCGCACGCCCCCCTCCGCGCCGTAAAGGTCGGCGACACCGGCCATGTTCAGCGCATCGGTGACGATGAGTCCGTGGAAGTCGAGCGAATCGCGGAGCAGACCCGTGAGAATTTCGGGAACGACCGTTCCGGGCCGGAGCCGGCCCCCGTCCATGAACGGCATCGCCACGTGGGCCGACATCACGACCTGGACACCGGCCGCGATGGCGGCCCGGAAAGGCACGAGCTCGACCGAATCGAGACGGGCCCAGTCGGCGCCGATTATCGGAAGCGACACATGCGAGTCGACGTCGGTGTCGCCGTGACCGGGAAAGTGCTTGGCCGTGGCGACCATCCCGTGATCCTGGAGCCCGCGTATTTCGGCGGCAACGAACCGGCCGACCTCGGCAGGATTCTCGCCGAACGAGCGGACGTTGATGATCGGATTGGACGCGTTGTTGTTGACGTCGGCGACGGGAGCGAAACCGAGCTGAATCCCCACGGCGCGGCCCTCGAGCGCCGTGATCCGGCCCACTTCGTACGCAGCGCTGTCGTTCCCGGTTGCCCCGATGCCCATATTGGGCGGGAAGGGAGTTCCTCCCACCAGCCGGATGCTGGTGCCGGCCTCGAGATCGGAAGCGACGAGCAGCGGCAATCGCGAGCGCCGCTGCAGGTTGTTCAGCTTGGCCGCGATGTCGAGAGGCGAGCCGACCGAGACGATCACTCCTCCCACGTGGAGCGAATCGACCCACCCTTCGGCGCGGACGAAGCCATCGTCATCGTAGGCGGCGTAGCTTCCCACGACCCACGGCACGACGAGTTGCGCGATCCGGTCGCGAACGGAGAGCTTTGCCAGGACCTCGTCCACCTGCGAATCGAGGCCCGCCGTCTCCGTCGGTGGATACGGCACGGGATGGGGGACCATCCGCGGTGGCTTGGCCGGCGCGCAGGCGCACAACGAGACCAACACGATCGCGAGGTGTCTTTGGTGCACCGATCTCTCGTGCTGCTGGGGCTGTGGGGATGGTCGCTCGGGTGCAATCCATCGGGGCCGCGTGCACAGACCGCCGCGCCGGCGGGAGTGCGTCCGGGCATCGAGGTATTGCTGAGCGACAGCGTGAGCCTGGTTCGCGGCCGCCGCGTCGGTCTGGTGACGAATCAGTCCGGCGTGGACTCGCGAGGAACGAGCGACGTGACGCGGCTCAGGGACGCCGGTGTCGATCTCGTCGCGCTGTTCAGTCCGGAGCATGGCTTTCGCGGCGCAGCCGAGCCGGGTGCAGTGGTGGCATCGTCAAGAGACTCGGCCACCGGCCTCCCAATCTATAGCCTTTACGGCCGGACTTCCGCCCCCACCGACGAGATGCTCGAGGGGATCGACGTGATGGTGGTCGATCTGCAGGACGCCGGTGCACGATACTACACGTATCTCTTCACCACCGTCGAAGTGATGAGGGCGGCGGCGCGCCATAAGATATCAGTGGTGGTGCTCGACCGCCCCGATCCGATCGGCGGCGCGGTGCAGGGGAATGTCCTCGACCGCGCCCATGCCTCGCCCGTGGGATACGTGGAGGTGCCGATGCGGCACGGCATGACGCTGGGCGAGCTCGCCCGGCTGGCCCGCTCGGACCTACACGTCGGCGGATCGCTCACGGTGGTGCCGGTCTCGGGGTGGCGGCGGGCGCTGGCGCTCGACGAGACGAAGCTGCCGTTCATTCCGCCGAGCCCGAATCTCCGGTCGCTCCAGAGCCTGTTCCACTATCCCGGGATCTGTCTGTTCGAGGGAACCAACCTATCGGTGGGCCGCGGCTCCGATGCGCCGTTCGAGCAGGTCGGCGCGCCGTGGCTCGACACGGCCCGCGTGCTCGCGGCGATGGGGGCGGCGAAGGTGCCGGGCGTCCGGTTCAGCGCGGTGGCGTTCACGCCTGCCAGGCCGGGCGACGGGAAATACGCCGATACGCTGCTGGCGGGTATCCGGCTGACCGTGACCGACCGTGCGGCGTACGATCCGACGGCCGCCGCGGTATATCTGCTGGCGGCGGTCCGCGCCGCGTCGGGCGATCGGTTCGCGTGGCTGGAGAAGCAGTTCGACCGGCTGGCCGGCGGGCCGGGGCTCCGTGCGGCCTTGGGGCGAGGCGACGAGCCTGCGACAATCGTCCGGAGCTGGGCGCCGGAACTGGCGAGGTTCAAGGCCCGGCGGAGGGGGTTTCTGATCTATCCCGAGTAGGAGAATTCGATTGCCCTAAGCGGTTCTGGCGATTATCCTTTCGCCCGCCGCCGGTTGGTTGACCGATGGCCGACTTGTCCTCAAAAGGACTGACACGACAGTGAAGCTGTTGGGTGCACTGGAGAAGCCATTCTACGCCACGGTCAACCCCATGGTGGAACGGCTGATCCGGGCCGGCGTGCGGCCGAACACGATCACCACGATCGGGACCGGGCTCGTCCTCGTCTCCGCGGTTGCGTACGCCGCCGGCCAGATCCGCCTCGGCGGCCTTCTCCTCCTGCTCAGCGGCATCACGGACACCCTCGACGGGCAGGTAGCTCGCGGTGGCGCGATGGTCACCAAGTTCGGGGCGTTCTACGACTCGACGCTCGACCGGGTGGGCGATGGGGCCACATTCATCGGCATCGGCGCCTTTCTGCTGACGGCGCCGGAGGTCGCGTACCGGATCCCGGCCGCCATCGTCTGCATGGTCGCCATACTCAGCTCGCTGCTGGTGTCCTACGCGCGAGCCCGGGCCGAAGGGCTCGGGCTCGAATGCAAGGTGGGAATCGCCCAGCGCGCGGAACGGATTCTCGGGCTCGGGCTCTCGTCGCTCCTCGTCGGCGCCGGCCCGCGGGCGCTCGTGCTCGAGGGCGTCGTTGCGCTCCTGGCCGCCGCCTCCGTGATCACGGTAATTCAGCGGTTCGTGTACGTCTACCGCACCGCCGACGGCGGGGCGCCCGCTCGTGACATCGAGCATGCCCGCCTCGATACTCTCGCGAAAGGACGTTAGCAGTGGCCGAACAGACCACCCGGAAGATCGCGCCGGCCAAGGGCAAGCTCGGAGTGCTCTGCGTGGGGCTCGGCGCGGTGGCGACGACGTTCATCGCCGGCGTGGAAAACGTGCGTCGGGGAGCGGCCAAGCCCATCGGATCGCTCACCCAGATGGGAACCATTCGTCTGGGCAGGCGGACCGAGGGACGGGCCCCGCTCATCCACGACTTCGTCTCGCTCGCGGCCCTGGGCGATCTCGTCTTCGGCGCCTGGGACCCGGTGCCCGACGACGCCTATGCCGCCGCGCTCCACGCCGGCGTGCTCGACCGGCACGAGCATCTCGAGCCGATCGCCGACTTCCTCAAGGCCATCAAGCCGATGCCGGCGGTGTTCGACCAGGCGTACGTCAAGCGGCTCGAGGGCAAGAACGTCAAGGAGGGCAAGAGCAAGCGGGAGCTCACCGAAGCGCTGAGGAAGGACATTCGCGAGTTCAAGTCGCGGAACCAGTGCGACCGGCTGGTCATGGTATGGTGCGCCTCCACCGAGATCTTCATCAGTCCCGGACCCGCGCACTGGACGCTCGACGCCTTCGAGAAGGCCGTCGACGCCAACGACCAGAACGTCGCGCCGTCCATGCTCTACGCCTACGCCGCCATCCAGGAGGGCGTGCCCTTCGCCAACGGGGCACCCAACCTGACCTGTGACTTTCCCGCTATGGAGGCCCTGGCCAAGGAAAAGCACGTCCCGATCGGCGGCAAGGACTTCAAGACCGGCCAGACCATGGTCAAGACCGTGCTCGCCCCCATGTTCAAGGCGCGCATGCTCGGCGTGGCGGGATGGTACTCCACCAACATCCTCGGCAACCGCGACGGCGAGGTCCTCGACGATCCCGAGAGCTTCAAGACGAAAGAAGAGTCGAAGCTCGGCGTGCTCGAGTACATCCTCCAGCCGAAGCTCTATCCCGAGCTTTACGGCAACATCTTTCACAAGGTGCGGATCAATTACTACCCGCCGCGGGGAGACAACAAGGAGGGCTGGGACAACATCGACATTTTCGGATGGCTCGGCTATCCGATGCAGATCAAGGTCGATTTTCTCTGCCGCGACTCGATTCTAGCCGCGCCGCTGGTGCTCGACCTGGCGCTCTTTTTCGATCTCGCCCAGCGCGCCGGCATGAGCGGCATTCAGGAGTGGCTCTCGTTCTATTTCAAGAGCCCGCAGACCGCTCCAGGACTCTATCCGGAGCACGACCTCTTCATT
>JBBRGF010000098.1:0-12035 GCA_038240975.1 Gemmatimonadales bacterium
GCGTCGGTGTCGAAGCGCGTCTCGAGGACGTTCGTGTGATCGACATAGCGGCGAGCGACGCGGGACGGCGCCATCGGCGCGAGACTCCAGCATCCCGCGTCCTGGTCGATGATCGCGCCGAAGATGGACGGGCGGTCGAACCGCGGCCAGCACAGCCAGTCGATCGATCCGTCGCGGCCGACGAGCGCGACGGATCGGCCGTCACCGATGGCGGCGTAGTCGTGGATCGGCTTCATCCCGGCTGAAGCTGCACTTGAACCCATACTTGCTCGTCATCTCGAGAGAAGACTCGTTGAAATGTAGGAGCGCGGTGAGCACGATCTCGGCGCGAAAGGTAGCGAGGCGACCGCCGCCAATGGGAGGCGCTGGGTCGGTGCTGCGCGGAGGCCGCACGCCCTTCGGCCGGGACGTTCATTGCATTGCCCGGTACATTCGTCTCATTGCATCTCGGACCCGGGTGGCGCACCTATAGTGTGACTATAGCGCGAGTTGTGTGATGACCCAGGTGGAGCAGTTGGCCGATTTCGTCGTGCGGACGACCTACGACGACCTCTCCGAGGCCGCGTGCCAACAGCTCAAGATCCGTATCCTCGATGCCCTGGGCTGCGCCATCGGTGCCGTGGCGGGGAGGCCGGTCCAGCTGGTGCGCGAGTACGTCACCGAGTTCTCTCCCGACGGTCCTTGCACGCTCATCGGCGGCGGCCGGGCCGCCCCGGATCGCGCGGCGCTTCTGAACGGCGCGCTCGTACGCTATCTCGACTTCAACGACAGCTACCTGGCCCCGGGTGAGAGCTGCCACCCGAGCGACAATCTCGGCGCCGTGCTGGCCGCCGCCGAGCGCGCGGGGGCAAGTGGCCGTGACCTGATGGCCGCGCTCGCGACGGCCTACCAGGTGCAGTGTCGCTTGAGCGACGTGGCTCCCGTCCGGCGGCGCGGCTTCGACCACACCACCCACGTGGCGTACGCCGCCGCGGCCGGTGTGGCGCGGGCGCTGGGGCTCGATCCGGCGCAGACGGCGCATGCCATCGCGCTCAGCGGCACCGCCTTGAACGCGCTGCGCGTGACGCGCACCGGCATGCTCTCTCACTGGAAGGGGCTGGCCGCTCCCTTCGCCGCTGCGGCAGCGACGCAGGCGGCGCTGCTCGCGGCCTGGGGGGTGACCGGGCCGCTCGAGGTCTTCGAGGGCATGAAGGGATTCATGGAGACCATCTCGGGCCGGTTCACGACCGACTGGTCGCGGGAAGACCTCGAGCGGGTGAACCTGACTATCCTGAAGCGCTACAATGCCGAAGTCCACTCGCAGACGGCCATCGCAGGCATCCTCGAGCTTCAGGGGACATACCACTTCACCGCCGCCGCCGTGGAGCGCATCGACGTCGGGATCTTCGACGTCGCCTACAGCATCATCGGGGGAGGGGAGGAGGGCGACAAGACGCTCGTCTTCACCAAGGAGGACGCCGACCACAGCCTGCCCTACCTGCTCGCCGTGGCCCTCCTCGACGGCACGGTGATGCCGGAGCAGTTCGCGCCCGAGCGGATCCAACGCCAGGACGTCCAGGCGCTGTTGTGCCGCGTGAGGATCCGACCCCACGAGGCGTACTCGCGGCGATTCCCGGCGGAGATGCCCTGCCGCCTGTCCGTGACGCTGAAGAACGGCCAGGTGCTGTCCCGGGAGGCCCGTGACTACCCCGGCTTCCACACGCGACCGATGTCGTGGGAGGCGGCGTTCGAGAAGTTCACGGCGCTCGCGGCGCCCTACACCACTACCGAACTGCGGGCGGCGATCGCCCAGGCGGTGCGCGACGTCGCGGGCTTGCGGGTCGCCGAGCTGACGCGCTTGCTGGCCGAGGTTCGGGTTCCCGACGTCGCGGCAAGCGAGCGGAGACCCTAGATCCAGAACGAGCACTGACGATGGCCCATCCGGCAGCGCAAGGGAGAGGCAAGGTTGGTAAACATGATCTGCGCAAAGGCGGCACGACGATGAGCGATGTCTCTGGCCATAGGCGGTGGGTGATTGCCGACGGCTACATTCCGCCGACAAGCACGGGCACCGCGAGGCCGCTGGTGAGCCATGACGCCATGTGCATCCTGAACGGGGGCGATCAAGACGCCCAGATCAACGTTACGATTTTTTTCGCCCACCAGGAACCTGCCGGACCGTATCGCATCACCGTCGCCGCGCGGCGCACCCGGCACGTACGGTTTAACGATCTCACCGATCCCGCACCAATCCCGCATGACACCGATTACGCCAGCCTGATTGAGTCGGACGTCCCGATCATCGTGCAGCACACCCGATTGGATTCGCGCCAGCAGGCGCTCGCGCTCATGAGCACCATCGCCTGTCCATGCTGACGCCAGTTCGCTCACTCGCTGGTGTCTCCAGATCCCCCGGAGAGAGTCTCGCGGTGAGAGAGGTAGCTGCCTCGAGTGCTCATGCAAGACGCGAGCGCCAGCAAGCACGGGCCAGGACATGAGTGCCACCTTCGAGTGCGATCTGGCTGCCCCGCCGGCCAAGCTCCCGCATTTCTGGGAGCACACCGTCGGCAGCGATCACGCGCCCATGGCCCTGCGCGCCGACTGGCGCGGGCAACTCCGGCGCGCGCATGACGAACTCGGTTTCCGTCATGTGCGATTCCACGGCATCCTCTCGGACGACGTAGGCACGCTGGTGTGCGAGAAGAACCAGCTTCTGTATTCGTTCTTTAACGCTGACAGCATCATTGATTTCCTGCTGTCCATCGACGTGCGGCCATTCGTCGAACTGTCCTTCATGCCGGCTGCGCTCTCGTCTGGGAGCGTCACGGTCTTCAAGTATCGGGGCAACGTCACGCCACCGGGAGACTACGGTCAGTGGGCGACGTTGATCACCAAGCTGGTCGGCCACTGGGTGGAACGCTATGGCCTGATCGAAGTGCGGCGCTGGTTCTTCGAGGTATGGAACGAGCCGAATCTGAAGACGTTCTGGACCGGCTCGCAGGCGGATTACTTCAAGCTGTATGGCTTTGCCGTCAAGGCCATCAAGAGGATTGACAGGAAACTCCGGGTTGGCGGGCCGGCCACGGCGGCCAACGCCTGGGTGAAGGAGTTCGTCGAGTTTTGCCGCAGCAACAATCTTCCCGCCGACTTCGTCAGCACGCATCACTATCCGACCGATGCCTTCGGGCGACCGGGTGACGATACCGAGACCCAATTGTCGCAAAGCCGCCGCAGCGTGTTGCGCGAGGAGGCGCAGGAAGCGCACGCGCAAGCATGCGGGAAGCCCCTCTACTATACCGAGTGGAGCTCGTCGTCCAATCCGCGCGACCCGTTGCATGATGAGACTTACGCCGCCGCCTTCGTGGTCAAGACGGTGCTCGAAGCCAACGGCCTCGTTGCCGGCTATAGCTATTGGACCTTCTCGGACATCTTCGAGGAAAACTACTTTCCGGCGGTGCCGTTCCAGGGCGGCTTCGGCCTGCTCAACCTTCACGGTATCGCCAAGCCCGCCTATCGAGCTTACGAGCTCCTCCATAGACTGGGAACCGGATTGCTCTTGACCGATGGGTCGCATCCGACCGTCGATGCGTGGATCGTCACGGCCGAGAATCGGCTAACTGTGGTGTGCACCAACTGGGCGCTCCCGCGCCACCCGATTGTCACGGAGCGAGTGCGAATCAACCTGACCAACGTGCCAATCCCGGACTCCGCAATCATCGAACGCATCGACGAGGACCACGCCAACGCCAAGAAGGCGTGGTGCGCCATGGGAAAGCCTGAGTACCTATCGGCCAAACAGGTGCAACGGCTGCATGCGGCGTCGGTTCTGACGTACCGCGTGCTGCGTTACCAGTACCGGGACGGGGCGCTCAACGTTGCCTTCACGATGCCACCACAGGCGGTCGCCGCGGTCACCCTCCAGTTTCCGTCCGGCGCTCCACCAGCGTTGAAGTCCCGCAAGCAACATAGGCGCACTGCACGAGTGCCCGACATGAGGGAGACATGAAGATGGCAAGTACCGTCGCTGATCTGCTCGTCGAACGGCTCATCGCCTGGGGTGTGGATACGATCTTCGGATTTCCGGGCGATGGGATCAATGGCATTTTCGAAGCGCTGCGCACCCGCCAGAAGCAGATCGCGTTCATTCAGGTCCGCCACGAGGAGGCGGCTGCGTTCGCGGCCTGCGGGTACGCCAAGTACACCGGCCGCCTCGGCGTGTGCCTGGCGACGTCGGGACCCGGCGGCATCCATCTTCTCAACGGACTCTACGATGCCAAGTGTGACGGCCAGCCGGTGTTGGCGATCACCGGGCATACCTTTCATGATCTGATCGGCACGTATTACCAGCAGGACGTGGATCTCGACAAGCTGTTCATGGACGTCGCCGCCTACAACCAGCGCATCATGGGACCGGCGCACGTTCACAATGTCACCGATGCGGCGATCAAGACGGCGCTCGCGCAACGTACGGTGGCCCACATCACCATTCCTAAGGACATCCAGGAGTGGGCCACGTCCGACGAGCACCGATCTGGCGGTAACATCACCAAACACAGCGCGGACCTGTTCGTGGCCGCCTATCCGGTGCCTTCCCAAGACCTGATTCAGCGGGCCGCGGAACTCATCAATGATGGATCGAAGGTCGCGATCCTCGCCGGTCGCGGCTGCCTTGGCGCCCGGAATGAGGTGCTCGAACTCGCGGAGCTGGTGGCGGGCCCCATCATCAAACCGCTGCTCGGCAAAGCGGTGGTGCCGGATGATAGCCCTTATACCACCGGCGGTATCGGGCTGCTCGGGACCGCCCCCTCTCAGGACGCGCTGGCGGAGTGCGACACGCTGGTGATCGCCGGTAGCGGCTTCCCGTACATGGAGTTTTACCCGAAACCCGGAGCGGCCAGAGGCGTGCAGATCGACATCGACCCGAGCCGCATCGGGCTCCGCTCTGCGGTCGAGATCGGTCTCGTGGGGGATTGCCGGAGCGTGCTGCGGGTCCTCTTGCCGCTGATCAAGCGGAAGGAGCAGCGTGGATTCCTCGAGAAGGCCCAGGACCGCATGAAGGAGTGGCGCGAGCTGATGGAGAAGCGCGCCACTCGCTCCGATATGCCGATGAAGCCTCAGGTGGTCACTTACGAGCTGAACAAGCTCCTCGCCTCCGACGCCATCGTGTCGTCCGACAGCGGCACGATCGCGACCTGGTCCGCGCGCTACATCGATATCAGGGATCGAATGCAGTTCTCCCTGTCGGGCTCCCTCGCGACCATGGCCAACGGACTGCCCTACAGCGTCGGGGCGGCGGTAGCATACCCCGGACGACAGGTCGTCTGCATCGTCGGCGATGGCGGATTCACCATGCTCATGGGCGAGATCGCAACGCTGGTCAAATACGACCTGCGCGTCAAGGTCATCATCATCAAGAACAACGTGCTCGGCGAGATCAAATGGGAGCAGATGGTGCTCGACGGGAATCCGCAATTCGGCGTCGAACTTCAGCCAATCGACTTCGCCGCCTACGCGAAAGCGTGCGGGGCGGGGGGCTATACCATCGACAGGCCCGAGGAGGCCGCGGCGATCCTGCGCGAGGCGCTCGCCTATCCCGGCCCGGCCGTGATCCAGGCGGTCGTGGATCCCAACGAGCCGCCGCTCCCGGGCAAGATCTCGACAAAACAGGCGTTGCATTTCATGCAGGCGCTTGCGCGAGGCGAGCGCGACCGGTGGGACATCATCAAGACGGTGCTGAAGGACAGGGTACGGGAGGTCGTATAGATGGAGGAAGCACTCGTTCGGAAGCGACCTGGCGGCGTCCCCATCGAGCACGTCGCGGTCTCGGCATATCGCATTCCGACCGACCAACCCGACGAGTCGGACGGGACACTGGTGTGGAATGCGACGACGCTCGTGCTCGTGGAAGCGCGCGCTGGCGGCGTCACCGGGATCGGCTACACGTACGCCGACGTTGCGACCGCGCGGGTGATTCACGAGAGGTTGGCCGACGTGGTCCGGGGCATGGACATGATGGCTAACGGCAGGATCTGGGCGGCCATGGTTGCGACGATTCGCAACATGGGCCGGCCGGGCATTGCCTCGATGGCGGTCTCCGCCGTCGACGTGGCCGTGTGGGACCTTAAGGCGCGGCTCTTGAACCTGCCTCTCGTGACGCTGCTCGGCGCAGTCCGAGACGCGGCTCCCGTCTATGGCAGCGGCGGCTTCACTTCGTACTCGATCGAACAGCTTCAGGCGCAGCTCGGGGCGTGGGTGGGGACCGGGGTGCCACGGGTGAAGATGAAGATCGGGCGCGATCCAGCGGCCGACATCCACCGGATCGCCGCCGCGCGGGCCGCGATCGGCGAGCGAGCCGAGCTGTTCGTTGACGCGAACGGCGCCTACGACCGCAAGCAGGCGCTTGCGCAAGCGGAGCGCTTCGCCGAATCCCGCGTGACGTGGTACGAGGAACCGGTCTACCATCTGGATCTCCAAGGCCTCCGGCTCTGTCGCGACCGTGCGCCGGCTGGCATGGAGATTTCGATCGGGGAATATGGCTACGATCCGATGGCCTTCGCCGGCATCCTCGACGCGCAGGCGGTGGATGTTCTCCAGGCAGACGCCTCGCGCTGCGAAGGGATCACCGGCCTGCTGGTAGTTGACGGGCTCTGCGAGGCAACGGGGATCCCACTTTCCACGCACTGTGCGCCGTCGCTCCACGCGCATCCGGCCTGCGCAGCGAAGCGCCTGCGGCACGTCGAATACTTCCACGACCACGTGCGGATCGAGCAGATGCTGTTCGATGGCGCGCTCACGCCGGTGAACGGAGCACTCTATCCCGATCTGACCCGCCCAGGGATGGGTCTGGAGTTCAAACGTCCGGATGCCGAAAAATATCTGATTTGATGGAACCGGCGGCGACGCAGTGAGGACGAGCGATGCACAAGGCGATTGTAACGATTCAGAGTGAGCGAAGGTCATCACGCGGTCACGAACCGCCTCCCACTCCCCCGCGCCCCGATGCCGTGCATGGGAACCGGCTTGGGGTCGATATCGACGGGCTGTCGGCCGCGCTCAGGCGGCGGGTGCGCGGTGAGGTCCGATTCACCGACGGCGACCGCGCGCTCTACTCGACGGACGCGTCTAACTACCGCCAGATCCCGATTGGGGTCGTCCTGCCGCGGGACGCTGCTGACGTGGTGGCAACGGTCGCCGTCTGCCGTGAATTCGATGCCCCGATCTTCGCGCGTGGTGGCGCGACCGATCTAGCCGGATCGGCGTGCAACGCGGCGGTGGTCATCGACATGAGCAAGTACATGCACCACGTCCTGGAGATTGACTGGGATGGCAAGTGGGCGCGGGTCGAGCCGGGCACTGTACTCGACGACCTGCGTGATAAGGCGGAAGAGCGTCACCTGACGTTCGGCCCGGACCCGGCTACGCACAACCGCAATACCCTGGGGGGAATGATCGGCAACAACTCCTGCGGTATGCACGCCCAGATGGCCGGCAAGGTCGAGGAGAACACCTACGAGCTCGAGATCCTTACCTACGACGGGCTGCGGATGTGGGTTGGCCCGACCACCGACGACGAACTCGATAAGATCATCGCAGGGGGGGGACGGCGCGGCGAGATCTACGCCGGGCTCAAGGCGATCCGGGACAAGTACGCTGACGAGATCCGGAGGAGATTCCCGCGTATCCCGCGCCTCGTCTCCGGATATCCCCTTCAGCAGCTGTTGCCAGAGCATGGCTTCAACGTCGCCCGCGCGCTCGTCGGAACCGAGAACACCTGCGTCACGATATTGCAGGCGAAGCTGCGCCTGGTGCACAGCCCGCCCCATCGTACGCTCGTCGTGTTCGGCTTCCCCGACATCTTTGCCGCGGGCGATCTGGTGCCGTTCTGCAATACGCACCAGCCGATCGCGCTCGAGGGGATCGACGGCAGCATGTTCACGTACATGCACGACAAGGGGATGTCGACGGCCGGCCGAGCGATGTTCCCCGAGGGCAACGCCTGGCTCGTCGTAGAGTTCGGGGGGGAGTCGAAGCAGACGGCCGATGAGCAAGCGCGGGGTCTCATGGCGGCGTTCCAGGCGACGGCCCACCCGCCGGCCATGAAGCTGTTCGACAACGAGGCTGAGGAGCAGCTGCTCTGGGGGATCCGTGAATCGGGGCTCGGCTCGACCTCCAAGATTCCCCACGATCCGGATTTCTATCCCGGCTGGGAGGATTCGGCGGTCGCACCAAAGGACGTCGGCAACTACTTGCGCGACCTCCAGAAACTTTTCGACAAGTACGGCTACACCGCATCTCTCTACGGGCACTTTGGGCAAGGTTGCATCCATTGCAGCATCGACTTCGACCTTTACACCGCCGAGGGGATTGGGCGTTGGAAGAAGTTCCTGAACGAGGCGGCGCATCTCGTTACCTCGTACGGCGGATCGCTCTCCGGCGAACACGGCGACGGCCAGGCCCGCGGATCGCTGCTCCCGATCATGTTCGGGGATGAGATCATGCGGGCGTTCCGAGACTTCAAGTCAACGTGGGACCCGCTGGGCAGGATGAATCCGGGGAAAGTGATCGATGCCTACCCGGTCGATGAGAACCTGCGCTGGGGAACTCACTACCAGCCGTGGGAGCCGACAACACATTTCTCCTTTCGTGAGGATCGCGGCAGCTTCGCCTACGCCGCGAACCGTTGCGTCGGCACCGGCAAATGCCGCAAGCACGATAGTGGAACGATGTGCCCGAGCTACATGGCCACGCGCGACGAGAAACATTCTACCCGGGGTCGTGCGCGGCTCCTCTTCGAGATGCTCGAAGGCAACCCGCTGCGGCATGGGTGGCGGGATGAAGCGGTGAAAGAGGCCCTCGACCTGTGCCTCGCCTGCAAAGGCTGTCGCGGCGAGTGCCCCGTCAATGTCGATATGGCCACCTACAAGGCCGAATTCCTCGCCCACTATTACCAGGCGCGTCGGCGGCCGATCGCGGCGTACGCCTTCGGCCTCATGTACTGGTGGGCCCGGATCGCCGCCCGGATCCCTCGGATCGTCAATTTCGTCACCCAGACGCGGGGTCTTCGTGACCTGGCAAAGGCGCTGGTGACGATGGCGCCTGCGCGACGGATCCCGGTCTTCGCGCCGCAGACCTTCAACGCATGGTTCAAGCACCGGGGCGTCCGCAACGTCGGCCAGACGCAGGTCATCCTCTGGCCCGACACCTGGAACAATCACTTCCACCCCACGACCGCCCAGGCTGCGGTCGAGGTCCTGGAGGCTGCCGGGTTCCAGGTTCTCGTTCCGCCGGTCTCGTTGTGCTGCGGGCGGCCATTGTACGACTACGGCATGTTGACGCTCGCCAAAAAGCTGCTGGTCCGGATCCTCGACACCCTGCGGCCGCAGGTGCGAGCCGGCGTCTGCGTTGTGGGGTTGGAGCCGAGCTGCGTGTCGGTATTTCGCGACGAGCTCGTGAACATGCTGCCCGACGACGAGGATGCGAAACGCCTGAGCGGCCAGACCTTTCTCCTCAGCGAGTTTCTCGTTGCCAAGGCTCCGCATTTCGCAATTCCAGAGCTGCACGTCAAGGCGATCGTGCAGGGCCATTGCCATCAGAAAGCAGTGCTCAACTTTCGGGATGAGGAGACGCTCCTCAAGAAGTTGGGGCTCGACTATACGGTACTGGATTCGGGCTGCTGCGGCATGGCCGGGGCGTTCGGATTCGAGAAGGGCGACCACTACGACCTCTCGATCACCTGTGGCGAGCGCGTCCTGCTGCCCGAAGTCAGACGGGCCGCGCTGGACACGTTGATCGTGGCCAACGGCTTCAGTTGCCGCGAGCAAATCGCCCAGACGACCGACCGACAGGCCCTGCACATCGCCCAGGTTCTCAAGATGGCGCTTGACGGCGCCCAACCTCGACCAGGGGCCGAGCTGGCCTTCATGCCCGACCTGCACCCGCCGGCGCGATAGCTGGCGAGATCTCCACCGAAGTGGCTCGACGATAAGGGTCAGGAGCCCGAACACCCAATGGCTGCGCTCTTCCCGCGATGGACGAACCCGGCGGCGCGCGCGACGCTGCTGGCGCTCGCGATCATCGCCGTCGGCGTGCCGGTCATGCTGATGACCTGGGTCCGGACACCCAACGCCACTGGACAGTTCAAACCGGTGGCGCAGCCGGTGCCGTTCGATCATCGGCTTCACGTGACCGGATTCAACATCGACTGTCGCTACTGTCACGCGTCCGTCGAGCGCTCGGCGATCGCCGGTCTCCCTTCAACCGAGACCTGCCTGCCCTGCCACAGTCCGGTCTGGACCAGCTCGCGCGAGTTCGCGCCGGTGCGAACGAGCCTCGCCACCGGCCGGCCGTTGCAGTGGAACCGGGTGTACCGGCTGCCGGGGTTCGTGTACTTCAATCACGCGATCCACGTGAGCAAAGGTGTCGGCTGCGAGACCTGTCACGGTCGCGTCGATCGGATGGCTCAGGTATACCAGGCCGTCCCACTCGCCATGAACTGGTGTGTGAGCTGTCATCGTGGTCCGGAGGAGCACCTTCGTCCGGCCGCGGCGATTACGACTATGGGCTGGAAGCCTCCCATTCCCCAGCGCGAGCTGGGACGGATCCTGAAGGCTCAGTACCACGTTCGCGAGCTCACTGACTGCACCACGTGCCATCGATAGGCGACATCATGACCGACCGGAATGACGAGTTCACCCGGCGCAGCTTCCTCAAGGCGCTGGGGGCGAGCCTTGCGCTCGCGGGACTGGATGGCTGCACCCGGATGCCGGCCGAGAAGATCCTGCCGTTTGTGCGTCAGCCGCCGGAGCTCACTCCCGGCATCCCGGTGCATTACGCCACCTCAATGGTCATCGACGGCTATGCGACCGGAATCGTCGTTGAGGCCCACGAGGGCCGACCCACGAAGATCGAAGGCAATCCCGATCACCCGGCCAGCCTCGGCGCCGCCGGCGTGTTCGAGCAGGCCTCGCTGCTACAGCTCTACGACCCGCATCGCGCGACGATGCTTCGGACGGGTCGGTCGCCGGCCACGTGGGAAACCTTCGCGGCTGCCATGGCCCCGGCCAAGCTGCGGCAGCGGGTCGGCGTGCGTGGGGCCGGGCTCGCGCTTCTGCTCGAGCCGACTTCATCGCCCCTGCTGGCGGGCCTCCTCGCGAGGCTCCAAGTGCTGTACCCGGACATGGGCGTTCACTATTACGCTCCTCTCCAGGCCGACTCGGCAAATGAGGCGCTGGCTGCGGCCGGGGGGACCGTGATCCCGCAGTATGACATTCGCGCGGCCCGCGTGATCCTTGCGATGGACGCTGACTTCCTCGCCGCCTCGCCCTTCCATCTTCGATACGCGCGGGAGTTCGCGGATCGGCGCCGGGATCCGCTCCAGGACATGAATCGGCTGTACGTCGCCGAACCGAGTTATACCGTTACCGGCGCGGCGGCAGACCCGCTCCCGGGCAGGCGCGAGCCCGGCGCCCGAGGCATACCTGAGACCTGAACAGCTCGCGGCAACCGAGAGAAACGCGTGACGATGCATCGTGATGATGATGCGAGCATGCTGGGCGATCTCCAACGCGAGGCGTTCGCCTACTTCCTCCATGAGACCAACCCCGCCAATGGCTTGGTGATCGATAAGACTCGGGAGGGCTGGCCCGCGAGCATTGCCGCCGTCGGGCTCGCGCTCACGGCCTATCCAGTCGGGGTCGAGTGCGCCTTCCTCACACGGGCGGAGGCCGTCACGCGAATCCTCACGACGCTGCGGTTCTTCTGGAATAGTCCGCACGGGCCCGGGCCCAACGTGACCGGCCACATGGGGTTCTACTACCACTTTCTCGACATGACGACCGGTGCGCGCGCGTGGCGGTGTGAACTGTCGACGGTCGATACTGCGTTGTTCCTCGCGGGCGCGCTCGCCGCGGGTGCGTATTTCGACCGCAATACGCCAGCCGAGCGAGAACTGCGTGACCTGGCCGAGCGGCTTTACGCGCGCGCCGATTGGGAGTGGGCACGGAACGGCGGTGCGACAGTAACGCATGGGTGGAAGCCGGAGAGTGGCTTTCTACCAT
>JBBRGF010000099.1:0-11995 GCA_038240975.1 Gemmatimonadales bacterium
GGCCGAGCTGCAGAGCGCAGCCGAAGGACAGTTTCTCCTTACCGAAGTACTCATGCTCGAGTCGGTCGACCGCCTCATCATGAAGCGGCTTGCCCTTCGTCCCTACAACAAGTGGAGACGACAGTTCCTCAAGCTCCGTGAGGCCCAGCGCACCCCCACGCACTGGGGACTGGAAGGTGCCTGCCCGCTCGCCCGCCTGATTCCACGACTTGAGACCAACGATGCGACCTTGGTGATCGGAGGTGGAGCCGAGCCGTGTGCCTATCTGCTCGCGGCCCACGACGCGGCCGTCACCTTCATTGCCGCGGACATGGGGGCGGTCGAGCGGGTGGAGTCTCGGATGGCGGCCGAGGCACTGGGCAGCATGTTCGACGGATTCGTGGCGCAGCTCGGCCCCGGCCTTCCCGACTTTCTCTGCTTCATCAACGGACTCGACGTCGTCGTGCTCGATCCGGGCGCGCTGTCCGATCTCAATGTCGCGAACCGCTTGGAAGTCGTCCGCGACCTTCAGCATCGGAGCCGGCCCGGGGCGGTGCACATTCTCCTTCCTACGTGCAAGTCGCTCGCGCCCGAGACGCTCCTCGCCCTCTATGATGAATGGGCGCCCGAGGACGATCCCAAGCGCCGGCGGCGGTCGGGCTCCGCACGCGTGCGCGACGGGCTTCTGCTCACCAAGCCCATGTAACTCCACGTGTCCGCCGTACACGACGTGAGTTTTCCCCGATCGTGTCGAAGGGACACTCGAATTCAGCGTTCCAGAATAGAAGTTGTTGGAGCGATTGATCTTGCCGGCCACAGTGGGGAGGGCACGAGGGGTGCGTTTCTCGAGGGAGCATTCGAAGGCTTCCCGAGCAAGAGGATCGATCCCGTGTCCGCACTCCCACTCGCGCTTTCCGCGTCTCCCCTCGGTATCGTCATCAAGAGTGGTGGTCCTGCCCCCAAGCCTGCCCGGTTCTGGGCCTACCTCTGGGCGGCAGACGACGAGTCGGCGGATGACCACTGGCACCAGCGGGTCCCGACCGAACACATCGCATAAGCGGCAACGTTACGGCGGGCCAAAAACGCTCCCGGACTTCGGTTCGGGGGCGTTTGTATTTCCAGTTATATTGCGCCCCGACCTTTTCCCGAGCGACGATGCGTGCACTCGTAAAGGAAGCTCCCGGACCCGGCATGGTGCTCCGGGAGCGTACCGTGCCTGGCTGCGGCCCTACCGACGTCCTGATCCGGGTGCGGCACGCCGGCGTCTGCGGCACCGATCTCCACATCTGGGAATGGGACAGCTGGGCCAGCGCGCGCCTCAAGCCCCCGGTCATCATCGGACACGAGTTCGCCGGCGAGATCGTGGAGCTGGGCCGCGAGGCCGAGCGGGCAGGATTGCTCGCCGCCGGTGATGAGGTGACCGCGGAGGGCCACATCGTCTGCGGGCATTGCCTGCAGTGTCGTCTGGGGGCGGCCCACCTGTGCAAACGCACCCGCATCATCGGAGTCGACCGCGACGGCGCCTTTGCCGACTACATCGCGATGCCGGCCTCGAACGTGATGAAGCTCGACGGCATTCCCACCGAGATCGGCGCTATCATGGACCCACTCGGCAACGCGGTTCACACCGTACTCGAGTCCTCGGTCCCCGGCAGTAGCGTCCTGGTGCTGGGCTGTGGGCCGATCGGATGCTTCGCGGTGGGCGTCGCCAGGGCGGCGGGAGCTTCCCTCGTCGTCGCAAGCGACTTCAATCCACGCCGGCTGGAGCTGGCGTGCGCCATGGGCGCCCACGTCTCCCTGAATCCCGGGCGCGACGATGTGCTCGCCCGCGTGCTCGAGCTGACGGGCGGGGACGGAGTGGACTTGGTCTGCGAAATGAGCGGACACCCGAGCGGGCATGCACAGGCCTTTGCCGCGGCGCGACTCGGGGGCCGGGTCAACCTGCTTGGCACGCCGAGCAAGACTACCGAGGTAGACTTTGCCCGAGACGTGATCTTCAAGGGGCTCACATTGTACGGGGTGACGGGCCGCAAGATGTACGAGACATGGCACGAAATGCGGAGATTCCTTCGTGCCGGGCAGCTCGACCCCCGCCCCGTCATCACGCACCGCTTTCCACTTGAGGACATCGCGGAGGCAATCCAGGTGATCAAGGATGGCCAGGCCGGCAAGGTGATTCTGGAGATCGGAGCGTGATCGGCGCGCTCGACACCCGTATCGAGGGCGAGCTGGAGGGGTTCATCCGGGACGGCGTCTACAAGCGCCTCAAGTTCCTCGACAGTCCGCAGGCGCCGAGGGTGCGGATGGAGGAACACGGGGACATCATCATTCTCTCCTCCAATAACTACCTCGGGCTGAGCAACGAGCCTGCCGTGGTCGCGGCCGGGCACAAGGCGCTCGACCGCTTCGGAGCCGGCACGGCGTCGGTCCGATTCATCTGCGGCACATTTACGGTACACCGGGAGCTGGAAGCGGCATGCGCGCGGCTGGTCGGCACACCTGCCTCATTGAGCTTCGGGAGTTGCTGGAACGCCAACGAGGCGGTGCCGGGGACGCTGCTGGGCGAAGGAGACCTCGTCATCAGCGATCAGTTGAATCACGCATCGATCATCGACGGCATCCGGCTGGCCAAGGCGATAACCAAATGCCAGACGGCGGTATACCGCCACGCCGATCTCGCCGATCTCGACGCCAAGCTTTCGGCCGCGCGCGACCGGCTCGTGCGCATGGTGATCACCGACGGCATCTTTTCGATGGAGGGATCGATTGCGCCGCTGCCCGACCTGCTGGAGCTGTGCCGCCGGCACAATGCGGTTCTGGTGGTCGACGATTCGCACGCCACCGGGGTGCTCGGAAAGTTAGGGCGCGGTACCGCGGAGCACCACGGCGTCCTCGGTGAGGTCGACATCATCACGTCGACGCTAGGCAAGGCCCTGGGTGGGGCAGCCGGCGGCTTCGCGGCCGCCTCCGCCGCGGCATGCGACTACCTCACGCAACGCGCCCGGCCTCAGCTCTTCTCGAACGCTCTGCCGCCGACCGTGGCCGCCAGCTCGCTCGCGAGCATCGAGTTTCTCGAGGCGCACCCCGAGCGGGTGGCCCGACTCCGCGACAACGCGCGCTACTTTCGCGAGCGCCTGGTGGAGCTCGGATTCAAGCCGCTTCCCGGTGAGACCCCGATCATACCAGTGATCCTCGGTGAGACCTCCGCCGCCATACAGATGAGTGACCTTCTCCTCGCCGAAGGCGTTTTCGTCACGGGATTCGGTTTTCCGGTGGTGCCGCAAGGACAGGCGCGAGTCCGCTGCCAGGTTTCCGCGGCCCACACGCGGGAAGATCTCGATGAGGCCCTGGCCGCGTTTCGGAAAGTAGGTGTGAGGTTGGGACTGATATAAAGTAGAGAGAACGGAGAACGGGAAGCGTGACGTTCCTTCTCCTCCCCTTTCTCCTTTCCCCCTTCTCCGCCTTTGGCCCTCCTCTTGCACCCCCACCGTTTTCGGCGGGCAGGGGAGGCTCGGCAGAGCAGTTCGTAAATCAATCTGCCTCAGTGAGATAGCCGAGACGCCAGTCTTCTCCCCTCCCCGCGAATTCCGGTAGAAACCCGCATTTTGACGCACCGTGCCGATCGGGACGGAGAGTCGCCAGGGTAGTCCTGGCGCGGACACCTTACGGAGGCAGTCTGTGATGCGCATGGTCATCCGAAGCATTCCGGCCGCGGCGCTGGCGCTCTGCCTTGGCACCGCCCATCTCGCGGCTCAGCAGCCGGGCAACGGCAACTTCCAGTGGTACGTCGGCGGTCAGGGCGGCGCGATGTTCTTCAAGACGCCGACGCAGAGCCGCTCCGCGATTCCGACGTTCGGTGGCCAGGCGCTGATCGTGGCCAAGCGCACTGGACTCATGCTCTCCTTCGAGGAAGGCGTCGGGTCCAATGAGACCAGCTCCTTCACCGATGCGGGCGGCGTGCAATCCGTCAGCTTCAACGACATCAGGAAGTATTCGGCGGCTCTGATGGCCTTCCCGATCCGGTCGGCTGCTCAGCCGTACCTTGGTGTCGGCTATGGCATCATCCACGTGGTGAACCCGAGGTCGACGTCGGGTGGCTCGGATTTCTCGGCCAACGAGCTGGGGTCGAGCGGCTTCGGGACGTTTATCGGCGGGCTGCAGTTCCAGGTGGGACGCCTGATGGCGTTTGGCCAGTACCAGATCACCACGAGCCCATCCACCCACGCGGTGACCGACGGCAACAACAACGTGATCGCCGTAGGCCGGCTCCTCGATGGGCCGACTCACACGTTTACCGGCGGCCTCCGGATCGGTCTCGGCAGCGCCCGGGACGAGGGAGCGACCGCGGGCGGCTACTGAGGCGCTGCGGCTCTC
Organism: Gemmatimonadales bacterium; assembly: GCA_038240975.1. GTDB lineage: Bacteria > Gemmatimonadota > Gemmatimonadetes > Gemmatimonadales > GWC2-71-9 > CAVVWJ01. Next base: position 4,354 of record JBBRGF010000099.1, read on the forward strand.
ACCCGTCCAGTCCTTCCGGCTCCCCGCGATACCCAGGGTGAGCCGGCGATGAGAAAGCGAAGCGGCCAGTCGGCGGCCTGAGTGATACCAACACGCGGCGTCACCGCGAAAGCGGGCGGCGCCGCGCTTGTTCCGGCGACGGTCAGCGCCGAGCCCCACATCAGCGCTCCATCCACCTCCCGCGTAATCTCCAGCGCCTGGCAGAGCTTTCCCGGACCCGAGCAGAGCTGGCTGTCGGCAAGTGGGCCGCGGCGGCCCCGCATCACCTCGAGCCCATCCAGCGGCTCCAGCGCGCGCAGCAGGACCGCAGATCCCTCGCCTCTGACCCCGCACACCAGGTTGGCGCACCAGTGAATGCCGTAGGAGAGGTAGACGTACCACGACCCCGGCGGGCCGAAGAGCGCCGCGTTGCGGCTGTTGCGCCGGTTCCGGTAGGCGTGTGAGGCGGGGTCGCGACACCCCAGGTACGCTTCGACCTCGACGATCGTTCCCGAAGTGCGGAAGCCGCCGATCGTCGAGGTGACCGTCGTGCCGAGCAAGTCCAGAGCGACCAGGTCAGCGGATCGGTGGAAAAAGGAGACGGGCAGCGTGGCTGCCCGTCTGGCACCGCTCACTCTGCCTTCTTCCTTGCCCGCGGTCGCGGCCGCTTGGGCCGGGGAGGCGCCGCGGCGGCATCGGGTGGAGCGGCGGCCTCCGTCGCGGCCGGTGCGGTGGCCGCCCGCTTCCGCGGGGCTCGCGCCCGGCGCGGCTTCGCGGGCTCTTCAGAGGTATCGGCGGGTTGGGGCTCGGGCTCTACGGGCGAGGCCAGCGCCGCGGGAATGTCGATCTCCACGACGCCGATGAGCGGCACTTCACCACCCCGAAGCGGCGACCGGGAACCGCGCCGGAAACGCACCCCGAAGCGCTGCCCGTTCTCACGGGTCGCAGTGGCGTACTCGGTAGTCGCGGCTTCGACCGGCGCCTGAACGGCCCCGTCAGCGGCCGGCGGCGCCGAAGCGGCGGGAGACTGAGCCTGGGCCGGGGGGAGACCGCCGGTACGGTGCGGCGTGATCTCGTATTCGTCTTCGCCGACTTTCCGGACGTCAGCCACCTCGGCATCGTTGGCCTGCCGCAGAAACAGCGGGAAGCGCGCGGCGTCGAGCAGTGGATCCTGCCTGCCGAGCATCGAGGCCATCCGCAGCCGTAGCGCTTCGTGCCCCACGGGAGCGCGCAGCTCGGCGAGGGCCTGCGACATCAGCTGAAACGCACGGGCGAGCGTGAGCGCGCCGTCGCTCCGCGTCTCTCGGGGCGGATGGCGCGGCTTTCCCTCTTCCCTCCCCGCCTCGCTCGGCCGCTCCCGATCGCGTCCGCGGCCTCCGCGGCGCGATCGTCCGCGCCGGCTGTTGCTCTCCTCGCGCGTGGGCTCCTCGGTGCGCGCCGCGGGAGCCGCGGCTGCCGCTCCGCCCGGCACCGGCGCCACCTCATACTGTCCGTTCTCGAGCTTGCTGACGACGAGCATTCCCTTCTGGCCCGCCTCGACCACGAACTTGCTGAAGCGGTTGAACCCTGCGTTGCGCTCGTCGAAGTTCGGGTCGATCTGCTGCATTACCTGCTTGAGCCGGTCGGAGCGCATGACGTCGCCGTTGCGAGCCATCTGCGCCACCGCCTCGCCGGCGAGCTGCCAGGGATCTCGCTGGGTCGAGGGGGGGTCGACCTCCTTGGTGAGCCCCGCGAGATCGTTGTACGAGAAGTATTCGTCGCAATTCTGAATCAGCAGGTCGCTGGCCGATTCACGAATCCCGACACCGATGACGTACTTCCCGTACTCCTTGAGCTTGATGACCATCGTGGAAAAGTCGCTGTCCCCCGAGAGCAAGATGAACGTGCCGATCTCCGGTCGAGTGAACACCAGCTCGATGGCGTCGATGGCGAGGCGAATGTCGGTGGCGTTCTTCTTGTTGGTGCCGAACGCGGGAGCGAAAATCAGATCGATCGATGATTCGGACAGCGGCACGATGTACTGCGGGTACCTTCTCCAGTCGGCGTAGGCTCGCTGAACGGCGACCTTGCCCTTGATGATGTCACTGTTGAGGAGGGTACGCAGCTCCTTGGTCAGGTCTTTCTGGACACCAAGGGTGACGTTGTCGAAGTCGATCAGAAGAGCGGCGTTCGGGGCGTGCACTGGGGGCTGGCTCAAATGGCGCCCCGGGCGGATCAACGGCTTGTTCACGTGTCACTCGTCTTGAGGATCAGACGCCCGGTGCCCATCCCGCGCTCCTGCTGGCCGAAACCGGCCTGGTCAGGGGCGTCGGCGACGCGCACGAGGCGAGCTGCCGGATGTCGATAAAGTGGCGGTGGTCCTCCACTCGCCAGGCCACCACGGCCCGGCTCCGATGCCGTCAAACCTACACCAGCGGACCCGTCGCCGGGTAGGCCTGACGGGAAGCGGTCATCCGAACTGCGGCTGACCGGCGAGCGGAAGGTCGAGCACAAAGAAGAAGCGGGTACCCTGTCCCGACTCGGTCTCGACCTCGAGTGTCGAGCCCATCGCCTCGACCAGCTTGCGGCAGATGGACAGGCCGAGTCCAGAGCCGGAGAAGGCGTACTCCCCGGGCTTCTGCCGGCGCCGGAAGGGTTCGTAGAGCGTCGCCATGGACTGCGGCGGGATGCCCCGCCCGGTGTCTCGCACGGCAAACTCGACCAGACGCTCCGAGGACTGCCGAACCGTCACCTCGACAAACCCCTCCGCCGTGAACTTCAGGGCGTTGGTGGTCAGATTGAGCAGCACTCGGCTCAGTGCCACCGGATGGCCAACGCGGAAGTCGGCCTCGGGAGCCGAGAGCTGAACGGTGAGCCCCTTTTCCTCCGCGATCGGCTGCACGATGTCGCGAACCGACTCCAGGATGTCGGCGATGGAAAACGGGATCGGATCGAGATCGACCAGCCGGTCGCCGCCTCGGGCAAGCTCGATGACGTCGCTGGCCACCGAGCTGAGGCCGAAGGCCGCGCTGTAGATCAACCCGAGCTGCCGTTCCTGAACTTCATTGACCGCACCGCTGCGGGCGCGCTGGAGCGTTTCGGCAAGGAAGAGAATCGACGTGAGGGGTGAGCGCAGGTCGTGCGCCACCTCGACCACGAGCTCGAGGCCGTCGGGGCTGGAAAGGCGGTCGGCAAAGTGCTGGGACCAGTCGGCCTCCAGGTGCAGACCGACCTGCTCGATGGCGCTGAGAACGCGAAGCAGCTGGGAAGGATCGGGAGATGGCAGGGCTTGCACGCGTTCGACGAAGGAGGTGCGCATCAGCGCCAGAAGGCGGCGGGAGAGCGCGTTGCGAGGGAGGAGGGTGAGATCGACCTCGTGTCCGCTTGCCCGCTGGCGAACGGCCGAAGAGAGCTGGGCCAGATGGGCGGTGACTTCCTCGACCCCGATGGAGTGCTCCAGCGCCCCTTCCCATTGCGCCTGGGCGGCATGGACCGCCTCTCGCAACGCGTCCCACAACGGTAGGGCGATGGCGCCGCTCGAAGGACCGTCAGGGTCCCAGATTTTCACCGGCGCCGGCCCCGCAGTGTGGCGCCGGCGATCTCCGCTGGCGGTGGACGGAACGGCGGTCTCCGGTGTCACTCAGGCGACCCGGACCCGTCGTCTCGATGAAAGGCGTGCTTATCCATCAATCGATAGAGCGTGGTGCGATCGATACTCGCCAGCCGCGCCGCCTTCGACATGTTGCCGCCGGCCCTGGAGACCAGACGGGTGAGGTACTCCTTCTCGAACTGCGCCACAACCCTGTCCTTCGCGGAGTGATAGGCTTCATCCATGACGCCGGACGGGGCCGCGCTCTCCACCTGTCGCTCACCCCCATCGTCGTACACCGGGATGTCGTTCGGCTGGATGAGCTGGTCGGCCTCGGCCAGCACGGCCACGTGTTCTATGCAATTCTGAAGCTCCCGTACGTTGCCTCGCCAGGGCCGGGAGCGCAAGAAGGCAATGCTGGCGTCGCTCAACCGGGGGACCCGGTCGCCCATCTGACGGTGGCGCTGCCAATAGAACGTCAGAAAATGGTTGGCGAGAAGCGGGATGTCTTCCGGACGTTTCCGGAGAGGGGGCAGCTTGATCGGCACCACCCTGAGGCGGTAGAACAAGTCGCCCCGAAGAACGCCGGTGTCGACCGCCTCCTGGGGCTCCCGGTTCGTGGCCGAAATGAACCGGACGTCGACCACGGCATCCTGCTGCTCGCTGCCAACCCGGCGCACCACCCCATCCTGAATGACCCGCAGGAGCTTGGCCTGGAGGGGCATCGACATCTCGGTCAGCTCGTCGAGAAACAGCGTTCCGCCATTGGCCGTTTCGAGAAGCCCCGGCTTGTCACGGTCGGCGCCGGTGAACGCGCCTTTGCGATGGCCGAACATCTCGCTCTCGAGGAGGTGCTCGGGGAGCGCGGCACAGTTGATCGGCACCAGGGTGCGCGCGGCGCGTCGGCTGTTCTGATGGATGAACTGGGCGATGACTTCCTTACCCGTGCCGCTCTCCCCACTGATGAATACGGACGCGTCGGTCGCGGCCACCTTGCGGGCCAGGTCGACCGCCTGGCGGAAGAGCGGCGAGATACCGATGAGGGCAATCTTGTCGCTGTGGCCGTTCTGCTTCATCAACTGCACGCGAAGATCCTGGGCCTCCCGCGACATCATGACGGCATGCGAGGCCCGCCCGATCAGCACCTGCAGGTGAGTGGCGGAAAACGGCTTGGGCAGGTAGTCCCAGGCACCGGCCCGGAGCGCCTCGATGCTGCTCGTCACGCTCGGGTTGCCGGTCATGACCACGACGATAGTGTCCTTGTAGGCACCGAGCGCGGCCTGGAGGATTTCGAGACCCGAGATCTGCGACATGTACAGATCGACGAGGATGATGTCGAACTTGCGCCGGCGCACCATCTCGAGCGCTTCTTCTCCGCGCCCGACCAGCGTCACATTGTAGCCGTCCATCTGAAGGACGCTTGCGCAACTCTCCCTCAGCGTCCTTTCGTCGTCGACGACAAGCACCCGAATGCTTGCCTTGACCTCGCCGGGAATCGAAAGAGGATCGCGCGCAATTGCGTCGGCGGCGGATTGCCCCGGCCGGTCTTGCTGTGGGAGCGGGTTCGCCATCCGGATACTCCTGAGAACGTGGGCGTGATGAGTGTGTGCGACACAACCGTCACCGGTGCAGCTATGCATTCAAGTGGCCGGTCAGCGGATAGTAACATTGGTACAACAGATTGCTGCGTTTGTCAAGCATATGATGTTGTAGCGCAACATATTGCATAGCAGCCAGCGCTACAGACCGTGGTGGGATGACTACATTTTAGGTGGTTTAGGTCTCGTATTCCAGCGCCACCTCTTCGAACGCCCTGATCCGTTCGCCCGTACCATCGCGACGGAGGTCCCTGAGGGCCGTGGTTGCCCGGAGGAGCAGCTCGACGGCGTCGACCGGCGACTGAGCGAAGTCGGGCACGGCGCAGTATCCGGCCCTGATCCTGATCGACCGTTCTCCGCCACGGTGCGCGACAGGTGACCCTTCGATGGCGCCGCTCAGACGGCGGACCAGGCGGAGTGCCGCGTCGGGTCCGGTGGCCGGCGCGATGACTGCGAATTCGGCGGGCGCTAGTCGGCCGATCGCGTCGGACGCGCGGCCGGCTCGCTTGAAGAGGAGGCCAACTTGATCGGAAATGCGCTCCACCTCGTCGGGCTCGGCTTCGACGGCATGAGTTTCAGGTTCGGGGGCGAAGACCACGCAGGCCAGCGGATCGTGCCGGCGCAGGGCATCCGATCCGATTTCGCGGGCCCGGCGAGAGAGCCCGCGCATGTTGTACAGACCAGTGCTCGGATCGAGGAGATTCTCCTCGCGGAGCACGTCCACGGCGCGCTTGCATTGCAGGAACGTGCCGAGCTTGAGGAGGAGCGATTCGCCATCGAGAGGCTGGCCAAGAAATTCCCAGGCCCCTGAACGGTAGGCCTCGAGCCGCTGCGTGCGGCCGGAAGGACCGCTGGTCGTGATAACGATGGGCGTGGTCGAGCTGAAGCGGGGATCGGCCCGAAGCATGCGGCAGACATCGAAACCGTGCATGTCGGGCATTTGCGCGTCGAGTATGATGAGATCGGGTTGCGAAGCCTGGGCGCGGTCGAGGGCCTGTTGCCCCGTGTACGCCCGGACCACCGAATACCCGTTCGGCCCGAGAATGCTTTCCAGCGACCGGGCCGACCACTCCTGATCGTTCGCAATGAGCACCAGCGGGGCGGGCGGTGCCTTTTCGGGATTTTCCATTGGGTTCGGCCGGAAAGGGAAAAGACGGCAATTCAGCAATACGCCCTGGACAGCAGAAGTCGTGCGGGCGGGGCCAAAACCGTCAAGTCATTAGAACATAACACCATAGGCGTCGAGTGAAAACCCATCTCGCTCCCTTCTGCGGGAGTCATGCCACACTTGGGGGCTACTGCGCCACTACTCTATATCGGCTCTTCTGTGGCGGGACGAGTCACAATAGTGTGGTCTAGGAGCAACGTTCTTGACAGGTGACCACCCCACACCGGAATCGATTGCTAGTTGATAAACTTCGGCAACATAATATCTTGTAGATGCTTCTGACTCGGGGATCAAGACTAAAATTTCGCGGCGTCATATTTGAAGACGAAGGGCATGTGCCTCAGCCACTCGGAGCAATCCCTTCGCCACCCTCGGGTGAACGCAGTCCTGACGATGCCCGCAGCGGTCACGCCGCGTCAGAGCCAGATGCGGGAACGACCAATCCGATGGAGCGCTCGCGATTCAGCCAGTGGCTGGCCAGTTTTGGTCTGGGCGAAGTTCCCATGCCGCTGTTGACGCGCCGTCGTGCCAAGGGAGGTTGAGATCCCGGCTGGGCGGTGCCTCTGATCAGTGATGTACGTCACCATGCAGGATCGTTCGAGCAGTTAAGCTCATTCTTTCTGCCGAGGGCGCAGGTCGGCAGCCCCCAAATCCCTTCTGCTTAGCGGGTACCGCCAGGACCATGGGTATTGCCACATCCGGAGTTCGACGAGCATTTCCTTCCCGCTCGCTCCCTGCTCGACGAGTTCGGCCAAACTGGTCTCGTGCGTATGCGCGCGCGCTGGTGCTCATCAGCCGCACGATGCCACGCCACAGCGGCCAGTGGATCGCGAGATCGGTCAACCTGATCCTCGCAGCAATTGCCCTTGCGTTCGCGTCGCCGATCCTGCTGATCATCGCCGTTCTGGTCAAGCTGTCGTCGCGGGGCCCCGTGTTCTACGTGCAGGAGCGTGTGGGACTCGACCGGCGGCTGCCCGGCCGCCAGTTCGACGACCCCCGCCGGACCCGCGACGTGGGCGGCCGGCCGTTTACCATCTTTAAGTTCCGCACCATGCGGGTCGATGCCGAGCTCCACTCCGGCGCCGTCTGGGCCCAGCGGGAAGACCCCCGGGTCACCCCGGTCGGCCGCCTGCTCCGCCAGTACCGGCTCGACGAGCTGCCCCAGTTCATCAACGTGCTCCGGGGCGAGATGAACATCGTGGGCCCCCGGCCCGAGCGGCCCACCATCTTCGCCGAGCTGCGCGAGCACATCGCCGAGTACCCCCTGCGCCAGCGGGCCAAGCCGGGCATCACCGGGCTGGCCCAGATCAACCACCACTACGACCGCTC
>JBBRGF010000100.1:0-11948 GCA_038240975.1 Gemmatimonadales bacterium
CACTGAATGCGACCCGGCCATCTGGAGTCCAGTTCGGCGAACCCAAATTGAGCGCCCCTGTGCGGGCGATGATCCGGAATCCGGAATTCGGAACCAGCCGTCCGGGCAACACCGATGTCCGCTTTGCCGGGCGTTCCCGTAGCAAACGAAATCCATTGACCGTCGGGCGATGCGGCGGGAGCCCAGTTCCAGCCGCGCGCCGGAATGTCTAGCGCGATGAGCGAAGAGTCTGACAGGTTGAATCGGTACAGATCGTTCCGATCACTGTCGCCGCGTCGCCGCACCAAGATCAGGGTGCCGCGGGGCGGCCCAGCGGACGCATGGACGCGCGTGGCGGTAGGGGTGAAGGTGGCTGGGACACGGGTGGGAGTGGCAGTGGTGGTGGCAGAGGGGACCGGGGTCTGAGTGGGAGTAGGCGTCTGAGTGGGGGTGATTGTCGGGGTAGAGGAGTGCTGGTAGCAGTCGTCCAGGTGACCGCCTGTGCGTCTACGAACGGGGCTCGCTCGGTGGGTTTGGGAGTGTCGGCCGGCACCGGTAAGGACGGTATCGAGCTTGCGGCAATGGAGGATCCAGCGGTGGCCGGTAAGCCGATTTGTCCCCTCAGCGCGAACGCCGCGGCGGCGAGCAGCGCGAGAACGAGGAGCACGCCCGCAGTGCCCGCCCGAGTACCCCTGCAGGCTCGGCGGTGGAGCGGGGCAGTGCCCGCCCCCGTCAGTTCGGCGCCACACACGGTGCAGAAGCGGCTGCCGGCCATGGCGTCCGCTCCGCAGCCAGGGTAGCGCGACCTCGCATCGGGCGTCCCGTACATCGTAGCTACCTCCCGCTGCCACGGTGGAGGAGAGAATTGACATCCCCTGTACACTCCCGCGTGGCTCGAACGTCCGGACGGGGTGAACCCGGCGACGAGCGGCGTCGCCTCGAGGCACTTCGCTGTCTATGTACATTCAGCTGAGCCGGCAGGCTGGAGAGGTTTCGGGGCGCAGTCGAAGGCCAAACGTGGGGGCCGGGATGTTCTGTCACATGTGTGGGACCAGCATAGGTGTCTCCGCCCGCTTTTGCACAACCTGCGGAGCGAAGATCCTTGCGATCCAGAGAGCCGAAGCGACCCTTCCCTATACGGGTCGGCAAGTGCCGGACGGGATCGTACCTGGTAACTCGATCGCCTTCGGGCGACGGGCGCCCGGGGCGCGAGGGTGGCATGCCGGTCTCACCGTTGGGCGGGCTCTGACGATGATCGGTTGTTTGTCCGTGTTACTCTCCTTCCGATCTTCGTGGATCTACAGTGAATCCGGCAGGAAGAGCGGCTTGGATATCTCACTTCAAGGGCATGCATTCTACGCGCTCTTCCTGGTTCCCGTTTTGGCGCTTGTCGTTCTCTTGCTCGCGATTCGTAACTTGCGATTCTCCGTGTACGAATCCTTCGACGACTTGTTCTGGCAATGGTTGCTCACCATGGTCGGCGGAATAGCAGTTATTGTGTTCTTGATCGAGTATGAAATCGGTATTCGTGTTGATAGAGGGCTGGGTTTCTTTTTTTACTTCCCTGTCGATACCGGAGTCTATTCTACCATTGTGGGCTACATATCAGCGTTTATCGGCACTGTCCTAGATCTTCGTCGCGGTGCGATGGGCGCCGTGCATCCGTCCGAACTGGACCCAGACATGGATCCTCGGCTGCTGGTCAAAGCCAAGAGCCGTAGTCGTGGACAGTCTCGGCACTGAACTGGATTGCTCATCTGGGGGCGAAAGCGGATCGAGGTGTGCGACGTCCGTGGGCCTGAGTACGAGTATGGCGAACATGACGCAGGTGGTGCAGGAGTGGCGGCTGCGCGAGTGGGTGCTGACAGGCCAGGCTGATGGTAGCGGGATATCGCTTGGGCGCTGGGAGTGACGAACAGGACGGTGAACCAATGGCTGAAGCGGCGCGGCTGACCGGCTCCCAGCGGGCAGGGTACCCCGCGCTGTTGGCACGCGTGGCGGAGGTCATCCACTCAGAGGCTCGCTCGCTTGATCGTCGCAACCCGGTCGAACTCGCGGTCGAACGTCGCAACCTCCGCGATTCCCAGGTACTGCATTAGCACTGTATGGTACGCGTCCGCGAACGAGATGTTCAGGTCCACGTACAGGTCGAACACCTTCCTGAACTTCCGCTTGCCCGGCAGCTCGAGCCCGGGCAGGTCCAGCAGCGCCAGCAGCACGTCGCGGATCTGTGCCTTCGGCTGCTTATAGGTCCGCTGCAGCGTGAACACCAGCTCCAGCACCACCAGGTCGGAGATGCGCGCCTGGATGTCCCCACGCTCGACCCGCTCCAGGAAGGCGGTCGCCTTCGGCGAGTGCTCGGGATGGTCCTGCATGAGATGGCGCAGCAGGACGTTCGTGTCCAGGAAGACGGTCGCCATCTAGGGGCCCGACCGCTCGGCCGTCTCCTCCGCGATGGCCTCTTCCGCCGCCGCGCGCAACTGCTCCGCGGTCAGCGGCGATCCCTGGGCCTGGAAGGCGCCCGCGGTGCGGGCTACCACGCTCCCCGTGCGCGCCAGGCGCACCTGGTCGCGGTCCACCACGAAGGCGACCGTGTCGTGCGGGTTCACTCCTAATAGGCGGCGCACCTCGATCGGGATCGTCACCTGGCCTTTGGTCGTGACCGTCGAGCGATGCTCTTTCATCGTCGGCTCCATGTTTTGCATAAGTAATGACAGTTTATCACGAGTATTACTTTGTGTAAATAGGTGGCGCGCGCGCGGGGGTGAGGGTCGGTATAGTGACGCCGCCTGCTCGCAGGCAGTGGCGGGCCGTTGGACGAGGAGCGATTGATTTCGCTCGAGGAGGCAGCTGCGCGCAGTGGGCTCAGCTCCAGCTTTCTTCGTCGGCTGTGCCGGCTCGGCCGGGTCCGCGCGACGAAGGTGGGCAAGACCTGGGTCGTCACCTGGCGTGCCGTCGCCGTCTATCTCGACAATCCCGAGAATCGGAAGCGGGGTCCCCGCACACATGGACCTTCTTGAATTTGTTCCGATATAAGAACTAACATGAGGATGCTGATCGGTGATCGGTACTGTCTCCCGGGGAGGTGGCCATGCGCGGTGGTGGCGAGGGCGGCTAGCAGCCGCCGAAGGTTTGGAGACGGCGGGCCTCACCGGCTCGCCGTTCTTCGTGTCACCAACTCCAGTCGATCGTATAGGGCGTGTAGGGTCGTGGGTTGCCCACCCGCGTCGAGATGATCGTCAGCCCCTTGGCCGCCATGGCGATGGACAGCGCATCCTCGCCAACTCCCGCGACGAGCTTCGCCCCGCGGCAGGGCCGCCCCTTCGGGAACATGATCGCGCGGCTGAGCTTGTGGATCGGGTGGTCGAGCGTCGTCTCCACCGCCTCGTGCGCCCCGCGGAATCCTTCCAGCACCGTGCGTTGCACCGTGAACGTCAGCTCCTCGCCCGCGTGCATCGGGCGCGGCAGCTCGATCACCAGGTGCCGCCGACCTTCGTCTTTGAACGAGTCGGCGATCCGCCCGGCGCTGTGCTGGTAGTCCACCACCAGCACCCCGTCGCCCCAAAAGTGTTCGAGGATCGCCTCGACACCGTCCTGCAGGAACTTGATCCGCTGCGTCCTGTGGAAGACGGCCTTGCTCCCTTTTTCGTCCTCCAGGACCAGGACGGAGCGATAGTCCAGGATCTCGTACGGGCTGATCAGCGGTCCTTCGGGCAGGAGCTGCTGGCGCAGCCGTGGCGAGCCCAGGATCAGCGCCGCGACTTTCGCTGAAATCACACCCTTATTCTCGCTACTATCCGCTTTGTCATCCCTTGACATCTGATCGCTTATAGCACCATTCTAGCATTCTGTCAATTGCGTGTTATCATTGTACTCATATGTCCTCGTTAGAAAGACTTGATTCTCTTCATTCTCGACCACGGTCCACATCCGATCTTGCCACTACTCCCGACTCGCCCTTGCGCGACTCGCTCGCCCGCCTGGAGCGGGCCGTCGCGGGCATCCACGACTCCGACACCTTCCGCCGCTTCCTCGACGCCCAGGCCCGCTTCCACACCTATTCCTGGGGCAATGTCCTGCTGATCCTCGACCAGCGCCCCGACGCCACCCGCGTGGCCAGTTTCCGCACCTGGCTGTCCCTCGGCCGTCCCGTCCGCAAGGGCGAGCATGGCATCCGCATCTTCGTCCCCGTCTGGCCCCGCAAGCCGACGGAGGTTGAGCAGGAGGACGCTGGTGGGGATCGGCGGGAGGGAGGGCAGGGACGGGCCCAGTCGCCCGCGCGCACCGAAGGCCGTCGCCCCGTCTCCTTCAAGCTCGGCTCCGTCTTCGACATCTCCCAGACCGACGGCGAGCCGCTCCCGCGTGTGGATGTCCCCGTCCTGGAGGGCGATGCGGGGCGGGAGCTGCTCGGCTCCCTGGAGCGCGTCGCTGCACGAGAGAATCTGGAGGTGCTGCGCACCAGCGCCGACCTGCACCCGCTGCTGGGTGGTGGGGCGATGGGCTACTACGTCCCCGCGGCGCGGCGCATCGTCCTGCGCGAGGCCGCCCCGCGTCAGATGGCCAAGACCCTCGCCCACGAATTGGCCCACCACTTCTCGGGCGCCAAGTCCAGCTCCGCCCACGAGGAGACGGTGGCCGAGTCGGTCGCCTACGTGATGTGTGCCCGCTTCGGCCTAGACACGGGTGAGCGGTCATTCCCCTACGTCGCCACCTGGAGTCAGGAGCCGTCCGCGTTCAGGGCGGCGCTGGCCAGGATCCAGAGCCTCAGCTCGCTGCTGATCGCCGAGGTGGAGTCCGCGGCTTTGAATGAGCCGCCGGCCGGGTAGGAGACGTGCCCCTCTCCAATCCGCCTATCGGCTGGCGGGACGCTTAAGATGCTCTGATATCTGACGGTTATCCGAGTATTTGTACATTCATGTCATGTCCGATAGATCCGCTACCTCCGAGATGTATAGGGCGAGTTGTGCTCGCCCTGTCCGGTAGATGGAGGGTGCGCCCACGACTTGTTGCATTTCGGCTCCTTCGAGCCGCTCGGCGTCGCGCGCGTCCCGGGCGGGAAGCGCGCAATCGGGCGAGGACGGGCATTTGCAACATCTCGTGGGCGCACCCGTAGATGGATTGCCTCTTGACAATCCGCCATCTTGGCGTTGTATGATTCGTATGATATATAGGAGATATCGGACTTATCCCACTTATGACAAACATCGCCGCCGTCTGCATCCAAAAAGGAGGAGTTGGAAAGACCACCCTGACCATCAATCTGGGGGGTGCACTGGCCGATGCCGGCCAGCGCGTCCTGCTGATCGACCTCGACCCCCAGGGCCACTTAACCGAGGGGGTCGGGATGCAGGACCTCTATCTGAAGGACGGGCCCTCCCTCTATCAGTGCTTGATAGGGAACAAGGGTGCCACGCTCTCCGAGCTGATCCATCCGCATGCGACGGATGGTTTCGCGGTGATTCCGGCGACCTACCAGTTGATGCTCGCCGAGCAGGCCTTGTACATGGCCCGCAACCGCGAACATAAGCTCCGCGCCCTGCTGGCCCAGATCGAAGACCAGTTCGATTGGATCCTGATCGATTGCCCTCCCGTACTCGGCAACCTGACCGACAATGCCCTGAACACGGCCCGCCAGGCGATCATCCCGATCCAGGCCGAGGCGACCTCGGTCCGGGCCTTGGAACTGCTATTCGATCAGATCGAATCAATCGAGCGCGGCTTGAACATCGAGATCCGGATATTGGCGGTGATCCCCAACCTCGTGCAGGACTCCGCGATCTCGAAACGAATCCTGCACGACCTGCGCGGATCCATCCCCGCCGTGGTGCCAATCGAGCTTCGCAAGCGGGTGCTGCTGCAAGAGGTCTGGGCCGCCGGCTGCTCGATCTTTTCCTACCAGCCGACCTCGTCAGCCCAGGCACACGCGAAAGACGAAATCGTCGAGCTGTACCGTCAACTGGCCGACCTGCTGCTGACCAGGGCGCGCGAAGGAGACACCCATGGCTGAAGATCGCATCTCGAAGTTGAGCCAGCGATTCCGGACCCACACGGTGGGTCGTCGCCCGAGTTCGACGCGCAACCGCGAGCGCCACAGCTTCTATCTCGACGTTGAGTTGGTCCAGTTGCTGGACAAGAGCTACCGGGATCTCAACCACGAGCTCTACCCGGAGGTATCCATCAAGAAGGGCGATTTCCTGGAGGCACTGATCGAATACGGCCTCAGCCACTTGCCCGAAATCAAGAGCACCCTCGTGGACGGGGGTGGGGACGGGGAGAAATCCGCCAACTCATAATGATCCGATTTATCCGACATGTATGATCGTTAATACATCGCCGAGAGTATTACCTGTCCGAGACGTGGATTGACAGCGGACCCCTCCTGTGTCTTAGTTAGGAGGACGGATCGTTTTATTATGTCAATTAATTCAGAAACCGGGCGCAAGCGAAGCTTTCGATACCCCGGCTTTGCGCTCCCCACCACCACTCCGGTCCCCGATGACGTCTTCGACGTCATCGCCCCCGAACTCACCGAGGCGGAGCTGCGCGTGCTGCTCTACATCATCCGTCGCACCTACGGCTTCAACAAAGAGCGCGACCAGATCTCACTGACCCAGATGACCGACGGGATCACGACCAGGGATGGGCGGGTGCTCGATAAGGGCACCGGGATGTCCAGGCGGGGCGTGATGAAGGGCTGCGCGGGGTTGCTCAATAAGGGAATCATCATCGTCAAGAAGGGGAAGTCCAGCCTGGGGGACAGCGAGATTAATGTGTACCGTCTACGCTTCCAGGGCGAGGTGGACAAGGTAGGGAATGGCGTTCCCTACCCCGGGGAACGAAGTGCACCACCCGTAGGGAACGAAGTACCCCCACAACAAACAGTAGTACAAGAAACAGCCCTACACATAAACAGTACTTCGAAGGATATACATACTGCTTCTAGAACCTCGAAAAGAGTAGGGGGTGTGGGGGAAGAGGGTGGGAATGTTTATGCGCAGGAACAACGAGAACCACGCGCCCCACGGCAGGTAGGCGAGATACTGGCCACGCGGCCACTACCCAGGCACCGCGGGCGCACAGCCAAGCCCATTCCGTACATCGAGCAGCTCCTCACCGACTGGAGTGCCGAGCTCCATGATGAGGAGCACACCAAGTCCAACGTCACCCAGACCATGCGCCTCTACAAGGTTTCGCGCCTGTCCGAGGATGCGTTCGTGGCCAGGCTTTACGAGGCCAGGAGCATCACCAAGCAGCGCGGCAACATTGCCAAGCAGGTCAACGGCGGCCTGCCTGGACTGAAGAACAAGATGCCGTACTACTTCGCCGTCCTGCGCGACCTGCTTGGCCTCAAAGACTCCGAACCCGGGGACCTCCCTGGCGCGGGGCCTGCAGCACCACCGGGCTGAGTCGCCGGCCCCGGCCCACTGACGGCGGAGGAGGAGCGATGTCCCAAGAGTCATCCGTTTCCGCACCCACGGGGCACCTGGGGAAGCCGGAGGCCTGCCACCGCTTCTTCCTCAACCCCTATCCCGACGCGCGGTTCTCCACCTGTCCGGACTGCCTCGGCCCCACCGGTCGGCGCAAGCTGCACCCGGTGATCCACGTCGGGCCCGCGCAGGTCCTCGTGCTGGACAAGACCTGCCGCACGCGCTGATGCGCGATTGGGGCCCGGCCGACCCGATCAGGCCACCGCCAACACCCCCCGCTGATTGACTAGGACGCGACGGGTGGAGAGCAGCTGCCCCGAGCGGACGTCGGCCCGCACCACCAGCGTCCGCTCGATGACGAGCACGATCTGCAGATCCTCGATCCCGGCCGTGGGCTCGTGGGTGCGCAGGTGGGTCCGCAGCAGGTCGCGGAGCGCCGCATGCACCCCGCGGAATCGCGCTTCGCTGCACCAGACACAGCCCGCCTCGCCCGCGTCGCCGTGGAGCGGGCAGGGCGCCCGGGGTGGGTGGACCTGGGTCATGGTCGGAGTCTACGACCGCCGTCGCTCTCCGCCGCACCAAATACCCTACCCCCGATGGGCCACGTTCCTGTTTCCTCGGCCGGCCCCGAATTACCACCTGTGGCGCCCTACACGGCCCCGGAATCGCCTCTGGCGACCGCCGCCGTCTTATTCCGCCTACGAGCCATTTGCGAGCCCTGCGGACTCTCCCACATGGCAATCGGTGCGCCCGGCGGTAGGCGATCCGGCGGCTGATGCTCGGCCGCGTGCCCGAGTGCGTCACGCAACCGGCCAGCCATCGCATGAGGGATCTCGCCGTGCGGGGTGAGCCATCATTCCGCGGCGTGAGTGCGGCCGTTCCTCGAGTACGCGTGGTACTCGAACACGATCGGTCCTCGGCGCCGGCTTAGAGCCCCCGATCGACTGGCTGCTCGGGTGGCTGGTGGGCTGCCTATTCGGCAGCTACCCGGACGACTACGCCCCGCCCCAACGGCGATGGGGGGAGGACGGCACTCCTTCCAGGAGTGCGCCAGCTCGACTCGGAGGGGGTAGTCCGCGACCGCCCCGCTGGGGCTCGAACTGGCGTTCGTCGCGGACTACCCCCTCCTGCATCCCCGCCCTGTGTGTTCCCGAGTTCTTGGTGTGTTCGAGGAGTTTTGGTGTTCGAGGAGGTTGGGTGGCCACGGGCTGGGCGGGGCTGCAGGGTCCCCCTGTGCCAGGGGGAGTCGAGCTGGCGAGGTGGCCGATTCCTCCCCCCACCCTTCCTCGGCCACCGCGTGCGGCGCCGCCCCGTGCGAGGATTGGTGTGGGCGCCGACGAAGAAGTGGGCTGCTCGGGTCGGCGTCGCGGTGGCGACACGGAATGTCGACCGTCGTCGCGGATGGCCCTCAGCGACGCCAGAACGGCCGAATTTCGGCTTATTTCGCCGCGGACGAGGATTTGGCCATCCGTCGCGAAGGGACGCCGTTTTCGGCGCATTTCGGCATTCCTATTCGTACCCCGCCGCCGCCGAACGATTGAGAGTGGCCGCCGGAGCGGCCACGTTTCGGACACTTCAGCGCAGTTCGAACACCTGAGGTCCGCTCTGCCTGGTCTCCCATGGTGCGCTCGCCCGCTCAGCTAGGGTCAAGGGTCTCCGCTGCGCTCCGATGAACGGCGCTCACTGCGTTCGCTGGCCCTTGACCCGCTTCGGCGGCTCGCTGCCGTCGACCGGGTCGACAGAGCGGTCGGCAGGGAGGAGGTGGAGCACATGACACCCACCGAGGAGGACATCCGGCAGGTCGTGAGTGCCGTCCGAGAGTGGCGAGCACAGGTCGCGACGCTGGCGCGAGAGGTCGGCGAGCTGCAGGGGCAGATGCGAGAACTGCGCGAGACAGTCACCACGTTGGCCGAGCAGGCAGCGACGAAGGACGCGGACAGGAAGCACGGCTTGGCCGAAGGATTGGCCGAATGGCTGCGGGTCGCCAGGCAGCAGGTGACGGGCACGGAAGGGCCGCCGATCTGCCGCGTGCACAACGAGTACCTGCGCAAGCGACCGGGCAAGTACGGCAGCTTCTGGGCCTGCCAGCGCAAGGAACGTGATGGAAGCTGGTGCCGCTACAAGCCGCCGAAAAGGTGAACTAGTGCAGGCGTTACAATAGGCATATTACATGCCATTTAGTTCGACAGAAAGGAGGTGATCACTATGGCAAATACGATCTATGAAGTGAAGCTGTCCACGGATGGCGCGCACAGCGTCTCCGTCAGCAGCGACGACCAGGCCGCCGTGAAAGAGGCCTTGACCTGGGTCAGGGGCGTCTACATGACGCTGGAGGGCCGCGCCCGCAAGGAGCGAGAGGAGGCCAAGTCCGAGGCAAATAACCTCGCCGACGAGGAGCCCCCGATCTGCGAGGTGCACGGCATCCCGATGGCCAGGGTGCAGGGCCGCAAGGGCGAGTTCTTCAGCTGCCACGAAAAGATGCCCGATGGATCATGGTGTAGCTATAAACCAGCTAAGGACTAGAGGAAGGAAGCCGAGCGCTCCATGGACGGGGCGCTCGGCCCCGGGCGGCGCAATGGTAGCTCACTGCGTGAGCGCGGCGGCTCCCGCCCACCCCCGCTGCGCGGAGCATGGTAGCTCGCTGCGCGAGCAGGCCAGGGCAGGCTGCGAGCGTCACTGCGTGACGCTCGCAGCCCCAGGCGGGTCCCTTCTCAGACCGGCCGGCCTGTCCCGAGAGCCACCGCTGGATGTCATCCCGGCTCGTCACGCCCCACATCGCGGGCAAACATCCCCGCCACACGGGCTCACGCTTACCGGATTCTTCCCTTCCGCGTCTCAATCAGATCACAACCGAATTACAACCTCGAATTCTGCAACGTAATTCAGACTACTACCTGGACAAATTTTGTCCGGACTGTTAGAGTCGAGACTCCAGATGCCACTCGAAACGCAGCCTCCTACCGATCATTCACCCTTCCCGGAGTGGGAGAGTTCCCTCGGGAGGCAGCCCGAGTCCCTCCCCGATCCACTGCGTCGGGTCATGTACCGCCTGTGTCGGCCGCGGCCGGGGGATCGGCCCGATCACTCCACCGGCGAGATCGTGGATGACGCCCTGCTCGCCTGGCGGATCCGCGGGGAGTTCGCCCTGAATGGGCAGGTGGAGGACGTGGTCATCCGTCGGGGCGTCAATATGTACTACGTCCGCTTCCGCCCCGACGGGATCATGACCGACCGGGCGCCCATCACCCACCCTCCGGACTATGACCCGCACGCCAAGTTCCGTCAGCCGCGCTAATCCCGCGCCTCGAGCTCCTTGTTGAGCGCGTCCACGAGCGCCCGGGCCGTGGCCCCCACCGTGTCCGTGTAGCGGCCAAACCCCGTGAATACCCGGCCGTCGGAATGGAGGGTTGCCGACACCTCGGCCACCTCGGACGAGCCCACGTCGCGTACCTGAGCGAAGTTGAACGTCGCCTCGATCGGCCGACCGGCGGCCTTCTCCATCGCCTGGCGACCGGCGTCGATCCCGCCATGGACGAGTTCGCCGTTGCTGGCGGCCTCGCCCTTACTGCGCGTCCCGTCCGGCCGGGTGAGCCACACCACCGCCTTGGGGCGCGTTCGATACCCGGAGCGGACCTCGGTCTTGATGAGCTGGTAGCGTCCCGGGGTCCACCTCTCGGGTCTCGCCCGGTAGTATCCCGATGCCGACTGCTTGCCATGCGGGCGCGGAGCCGTCGCTGTCGCGGTCCCCGCGACGCTCAGGACCCGTTCGTAGGCGACTTCGGCCGCGCGATGGTCCCACCAGGTGGACCTGTACGCCTCCCCCAGGCGTGCCCGCTCGTGCTCGGGCAGGACTTTCATCTCCACCATCTCATCCAGCCACTCGGCATACTTTTCCGGTTTCATCACCCGCTCGCCCTTGAGACAGTAGTCGATGTGCCGCCCCGTCACGCTGCCCTTGCGCCCCGGTCGTGCGGGATCATCGAACGCGTTGACGGACATCCTGCGGCTATCCCCCGTGACGCCGGTCTCGCCCAGGATCCAGCGCTGGGCTTCGCGGACCAATTCCTTCAGGGACGCCTTGGCCTGCTCCCACTCAAGCGGCGCCCGTTCGATCCCGGCCGCACCCCTACTCCCCGCTTGCGTCTCCATGGCCCCTCTCCCCCACCGGGCACACCCTCGCCGTCCCGCCACGCCGCGGGGAAGGTCAGCACTGACCGGGAGCCCACCGGCGGCTCACCTCGAGCCACCCCGGGCCCGAGGCCGAATCGCTGATGGCGGATTAGATACAACGCGGACGGAAAATATTCAAGTCTCATCTTTTCCAATCGGAACTGAGACACTCTCTCTTGAAGATGTATCCGAACAGCATTGTTCGGAAGCGAACCGAAGCGGATCGGATCCGAACTTCTGTATTCTTAGTGGAACTATAAAGTTCATAATTTTTAGATAGATCTAGACTAGATATAGACAGTAATCGTAGAATTGTTCATCACAAGAAGGGGGGTGAACGGTCGCCCGGGGGGATTGGGGCAATTCGTCATG
>JBBRGF010000101.1:0-11875 GCA_038240975.1 Gemmatimonadales bacterium
CTGGCAGCGGGAAGCGGCGGCCCAGCGGACGGAGAAGGTGGTGCTGCCGGCGCGGCGAGGAGCGCTGTACGACCGGAACAACATTCCGCTGGCTATCACGCAGGAGTTCTACCACGTCGGCGTCGCCCCCAACGAGCTGGACGACGTCCGGGCGGCATTCAGTGCGCTGGTGCGGAACCTCGGAGTTTCGGCGCCCGCGTTGAATCGTGAGTTCCAGGCCCGGAAGCGCTGGATCTACCTGCACGGTCCATTCACCGCGTCACAGGTGCAGCCGCTGCGACAACTCCACGGCGTGCACTTGACCGGCGAGTTCCAGCGGTTCTATCCCTCTCGCGATCTCGCTCGGTCCATCATCGGCGCCCTGGCTCCGGACGAGCCCTACGGCGGTTCCGGCCTGGAAGCGTCCTTGGACTCGTTGCTCACGGGCCGTCCAGGTGAAGCCGTGCTGCTCAAGGATCGGGCGGGACGGCGCTACGACTCGCCGGGGCGCAAGATCCGCGACCCGGTGTCCGGCAACGACGTGACGCTGACGCTCGACGCGGAGCTCCAGGAGATCGCGGAGCGGGGACTCGACGACGCACTCGAAGAGATGAAGGCCGATGGCGGCGACATCGTCTTTCTCGATCCGGCCACCGGCGAGCTGCTGGCGCTCGCCTCTCGACAGATGCCGCCAGGCGCGCGGCCACGAGCATCCACATTCACCGACCCCTTCGAGCCCGGTTCCACGGCCAAGCTCTTCACCGCGGCGGCGCTGCTGACCCGGGGGCGGGTGGACAGCACCGACTCCGTGTACGGAGAAAATGGCGTGTGGGCGATGCCGGTCAATTCCTCGGGGCGAACCCGATCGATCCACGATTCGCACAAGGCAAAAGGCAGGCTGACGCTGGCGCAGGCGATCCAGATCTCGAGCAACATCGCCATGGCCAAGTTCTCCCTGCGGCTCAAGCCCGAAGAGCAGTTCGAGACGTTGCGGGACTTCGGCTTCGGAACGCCGACGGCAGCAGAATTCCCCTCCGAGTCGCGCGGCAGACTGGCGAGGCCCGACCGGTGGCAGCCCATGTACAGCCGTGCCGCGATGGCGATGGGCTACGAGTTCGGAGTAACTCCCGTTCAGCTCGCCGCCGCCTACGGCGCGATCGCGAACGACGGGGTGCTCCTGGCGCCGACACTGGTGAAAGAGGTGCGCGATCCATCGGGGGCGCTGTTGTACCGCCATCGCCCCGAGCCCGTCCGCCGCGTCGTGAGCCCGGAGATCGCGGCCAAGCTGCGTGACTTCCTCCGTGAAGCGGTGGGCGAGGGCGGGACGGGCGCCAGGGGTCAGCTCAGCAACTACTCGCTGCTGGGAAAAACGGGCACGTCGATTCGATTCGAGGAAGGCCGGTACCTGCACGACGAGCACACGGCATCGTTCGCCGCGCTTTTCCCCGCCGACCATCCACAGCTCATCGTGATCGTGAAGATCGACAATCCGAAAGGGAGCTACTACGGAGGACTGACCGCGGCGCCAGTCACGCGAACCATGCTGCAGCAGGCACTGGCCTCGCGGCGCGTTGCGATCGATCGCGGCCGCCTGGCGCCGCACGATTCCTCCGCTGATGTCGAGCCCAAGATCTACACCGCGCCCGTGGGAAGGCCGGCCGTGGTGATCGCCTGGCCGTCCCGGCCCGATGAGCCCAGCACCGCTCCGCTGCCGATTCCCGCCGTGGCCGGACGAACGCTTCGGGAGGCGGCGCTGGCACTGCACCGCCGGGGATTCCGGGTGACCCTTCAGGGCCTCGGCAGAGTCGTGCGGACCGACCCGGAGGCGGGCACGGCGGCCAGGCCCGGGGCGCCGGTGACCGTGTTCGCCGAATGAAGCCAACAACCGGGGCGCTGCTCGACGCGCTCAGGCGAGCCGATCTGCTCGTCCAGGCCCCCGAGAGCCTGCCTGCCGTCACCGGCGTGGGAGTGGACAGCCGAGCCGTGGGGCGGGGCACGCTCTACGTCGCGGTGCGTGGATCGCAGGCCGACGGGCACCGCTTCATTCCCGACGCGGTGGCACGGGGGGCCGCGGCGGTGGTCGTAGAGCAATCGCGGGCCGCCGGCGTGCCCGAAATCATCGTGCGCGACGGCCGCCTAGCGGCGATCGCGCTCGGCGCGGCGTGGCACGATCACCCCGGGCGCAAGCTCACTCTGGTGGGAATCACCGGTACCAACGGCAAGACGACAACCGCCGGGCTTCTCAAGCACCTCCTCAACGGGCAGGGCACGGCCGGCAGCATCGGAACGCTGGGAGCCTTCGATGGCCGGGACGACCCGATCGAATCGACCGCCGGATCGCTCACCACGCCGGGACCGGTGGATCTTCAGGCGACACTCGCCGAGCTCGTAGAGCGCGGCACGACTCACGTGGTGATGGAGGCGTCGTCGCACAGCCTCGATCAGGGGCGCCTCGACGGCCTCGTCTTCGCGGCCGGAATCTTCACCAACGTCACTCGAGACCATCTCGACTATCACGGCACGATGGAGTCGTATCTCGCCGCCAAGCTCAAGCTCACCTCGCTGCTGGGCACGAACGGCCTCGAAGTGGTAAATCTCGACGACGATGCGTGGCAGGCACTGGCATCCCGATCGCCGAGGATCACCTTCGGCCTCCATCCTGCCGCCGACGTGCGCGCCTCGGGGGTGGTTCTCGATGCCGCCGGCAGCAGATTCGAGCTGACCGGGCGATTCGGCGGCGCGGAGGTATCGCTCCCCCTTCTCGGCGATTTCAACGTGGCGAATGCTCTGGCGGCTGCGGCGTGCGCACTGGGACTCGAACGTCCGCTCGACGAGGTCGTGTCTCGGCTCGCCGCCACCCCCCAGGTGCCGGGCCGCATGGAGCGGATCTCCCAGGTGCCCTGCGTCGTCCTTCGCGACTACGCCCATACTCCCGATGCGCTCGAGCGTGCCCTCGCCACACTCCGGCCGCTCACGCAGGGGCGTCTGATCGTCGTGTTCGGCTGTGGCGGCGACCGCGACCGTGGCAAGCGGTCGATCATGGGCCGCATCGCCGCCGAAGGCGCCGACCTGGCCATCGTCACCTCAGACAATCCCAGGACCGAAGATCCGGGCACCATCATCGACGATGTGGAGCAGGGAATGGGCGCAGTGCCGCACCGGCGGGTCGTCGACCGCCGCGCGGCGATTCACGCCGCGCTCGACGAAGGTCGCGCCGGCGACACGGTGCTCCTCGCGGGCAAGGGTCATGAGAGCTACCAGGTCGTCGGCACGGAGCGGCTGCCATTCGACGAGCGAGAGATCGTGAGAAGAGCGGTGAACGGTGAACGGTGAACGGGACACGGAGGGCGGGGGAAGCGGGATCGCGTGGAGCGCCTCCGACATTCAGGATGCGCTGGAGCTGGCGCCCCCGTCTGCCACGGGGCCATCGAGCTACAGCGGCATCACTACCGACAGCCGAGCCGTCGAGGCCGGCGTTCTCTTCGTGGCGCTGGCCGGTGAGCGCTTCGACGGCCACGACTATCTCCGGGCAGTCGCTGCCTCGGGCGCGCGCGGCGCGGTGGTGCGGCGTGGTACGCCGGCCGTCCCGGGTCTCGTGCTTTTCGAAGTGGCCGACACGCTTCACGCCTTCGGGCGCCTCGCCCGCGCCCGCCGCCGAGGAATCGCGGGGCCGGTCGTCGCCATCACCGGCACCAACGGCAAGACCAGCACGAAGGAAATGCTTGCCGCCGCGCTCAGAACGCGATACGCCGTCCACGCGACCCGAGCCAATCTCAACAACCTCATCGGCGTTCCGCTCACGATCCTGGAGGCCCCGCCGGGCACGGAGGCCCTCGTCGTGGAGGCGGGAGCGAGCACGCCCGGCGAAATCGCCCGGGCCCGCGAGATCATCGAGCCGGCGATCACGATCGTGACGAACGCGGTGGCCGGACATCTCGAGGGCTTCGGCTCGCTCGCGGGAGTCATCGAAGAAAAGCTGAGGCTCACGGACGGCGTGGCCCTGGCGATCGTCGGCCCGGAGCCGGCGGAGCTGGCGGCCGGGGCTCGGCTCCGGGCCAAACGCGTTCGCACGGCAGGCCTCGAGGGCGCCGACCTCGTTCCCGATGCCGTCACGCTCGGGCCCGACGCGAAGCCGGTTATCACGATCGGAAGCCATACGTTCACGCTCGCGGCGCGGGGGCTTCATCAGGCCGACAATGCGATCCGCGTGTGGGCGGCGGTCGAGGCGCTCGGCCTGGATCCTGCCGCGGCCGCGGGAGCGCTCGAGCGGTTCAGCATTCCGGGCGGGCGTGGAGAGCTGATCCAGGCTGGGCGCCTCACGATTCTCAACGACTGCTACAACGCGAACCCCCAGTCGTTTCGTTCGGCCATCGAGACTGCACGCACGCTCCGCGGCAGCCGGCGACTCGTGTTCGTGGCGGGGACGATGAGGGAGCTGGGAACCGAGGCAAAAGCCCTTCATGCGGAAATCGCCCGGGCGCTGGTGGAGCTCGAGCCCGACCTCCTCGGCGCCGTCGGCGATTTCGTGCCCGCCCTCGAGCCCTACGCGGCCCGGTTGGGCGACCGGCTTGTCACCGCGGCCGACCCGTTGGAGCTTGGCGGCCGCCTGGCCGGGCGGCTCGCGGGCGACGAAGTGGTGGTGCTCAAGGCATCCCGTGGCGTGGCGCTCGAACGTATACTTCCGGCGCTCGAGGCGCAGGCGAATCCGGACGCGGGCAAAGCCCCTCTACCATCACGCTGAGGCTCGATGTTCTATCACCTGCTCGCGCCCCTCGGCAAGACCTTCATCATCTTCAATCTCTTCAACTACATCAGTTTTCGGGCGGCTGGGGCGACGGTAACGGCGCTGCTCCTCTCGTTTCTCGTGGGTCCGGCGGTGATCGCGCGCCTGAAGGCTCGGAAGGTGGGGCAGGTGATTCGCGCCGAGGGGCCCGTGAGCCACCAGAGCAAGCGCGGCACACCCACCATGGGCGGCCTCATCATCATCCTCGCCACCGTGGTGCCGACGCTTCTGTGGGCCCCGCTCACCAACCGCTTCGTCGTGGTGGCGATGCTCTCGACGCTGTGGATGGGATGCATCGGCTTTCTCGACGACTATCTCAAGATCGTGCAGGGCAAGTCGCGCGGACTGGTGGCGAGGTGGAAGCTCGTGGGACAGGTGAGCTTCGGCCTGCTGCTGGGGCTCTTCCTCACCTTCTATCCCGTCGTGCCCACCGATACCATTCCGGCCACCGCCACCACACTGCCGTTCTTCAAGTATCTGGTGGTGAACTTCGCGCCCTGGCTGTACGTGGCGTTCGTGACGCTGGTCATCACGGGCGCCAGCAATGCGGTCAACCTTACCGACGGTCTCGATGGTCTGGCGGCCGGACTGGCGGGAATCTCGGCGGCGGCGTTTGCCACCTTTGCCTACCTCTTCGGCAGGGTCGACGTGACCGGATACCTGAACCTCTTCTACCTCCCGGGCGCGGGAGAGCTCACCGTCTTCTGCGCGGCGCTGATGGGAGCGACGATCGGGTTCCTGTGGTTCAACGCGCACCCGGCCCAGGTGTTCATGGGAGATACCGGGAGCCTGTCGATCGGCGGCGCGTTGGGAACGGTGGCGATCCTGCTCAAGGCGGAGTTCCTCCTGCTCGTCATCGGCGGCATCTTTGCCGTCGAGGCATTGTCGGTACTGCTGCAGACCGGCACGTACAAGTGGCACAAGCGGACCCGGGGGCGCGAGTACGCCGACGCCCACCGTGTCTTCCGCATGGCCCCGCTTCACCATCACTTCGAGAAACTCGGCTGGGCCGAGACCACGGTCGTGACGCGCTTCTACATTCTTGGCCTCTTCTGCGCCCTCGTTGCGCTCTCCACGCTGAAGGTTCGCTGACGGTGGCGCCGATCGCGCTGTTCGAGGACTGGCGCCGGACCGGACGAGAGGTAGCCGTGGTGGGACTTGGAAAAAGCGGCGTGGCCGCCACGCTGCTGCTCAGGAGCCGCGGACTTCCCGTCTACGCATCGGACACCGGCGCTGGTGCGCGGTTCGAGGAGTGGGGCGCCGCTCTCCGTGCCGCGGGCGCCGAAGTCGATCTTGGCCGGCACGACCTGCCACGAATTGCCGGCGCGGCCGCCGTGGTGGTATCGCCCGGAGTTCCGCCCGGCGTCGCCCCCCTGCAAGCGGCAAGGGAGGCGGGCCTCGCCGTGTACGCCGAAGTGGACATCGGGTTCGTGGCGCTCGACGGCACGCGTTGCATCGGCATCACGGGAACCAACGGGAAGACCACCACGACCTCCCTCATCACCCACCTGCTCGTGTCCGGCGGGATCCGCGCCGAGTCGGCGGGGAACATCGGCCGGCCACTCAGCGACGTGGCTCTGGCGGAGAATCCGCCGAAGTGGCTTGCGCTGGAGTTGTCGTCGTTTCAGCTTCACGACGCTCCGCACCTCCGGCCCGCCATCGGCGTCCTCACCAACCTCGCCCCCAACCACCTCGACCGCTACGGCACGCTCGAGGAATACTACGGCGACAAGGCCGAGCTGTTCCGCAACGCCGACTCCGAGTCGGTGTGGGTCACCAACGCCGATGACGCCGCCGTCGTTGCGATGGCCGGCCCGGCGGCCGGCAGCCACCTCGGGTTCTCGATCGCCCGGCGGGCCGATGGCTGGTTCGACAGGGCCAATACCCGCCTCATGCTGGGTGACGACCAGCTCCTGCCGCGCCGGGAATTACCGCTGCTGGGCGATCACAACGTCGCCAACGCGCTGGCGGCGTCGCTCGTCGCCCGCCAGGCGGGCTGCCCGCTCGAGCAGATCGCCGCCGGGCTTCGAACCTTCCGCGCCATCCCGCATCGAGTGGAGCCCGTGCGCGAGGTGGATGGCGTGCTGTGGATCAACGATTCCAAGTCCACCAATGTCACCTCGACCGAGGTCGCCATTGCCTCGCTCGACCGCCCGTTCATCCTGCTCCTCGGGGGCCGCCACAAGGGCGAGCCCTACACGCGGCTGGCGGAAGCGCTGCACGGTCGCTGCCGTGCGGTGGTGGCGTACGGCGAAGCGGGCCCGATCGTCGCCCGCGATCTGGCGGGCGAGGTGCCGGTGGTCGCCGCCGGGGATTTCGACGACGTGATCGCGGCGGCGCGCCGGCTGGCGCAGCCGGGCGACGTGGTGCTCCTCTCTCCGGCCTGCTCGAGCTTCGACATGTTCCGCGACTACGAGGACCGGGGCGACCGATTCAAGGCGGCAGTGGAGGCGATGCGATGACCGAAGGAAAAGCGATTCGCCATCCCGGCGAGCTGCGATGGGAAACGAGGCTGCTGGGCATGGTGACGGCGGTGCTCGTGGTGTTCGGGATTGCCGCCACCTACGGCGCGGCGAGCCTGGTGATCCTGAAGGGCGAGAATGTGGGCGTCGTATTTGCCATCCGCCAGCTTACCGGAGCAATCATCGGCGGAATTCTCCTCATCCTTGCCTCGCTGCAGGACTACTACCGCTGGAAGTATCTCGCCTGGCCGCTCTTGCTGCTCACCCTGGCCCTGCTCCTCATCCCCCTGCTTCCGTTCACGACCTCGATTGCGCCGCTGGTAAATGGGGCGCGGCGATGGGTGGACTTCGGCCCGGTCAACTTCCAACCCTCCGAGCTGGCGCGACTGGCGGTGGTGATCTGGTGCGCGATGCTGGCGTCGAAGAAGGGTCAGCAGATGCGCGAGTTCAAGCGGGGCGTTCTGCCGTTCATCATGGTTCTCGGCCTCGTGTCGCTGCTCATCTTCCTCGAACCCAATCTCTCGATGGCCACGCTGGTGGCGCTCCTCGGCGGGCTGGTGCTGTTCACGTCGGGCGCCAAGATCGGACACTTCTTCCTGCTGGCCGGGGTGAGCGTAATACTGGTTTTCCATCAGATCAGAGACGCACAGTATCGCCTCGCGCGCCTCGTGACGTTTCTCAACCCGGGCGATGCCACCACCGAAGCGGGGTTTCAGATCCACCAGTCGCTGGTGGGCATCGGGTCGGGCGGCATCTTCGGCACCGGATTCGGCCAAGGCCAGCAGAAGCTCGGATACCTGCCGTACGCGTACTCCGATTTTCTCTTCAGCACGATCGGCGAGGAGTGGGGTTTTCTCGGCGTGTTCGTCGTTGTGGCCCTGTTTGCGCTGTTCTGCTGGCTCGGTTTCCGGATTGCGCGCACCGCGGCCGACCCGTTCGGGCAGTATCTCGCCGTGGGGCTTACAGCCACAATCGGCCTCACCGCCTTCATGCACATGGCGGTTTCACTCGGCCTCATGCCCACCACGGGACTCACTCTCCCCTTCATGTCCTACGGCCGGTCGAGCCAGGTGATCTCGCTGCTCGCTACCGGCATTCTGATCAACATCGGCAGACTGCGGGGGCGGCCGGCGCCGCAGAAGCGGGAGAAGGCGGCCGAGGGGAAAAAGAGGGCGTGAGACGTGTCCTCATTGCAGGAGGCGGGACGGGAGGACACCTCATGCCCGCGCTGGCGATCGCCGGGGCGCTCAGGGACGCCAAGTCCGGAATCGAGCCCGTACTCGTCGGCGCCATTCGCGGCGTCGAGTCGCATATCCTTCCCAGCCGTGACTTCCGGTACCACCTCCTGCTCTCCGAGCCCATCTACCGCCGGACGTGGTGGCGCAACGTTCGCTGGCCACTCGTCGCGGGGCGCCTTGTCCACCAGCTCGGCGAGCTGTTCGAGCACGAACAGCCGTCGGCGGTCATCGGCACGGGGGGATACGCTTCGGGACCCGTGGTGTGGTGGGCGGCTCGGAAGGGCCTCCCGACGGCGATCCAGGAGCAGAATGCGTATCCCGGCATTGCGACGCGCTGGCTGAGCCGCAGGGTCCGTCACATCTATCTCGGGCTGCCCGAGGCCCGGGCGCTGATTCGAATCGGCCCGCGAACCGTGGTCTTCGACACCGGCAACCCGATCGCTCCGCCGACACCCGACCGCCGGAGCGGCGCACTGGAGCTGTTCGGCCTCGACGGCTCGCGCCCCGTGGTGCTGATCACGGGCGGCAGCCAGGGTGCGCTCGCCATCAATCGCGCCGTGGCGGGGTGGCTGGAGCAGGGTGGTCCCGGTGCGTCGGCGCTCATCTGGGTGACGGGCCGCGCGACCTATGCGGAGTTTGCCGCCTTCCACCGGCCGCCGGCGGTACGAGTGGTGGATTTTCTCGATCCGATGGCCGACGGCTACGCGGTTGCCGACCTCGTCATCTCGAGGGCGGGGATGCTCACGGTGGCGGAGCTCTGCGCCTGGGGGTTACCGAGCATCCTGATTCCGCTGCCCACCGCCGCAGCCGACCATCAGACCCACAATGCGCGCGTCCTCGCGGAAGCGGGCGCGTCGCAGCTGCTCCCTCAGGCCGGACTGACGGCGGCGACGCTCGCGGAAACGGTGGAGCGGGTGCTGGCCGATGTGCCTCTCCGGAGCTCGATGGCGGAGCGGGCACGGGCGCGAGGGCGGCCCCGCGCCGCGGAAGAGATCGTAACCAATTTGTTGACGCTGATCTCGTAAGCCCCACCCTTTGAGAAGGCTGGGCGTCTACTTACATTTGCTCATCCACCATGGACTTGTTTTCTCCCGCCGATAGGCGCCCTGTTCACTTCGTAGGAATCGGCGGGGCGGGAATGAGCGCACTCGCGCTCATTGCGAGCCGCCGAGGCGTTGCCGTCAGCGGCTGCGACACCGATCCCGCCGGCACCGCCGACCTCGCAGCCATGGGCATTCCGCTCTTCAAGGGTCACGATCCGGCACACGTCGATGGCGCTCGGGCAGTCGTAGTCACGGCCGCGGTGCCGGCCGGGCATCCGGAGCTGCTCAGGGCGCGAGAGCTCGGGGTTCCGGTGATTCCCCGCAAGGAAGCGCTGGCCGGGCTCATCGGAGCGGCGCGATCGGTCGCGGTTTCAGGCACGCACGGCAAGACGACCACCACCGTCATGGCCACCGAGGCTCTTACCGCCGCGGGGCTCGATCCCACCGGGATCGCCGGTGGCCGGGTGAGCGGATGGGGCGGCAACGCCCGCCTCGCCGGCGATTCGCTGTTCGTAGTCGAGGCCGATGAGTACGACAAGGCTTTTCTCACGCTGCACCCAACCATCGCGATCGTGAACAACGTCGAGCCCGACCACCTCGAATGCTACGGATCGGTGGCCGCCCTCGAAGATGCTTTCGTGGAGTTCGCCGGACGAGCCTCCACCGCCATCGTGAGCGCCGACGATGCCGGGGCACGCCGCGTCGCACTGCGCCTCCACACCACGGTGAAGACGTTCGGCTTTGCGGCCGACGCCGACATCGTCATCTCGGAGGTCGTTCAGCGCCAGGATATCACCGAGGCGCGCGTCGCCTGGGAGGGCCGGCCGCCGCTGCCGGTTCGGCTGCGGGTGCCGGGCATTCACAATCTCCGCAACGCGGTAGCGGCTCTTGGCGCGGTGGAAGAGCTCGGTGGCGATCTCGGCGCCGCCTCCGCGGCGCTGGAGGCGTTCGAGGGCGTCGGCCGGCGGTTCGAGCGACTCGGCGAGCTTGGCGGCGTGGCGGTCGTCGACGACTACGCCCATCACCCCTCCGAGCTGGTGGCCACGCTCTCGGCGGCGCGCCAGGCGTTTCCGGGACGGAGAATCGTCGCGGTCTTTCAGCCGCATCTCTACTCGCGAACCGCCGAGCACGGCGAGGCGATGGGCAAGGCGCTGGCCGCGGCCGACCTGGTAATCGTCACCGAGGTCTATGCCGCGCGCGAACAACCCATTCCTGGCGTAAGCGGACGACAGGTGGCCGATGCGGCGTGCGGCGCCGGTGCCGTGGCGACCTTCGAGCCCACCCGCTCCGATGTCGGCAGGCACGTGTTCGAGGCGCTGCGGCCGGGCGACGTGGTTCTCACGCTGGGCGCCGGCGACATCACGAGAGTAGGGCCCGAGCTCGTTCGGTGGCTGGGCGCCGCCTGACCAGCAGGTGGGTGGCTGTCGGCGCGTTCGGCGGCCTCCTGCTCGTCGCGGTCGCCGGTCCGCGGGTACTGCAGGAGCTGAGTTTTTTCCGCGTCAGAAGGGTGGAGATCGTCGGATTGCAGTATCTTGCTCCGGCAACGCTCTTGCGGGCCCTCAAGCTCTCCGATGACGCGAGTGTCTTCGACGATACGGCGCCATTGGTTCACCGGGCCGTCGCGGTTCCCGGTATCAGGTCGGCCTCGGTGCGGCGGCGAATGCCGGGCACACTCGAAATCGCGGTTGAGGAGGCCGATCCCGTCGCGGTCGCTCAGAGCCGCAACGGGCTCGCCCTGCTCGATGCCGGGGGCAGGGTCCTGCCGTTCGACCCACTGATATCCGCCCCCGATCTGCCGGTCGCGGTGGGGGCAGACGATGTCGTGGCGGGTGTGTTGGCGAAGGTGCGCGACCACGCCCCCGATCTCTTCGCCCGGGTCAACGAGGGATGGCGGGTCGGGCCCGACGTGGTGCTCGAGATCGACGGGAGGCGGATCTGGTTCGGCGCGCAGGTTTCCGCGGAGGATATTCGAGCGGTGATGGCGGTGGAGCAGTCTCTCACCCGGCTGGGGCGCCCCTTTCAGGAGCTCGACGGCCGGTATACCGGACAGGTGATCGTGCGGGGCGGACGCGGGTGAGCCCTCCCCCGCAGCGGCTCGTCGCGGCGCTCGACCTCGGCTCCACCAAGGTCGTCGCGCTCATCGCCGAGGTGACGGGCGACGCGCGCGAGAGCGGCGCAAAGATTCTTGGGGTGGGCGTGGAGCGCAGCACCGGTATTCGCCGGGGCGTCGTGCGCGACATCGAAGAGACCACCCGCGCCATCGACCGCGCCATGAAGAGCGCGCAACGCATGGCCGGTGTGGAGGTGGGGTCGGCCTACTGCGGTATCGCGGGCGAGCACACGGCCGGACGCAGCTCGCACGGCATGGTC
>JBBRGF010000102.1:0-11820 GCA_038240975.1 Gemmatimonadales bacterium
TAGCGGCCGAGCGACCGCTGCACGCGGGCGGCAATCTCCTGTATGGTTCCGATGGCGGGGATGCGGCGCACGTTGCCGCGGGCCTCATACCAGGAGAGCACCGGCGCCGTCTGATCGCGGTATGCCGTCAGGCGGGTGGCAACCGCATCGGGATCGTCGTCCGCGCGATGCTCGACCTCGCGGCGGCGGGTCAGGCGAGAAAGGATTTCGGCGTCGGTCACGTCGAAGAACAGCACGGCGTCCATCTTGCGGCCCTTCTCGGACAGGATGCGCTCCATTCCCTCCGCCTGCGGAATGGTACGGACGACGCCGTCGAAGATCACGCCCTTGGCGGCTTCGGGCTTGCCCAGCTCGTCACGGATAACGCCGAGAATGATGTCATCGCTCACCAGGCGTCCCGACTCCATCACCGACTTGGCCTCGAGGCCAAGTGGAGTTCCACGCTTCACGGCGTCGCGGAGCAGGTCGCCGGTCGCGAACTTGGGTAGCCCAAGCGCTTCGGCGAGCATCGCCCCTTGGGTTCCTTTGCCGGCGCCGGGGGGGCCCATGAGAAGGATGTCCATGTAAGTCCGGTGAAGGGGAGACGGCCCTACATATACCTCTGCTGTCTTCCCCTGAACTTCACTCGCCCGGTCTTCATGAATCCATCGTACTTCCGGAGCGTGCGGTGCTGCTCCACCTGTGCGATGGTGTCGAGCAGAACGCCGACGACGATCAGAACGGAGGTGCCTCCGAACCCGCGGTTCGGGATTCCGAACCATTTGGAGACGAGAATCGGCAGCAGCGCGATAGCAGCGAGGAAGAGCCCGCCGGGAAGGGTGATTCGGGCCAGCACGCCGTCGATGTAGTCCGCGGTGCTGGCGCCGGGCTTCACACCAGGAATGAAGCCGCCCTGCTTTTTCAGATTTTCGGCCAGGTCGACCGAATTGAAGATGATCGACGTGTAGAAGTAGCTGAACAGCAGGATCATGATGGCGAACGTGATGTCGTACGGCAGCTCGCCGGGAGTGAAGAAGCTGGCGATATCGGTCAGCACCGGGTTTTTCGTGAAGCTTGCCAGCGTGCCCGGGACGATGATGATCGTCTGCGCAAAGATGATCGGCATGACGCCGGCCGTGATGAGCCGGATGGGGATGAACGTCTTCTGTCCCTCGCGGATGCGCCCGCGGCCCATGACTTTGCGCGGAATCTGAATGGGAATTCGCCGTGCGGCGATGGTCATTCCCACGACGGAGGCCACTACCGCCACCAGGATGGCCAGGAACGTGACCGCTCCCACCACGCTCACCACCCCGCTGCGGATGAACTGCAGCAGCTGGAGGGTGCCGGGCCAGAGCCGCTCGAGGATCGAGAAGGTGATCAGCAGGCTCATGCCGTTGCCGATACCCCGCTCGGTAATCTGCTCGCCGAGCCACATGACGAAGATGGCGCCGGTGGTGAGCGTCACCACCATGATGAGGCGGGACGCGAAGCCCGGATTGGTGATGGCCCCCGGGATCGACTCGGTGAAGAGCGCGAAAGTGTAGGCCTGCGAGAGCGAGATGAACACGGTCAGGTACCGTGTCCATTGGGTGATCTTCTTCTTGCCCTCCTCGTCCTTCTGCATCTTTCCGATGGAGGGGGCGACGCCGCCCGCCAGCTGGAAGATGATCGACGCGGAGATGTACGGCATGATGCCGAGCGCGAAGACCGTGGCCCGGGAGAGGCCGCCGCCCAGGGCATCGTACAGTCCGAAGAACCCGGCGGCGGCGGAGTTCCGGATGAAGTCGGCCAGGGCGGTGACGTTCACGCCCGGAGCGGCGATGTGAGCGCCGATCCGGTAGATGACCAGGGCGAGCAGGGTAAAGAGAAGCTTGCGCTTCAGCTCGTCGTCAATGGCAAGGTTGGGAACCCGCGGTGCGCTCACTTACCCCTCGATCTTGCCGCCGGCCGCCTCGATCTTCGCGCGCGCCGACGCGGAAATGGATACGCCGCGAACCGAATAGGCCCGGTCGGCGTCACCGGTGCCCAGGAGCTTGGCTGGCATGTCGACCTTGCTGATGAGGCCGGCGGAATACAGCGTTTCCGGGCTCACGTCGGTGCCACCGACCTTCTTGAGCTGCGCGAGGTTGATTACCTGGGCGGTGACCTTGAACGGATTGGTGAATCCCCGCTTGGGCAGGCGCCGGTACATTGGCATCTGGCCGCCCTCGAAGCCGGGATTGGTCGACCCGCCGGTCCTCGCCTTGTGTCCCTTGTGACCCTTGCCCGACGTCTTGCCCAGCCCCGAGCCCGGACCGCGGCCCACGCGCTTCCGTGCTGAGGTAGAGCCACGCGCAGGGCTCAGGTTGTGCAGCGTGATTTTGTCGGCCATTCGTAACTCCAGTGAACGGAGAACGGTAAACGGTGAACGGGAACGGTGCTGGGCTGGATGACCCCTTCTCCGTTCACCGTTCTCCGTTCACTGCCACTAAATGTCGTACCTTGTACAGCATCCCGCGGATCGATGCGTTGTTCGGGAGCTGCACGACCTGCTGGTGATGGCGGAGACCGAGCGCCCGCAGCGTGCGGCGCATGGTCTCCGGGTGTCCGATTTCGGAACGGATCTGCTTGACCGCGATCGTCTTGGACTCCGATTCGCTCGGAACCACGGCGGCGTGATACTTGGGGCCTTGACGGCCTACGACCGGGTTGCGCCCCATCGTCAGCCCTCCTGCCGCGGCTTGTACGCGATCTGATCAAGCTCGATGCCCCGCTCGCGAGCCACCTGGCGGGCCGACACCAGCCTGGTGAGCCCGTCCATCGTGGCGCGCACCATGTTGTGCGGGTTGGTCGAACCGAGACTCTTCGTGAGGATGTCGGTGATGCCGGCGCACTCGAGCACCGCCCGCACCGGCCCGCCGGCAATGACGCCGGTACCGGTGGCGGCAGGCTTGAGCAGCACCCTGCCGGCGCCATGCTGGCCCACGATTTCGTGGGGAATCGTCGAGCCGGTCTTGGGCAGCTCGACCATGTTGCGCTTGGCGGCTTCGACCGCCTTGCGCACCGCCTCCGAGACCTCGTTGGCCTTGCCGGTTGCGATGCCGACCTTGGTTTTCCCATCGCCCACCGCCACCAGGGCGTTGAATGAGAAGCGGCGTCCGCCCTTGACCACCTTGGCCACGCGATTGATCGCGATGACGTTCTCGACGTGATCGCTGGCATGATCCCGGTCGCCGCGATCGCGCCGTGGGCCACCACGGCCACCGCGCTCACCACCACCGCGACCGCCGCGACCGCGTGGCCGCTCGGCCCCCGCCGGTCGCTCGGCCGCCGGTGCCGCCGGCTGCTCGGTGGTTTCGGCCGCCTGCGTCGTCGTCGTGTCGTCTGCCATTTAGAACTCCAATCCACCCTCGCGTGCGCCGTCGGCGACGGCCTGCACGCGACCATGGTAACGGTAACCAGCGCGATCGAATACTACCCGGGTGACACCGGCCGCCTTGGCCTTTTCGGCGAGCAGTTTGCCGACGGCCGTGCCGCGCGCCACCTTGCCGCCTCCTTCGACCGCCACTCCCTCACTGCCGTCGCCGACGCCGAGGAGCGTAACGCCGAGATCGTCATTGACGAGCTGGGCGTAGATGTGCTTGAGCGAGCGAAAGACCACCAGCCGCGGACGCTCGGCGGTGCCCGACACGCGGCTCCGCACCCTGAGATGGCGGCGGTAGCGTAGCTCGGACCGGGTCTTCGGTGCGTGAATGGTGCGCATGCTTACTTGGCTCCTGTCTTGCCGGCCTTGCGGCGGACCTGCTCGCCCTGATACCGGATACCCTTGCCCTTGTAGGGCTCGGGCGGCCGAACCGACCGGAGCTCGGCGGCCACCTGGCCCACGGCTTCCTTGTCGGCGCCTTCGATCTTGACCGTGGTGTTGTTCTCGACCGAAATCTTGATGCCCTTGGGCGCCTCGTACTTGACCGGGTGCGAGTATCCCACGATCAGATTGACGCCGTAGGGCTTGGCCTCGGCCTTGTAGCCGACGCCCTGGATCTCCAGCGTCTTGCTGAATCCCTTCGACACACCGTCCACCATGTTCTGGACGAGAGTCCGGGTGAGGCCGTGCAGCGCCTTGTGACGCTTGTCCTCGCTGGGACGCTCGACGGTGAATACGCCGTCGGCCAGCGAGAGCTGCATGTCGGGATGAAGCTCGCGGCGGAGCTCCCCCCTCGGCCCCTTGACCGCGACGAGGCGCCCGTTCAGCTCGAGCGCGACGCCTTTGGGCAGCGTGACGGGCCTCTTGCCGATACGCGACATGGGCGGCTCCTACCAGACGACGGCGAGCAGCTCGCCGCCGAGGTTGGCGGTGCGGGCCTCACGATCGGTCATCAACCCGTGCGGGGTCGAGACGATCGCCATGCCGAGCCCATTCTTGACCCGGGGCAGCTCGCGGCACTTCACGTACCGCCGAAGTCCCGGCGTCGAGACGCGCCGCAGCTCGCGGATAACCGGCAGCTCGTTGTGATACTTGAGGTACAGCCGCAGGACGCCGTGCGCGCCGTCATCGAGGATCTTGAAGTCCGCGATGTAGTGGTTGTCCCTCAGCAGTCGGGCCACTTCCGCCTTCAATTTGGACACCGGCATGTCCACGCGCCGGTGGCCTGCCGAGCAGGCGTTCCGGATGCGGGTCAGCATGTCCGCGACAGGATCTGTCAGGCTCATTCCTTCGCTCCCCTTACCAACTGGCCTTGCGCACGCCCGGGATTTCTCCCCTCAGGGCGAGCTCACGGAAACAGATACGGCACAAGCCGAACTTGCGGAGCACCGCGCGCGACCGTCCGCACCGCTGGCAGCGCCGTACCGTGCGGACTTTGAACTTCGGTGTGCGCTTCGCGCGCTCGATCCAGGCGGTCTTAGCCATGATGCCTCATACCAAGTAAACGGTGAACGGTGAACGGTGAACGGAATCACTGAGAAGGGAATTTGCTCCCGTTCTCCGTTTACCGTTTACCGTTTACCGTTCAGGCTACTCTAACCGGCGTCTCGCCCCTGAACGGCCACCCCAGCTCGCGCAGCAGCGCCAGGGCCAGGTCGTCACGCCGCGACGACGTCACGATGGTGATGTCCATCCCGTGGATCTTCTCGACCTTGTCGTAGTCAATCTCGGGGAAGATCATCTGCTCCTTGATGCCGAAGGTGTAGTTTCCGCGGCCGTCGAAGCTGCGATTGGGCAAGCCGCGGAAGTCGCGGATACGCGGAATCGCGAGCGTGATGAACCGGTCGAGAAACTCGTACATTCGGGCGCCCCGCAGCGTCACGGTGCAGCCAACCGGCATGCCGGCACGAAGGCCGAAATTGGCGATGGCCTTCTTGGCCCGGGTGATCACCGCCTTCTGTCCCGTGATCAGCCCCAACTCGTCGACCGCCGCCTCGAGCTGCTTCGGATTCTTTCCCGCGTCGCCCATACCGATGTTGAGCACGACCTTCTCGAGCCGCGGCACCTGGTGCGAGTTGGCGAGTCCGAACTCCTTTTGCAGCTTGGTGCGTACCGTCTGACGGTAGTATCCCTGCAAGCGCGGCACGCCGTCGGCGGCCTTGGGCTCGTGGTCGACGGTGCTGGGCGCGCCCTTGTCCTTGGCCTTGCCCTTTCCTTCGCGCTTGGGCTGCGGCGCGGCCTTTGTCTTCTCAGTCGTTTCGGCCATCGTTACCGGTTCCTTGGAATCGGCTGGTCCGACCTGGCGGCAATGCGCTCGACCGTGCCATCGGCATCGATGCGCCGGCGGACCCGGGTGGGCGCGCCGCTCTTGGGATCCAGCAGCATGACCTTCGAGTGGTGGATCGGCGCCTCTCGCTCGACGATGCCCGCCTCTGCGGTGGGCGTCTGGCGCTGATGGCGCTTGATCACGTTGACACCCTGCACCGTCACCCGGCCGGTCTTGGGATACACGTGAAGCACGGGGCCCCGCTTGCCTTTGTCGTCGCCGGAGATGACCTGCACCGTATCACCCTTGGTGACGTGCAGCCGCTGGCGAGTCGGTGGCTGACGGCGCACCCGCTTGGCCTTCTTGTAGACGAGCGGCTTCATGCTACAGCACCTCCGGCGCGAGCGAGACGATCTTCATGTATCGCTTCTCGCGCAGCTCGCGGGCAACGGGACCAAAGATGCGAGTGGCCCGTGGCTCGCCCGCGTCGTTGATGAGCACCGCGGCGTTCTCGTCGAACCGGATGTAGGAGCCGTCCTTGCGGCGCGTCTCCTTGGCCGTCCGGACGATCACCGCCTTGGCTACGTCACCCTTCTTGACCTGGCCCGTCGGGATCGCGTCCTTGATGGCCACGACGACCGTATCGCCCAGGCCGGCGTAGCGGCGCTTGCTGCCGCCCAGCACCCTGATGACGAGGGCGCGGCGCGCACCCGAGTTGTCGGCGATTCGGACAATCGATTCCTGTTGAACCATGGCTACTTCGCCCTTTCGACGATCTCCGTTACCCGCCATCTGACCGTCTTGGCCAGCGGACGAGTCTCCATGATGCGCACGGTATCGCCGGCCTTGGCGCCGTGCTCGTCACGCGCCTTCACCTTCTTGGTGCGAGTGACCTGCTTGCCGTAGACCGCGTGGGCATAGCGGCGAACGAGCGTGACGGTGACCGTCTTTTCCATCTTGTCGCTGGTCACCACGCCGGTGCGGATCTTCCGCCGGTTCCGGATCGTGCTCGACTCAGTCATCGGTTACCCCTCCACCTGGCTGGCCCGCTCGTGCAGGACCGTCTTGATGCGCGCGATGTCACGCCGCAGCGCCCGGAAGCGCATCGGATTCTCGATCGACTCGGTCGCGGAGCGGAAGCGCAGGTTGAAGCGCTCGGCGACGAGCTCATCGAGCTTGGCCGCGAGGTCTTCGACCGACATCTCCCGCAGTTCGTTGGACTTCATGCCTCAGGTCTCCTCGCGCTTGATGAAGCGCGTGCGCACGGGGAGCTTGGCCGACGCGAGCGCCAGCGCCTTCTTGGCCAGATCCTCGGTGATGCCCTCGATCTCGAACATCACGCGACCCGGCTTGACCACCGCCACCCATCCCTCGGGGTTGCCCTTGCCTTTACCCATGCGGGTCTCGGCCGGCTTCTTGGTGATCGGCTTGTCGGGAAAGATGCGGATCCACACCTTGCCGCCGCGTTTCATCTCGCGCGTCATCGCCACGCGCGAAGCCTCGATCTGCCGGTTGGTGACCCAGCCCGGCTCCAGGCTCATGAGCCCGAACTCCCCGAACGCCACCGTATTCCCCCGGGTGGCGATCCCCTTGGTCCGGCCCTTGAACGTCTTGCGGAACTTGATTCGCTTGGGCGCGAGCATCGGCCTCAGGCTCCCGTGCTGTAAGTGCGGCCGGACACATCCTCGATCACCTCGCCCTTGAAGATCCACACCTTGATGCCGATGGTGCCATAGGTGGTCTTCGCGGTGCTGGTGGCGTAGTCGATGTCGGCTCGCAGGGTGTGGAGCGGCACCCGCCCCTCGTGATAGCCCTCGGTACGGGCGATCTCGGCGCCGCCCAGGCGGCCTGCCGCGCGCACCTTGATGCCCTGGGCCCCCATCCGCATGGCGCTCTGTACCGCTCGCTTCATGGCGCGGCGGAACGAGATGCGCTGTGTGAGCTGGTGGGCGATGTTGTCGCCGACGAGCTGCGCCGACAGCTCGGGCCGCTTGATCTCCTCGACGTTGATGGCCGCTTCCTTGCCCGTGAGCTGGGCCAGCTCGTCGCGCAGCTTGTCGACCTCGGCGCCGCGCTTGCCGATCACCACGCCCGGACGCCCGGTGTGCACGGTGATGGTGACCTTGCCCGGGCGCCGCTCGACATCAATCTGGGCGATCGCGGCGTGGCCGAGCCGGGTCTTGAGATACTTGCGGATCAGCTCGTCTTCCTTGAGCAGCGCCGGCATGTCTTTGGTGGTGGCGAACCACCGCGACGACGACTGCTTGACGATGCCGAGCCGAAGCCCGATCGGATGCGTCTTCTGACCCATGCTCAGCTCTCCTTGGTGGCCACGTGGATTTCCACGTGGCTGGTCCGCTTGCGGATCGGGGTTGCGCGCCCCTGCGCCGCGGCGGTGAACCGCTTGAGCGGCTGGCCGCCGTTGATGAACGCGGTCTTGACGTACAGCGCATCGGGATCGAACCGGTCGTTGTCCCGGAGCGCCTTCTGTTCCGCGTTGGCGACCGCCGACTTGAGCGTCTTGGCGATCTGCTTGGCCGCCAGCTTCTTGTTGAAATTCAGGATGGCGTAGGCCTCGGCCACATCCTTGCCGCGGATGAGATCGATGACGAGCCGCATTTTCCGTGGCGACTGGCGCACCAGCCGCTGAATCGCATGGCCGCTCATGGTTACTCCGGCTTGGCCTTCTTGTCCGCCACGAGCTTGCCGCTATGCCCGCGGAACAACCGGGTGGGCGCAAACTCGCCCAGCTTGTGGCCGACCATGTTCTCGGTGACGTACACCGGAACGAACTTGTTCCCGTTGTGCACCGCGAACGTGTGGCCCACGAACTCAGGGAGAATCGTGCTCGCCCGGCTCCAGGTTTTCACGACTCGCTTCTCGTTCTTGCTGTTGAGGATCAAGACCTTGGTCATCAACGCTTCCTGCACGAACGGGCCCTTCTTGACGCTTCTTGCCATGCATTGGGTCTCGGTTTGAGTCGACTACTGCGTTGCCTTCCCGCGCTTCCTGCCTCTGACGATCAACTTGGTCGATGCCTTCTTCCGGTGGCGGGTCTTCTTGCCTTCCGCCTTGCCCCACGGCGAGACCGGAGGACGACCACCCGAGCTCTTGCCCTCACCGCCGCCGAGCGGGTGGTCGACCGGGTTCATGGCCACGCCGCGCACCTTGGGGCGTTTGCCGAGCCAGCGGCTCTTGCCGGCCTTGCCGTCGGAGAGCAACTCATGCTCCGAGTTGCCGACCTCACCTACCGTGGCGAGGCAACGTCCGTGCACCAGCCGCACTTCCGTGGAGCGGAGGCGAAGGGTGACATACTCGCCTTCCTTGGCCACGACCTGCGCGCTCGAGCCGGCGGTGCGGATCATCTGGCCGCCCTTGCCGATCTTGAGCTCCACATTGTGAACCGTGGTGCCCAACGGGATCTCGCCCAATGGAAGGGCATTGCCCACGCGGCTGTCGGATCCGGGACCGGAGATGACGGTGTCGCCCTGGCTGAGCCCTTTGGGGTGCAGGATGTACCGCTTCTCGCCGTCGGCGTACACGACCAACGCGATACGCGCGCTCCGGTTGGGATCGTACTCGATCTCGGTGATCCGCCCGGGAATGCCGAACTTGTTCCGCTTGAAGTCGATCTTGCGGTACTGGCGCTTGTGGCCGCCGCCGCGGTGCCGCGAGGTCAGGTGGCCCTGATTGTTGCGCCCGCCGGTCTTCTTGACCGGCTCGAGCAACGACTTCTCGGGCGTCATCCGGGTGATCTCGTCGAACCCCGACACCGAGCGGAAGCGCGTGCCGGCGGTCATGGGCCGGAATTGTCTGATACTCATCTCAGCCCTCGAACACGGCGATCGAATCGCCGTCTTTGAGCGTGACGATGGCCTTCTTCCAGCGCGGCGTGGTGCCGCGGGTGCGGCCGCGAGTCACGGAGTGGCGGCGCATCTGCATGGTGCGCACGGCGGTGGCCGTGACCCCGAAGAGCTTCTGCAGCGCCTCGCGGATCTGGTGCTTGTTGGCCTCCGGGTGCACCTCGAACGCGTACTCCTTGCGCGCCTGGTACGCCGCCGAGCTCTTCTCGGTTACCACCGGCCGAACGATCACATGGTGCAGCGCGGGCATCACTTGCTCCCCTTCTTCTTCGGCCCCTTGCCCTCGCCTTTGCTCGGGCTACGCTTGGCCGGCTTGGCGGCCTTCTTGGCGGTGCTCTTCTTCTTGGCGGGCTTTGCCGCCTTTGCCTGGCCCCTGGTGGGGGCATTCTTGGCCCCGGGCCTTGCCGCCTTCTTGGCGGCCTTGGCCGACTTCGCCTCTGTCTTCTTCGCGGTCTTGGCCGTGCGCGCGGCACTCGTGGCCCGCTTCGACGCCTTGGCGTTGGTGGGCGCCGGCTCCTCGGGCTCGTCGGGCAGCGGCTCGGGCGCGACGCCGGTGAACGCGCCTTCCTCGACCACGACGGCGTCGGACCAGAGGATGTCGTACGCGGCCGCCTCGAGGTATGGCAGTACCTCGACCGAGGGCAGATTACGCCCGCTCAAGTACACGTTCTCATCGGAGGCCGCCGTGAGGACGAGGACCTTTCGGCCTTCGAGGCCGAGGCTGGTGAGCAGGCCTGCGAGCTGCGCCGTCTTGGGGCGCCGGAAGGCGAACCGCTCGACGACATGAAGCGCACCCTCGCGCGCCCGCGCGTTGAGCGCCGACTTCCTCGCGAGCTGCCTCACCTTGCGCGGGATGTCGGTGCGATAGTCGCGCGGGATGGGGCCGAAGACGACGCCACCACCACGCCAATGCGGGGCGCGGGTCGAGCCCTGGCGCGCGCGTCCGGTGCCCTTCTGCTTCCACGGCTTCTGGTTGCCGCCCGACACAAAGCTCCGGGTCTTGGTCTTGGCCGTGCCCTGACGCTGATTGTTCAGGAACACTTTGACCGCCTGATGCAGCACCGGCTCGTTCACGGTACCGTCGAAATACTCTTCGGGCAGCGCGAAGGCGCCGGTGTGCTTGCTGCCGGCGGACGAATAGTGCGGAGCCTCAATCATGGCGGCTCGGTCCTCCCTGCTTGGCCACGGTCACGATGCCGTTCCTGGCGCCGGGAATCGCGCCCCGAATGAACAACAGATTGCGCTCGGCGTCGACCCGCACCACCGTGAGCCCGAGCTCGGTGTGGCGAGCCGCTCCCATGTGGCCCGGCATCCGTTTGCCCTTGATGACGCGCGACGGATTGGTGCCCGGGCTGATCGAGCCGGGCTTGCGGTGGCGCGTATTGCCGTGGCTGGCGGGACCGCCGCCGAAGCCGTACCGGTGCACGACCCCCTGAAATCCGCGGCCCTTGGTGGTGCCAGTGACCTTGACCAGCTCACCCGGGGCGAAAATGTCGACCTTGACCTCGGCACCGGGCGCGGGCGCATCGCCCTTGAGGGCGAAGACGCGCAGCACCTGCGGCGCCGCCTCGAGGCCGGCCTTCTTGGCGTGCCCGAGCTCGGCACGCGTGACCCGCTGCTTTCGCTGGGCGCCGAAGCCGAGCTGGACGCCGCCTTCGCGCACCTGCACGACACGGCACGGACCCGCCTCGATCACGGTCACCGGCACCGCGGTGCCGTCTTCCGAGAACACCCGGGTCATTCCGAGCTTGCGGCCGATCAATCCGGTGGTCATGGCTATTCGACCTTGATCTCGACGTCCACTCCGGCCGGGAGGTCGAGCTTGGTCAGCGCGTCCATCGTCTGCGGGCGGGAGTCGTTGATGTCCAGGAGCCGCTTGTGGGTACGGAGCTCGAACTGCTCGCGGCTCTTCTTGTCCACGTGCGGGCTGCGGAGTACGGTCCAGCGCTCGGTTTTCACCGGGAGCGGAATCGGGCCCGACACCTGCGCGCCGGTCTTTTCGGCGGTGCGCACGATATCGGCGGCGGCCTGATCGAGCACGACGTGATCGAAGGCCTTGAGTCGGATGCGGATTCGTTGGGCCATAGTTGGTCTCGGGTTACTTGAGGATCTTGGTGACGACGCCGGCGCCCAC
The DNA here is from genome assembly GCA_038240975.1 of Gemmatimonadales bacterium. Taxonomy (GTDB): domain Bacteria; phylum Gemmatimonadota; class Gemmatimonadetes; order Gemmatimonadales; family GWC2-71-9; genus CAVVWJ01. The sequence goes on from JBBRGF010000102.1 coordinate 11,649, forward strand.
GGTGCGGCCGCCCTCGCGGATCGCAAACCTGAGCCCCTCGTCCATCGCGATCGGCGTGATCAGCTCGATCGTCATCTGCACGTTGTCCCCCGGCATCACCATCTCCACCCCCGCCGGCAGCTCCACGCTCCCGGTCACGTCGGTGGTCCGAAAGTAGAACTGGGGCCGGTAC
>JBBRGF010000103.1:0-11771 GCA_038240975.1 Gemmatimonadales bacterium
AGGAGGCGTGCAAGCATCCGCCGTACCGTCGGCTCATCGTCCACCACGAGAACCCGCGCGACGCTCGGACTCGATTCGCTCGATTCATACAAGGGAGCCGGGCTCCAGTCGTTGCCCGAGTCGGAACGGTCGGATCCGGCAACGAGAAAAAGCACGGCTGGCATCGGGGGGTTCCCGGTGGAGTGTGAGGGCAGCAAATGGCAAATTACGAAGCCCGTAAGCCCTGTCAAGCGGGTCAACGCGGCGGAAGGGCGAACGCGACGATCTCGTCAGCACGCCCGAAAAGCTGCCCATCTCCCCCGGCGGCGATCACCAGGTATTGGCGTCCATCGCGACCGAGATAGGTCATCGGCGTCGCCTTTCCGCCCGCCGGAAGCTTGTTCTTCCAGAGCTCCCTTCCCGTCTCCGTGTCGAACGCTCGGATGTATGCGTCGGGCGACGCGGCGATGAAGGTCAGGCCGGCCGCCGTGGTGATGGCTCCGCCGAGGTTGAACATGCCGCGAAGGCCGGGCGGAGCCTTTATTCCGAGCCGCTCGAGCCCTTCGGCCGTGCCGAGCGGTGTCGTCCAGAGCGCCTTTCCCGTTTTCAGACTGACGCCCACCAGAGCGCCGAACGGCGGGGGCGTGCAGGGAACGCCTGAAGGTCCGAGAAAGGTCTCGCGCTTGAGCACATAGGGTGTGCCGCGCATGCCGGCGTACTCCGTGCCGATTCGTTCGTGACCGTCCTCGCCGCTCGGCGGCTGAAACTCTGCACGGCGGATGAGCGTGACCACCGCCGCGATCCGGTTGGTGGGCACCACGACGATCTGTCGTATCGGATCGAAGGCCACGCCGCCCCAGTGGGCCCCCCCGACGTTAGCCGGAAGGACCAGCGTCCCGCGCTCGCTCGGCGGGGTGTACGGCCCATCGTAGCGCAGCGCCGCCAGCCGCGAGCGGCACGCCGCGCGATCGGCCTCGGTCGGCCCCCAGAGCTCGCGAGGCTCCAGGTGCTCCGGACTGAGCGGCGGCAGGCCCGCGCTCCAGGGTTGCGTGGGCCAAGCCGATTCGCCGGGCACGTCGCTGGCCGGAGCGCTCCGCTCCTCGACGGGAAAGAGCGGGGCGCCGGTATCGCGGTTCAGGACGAAGAGCTGGCCCGTCTTCGTGGCCTGGATGACCGCGGGGATGTCGCGGCCGCCGTTCCGCACGGTCACGAGCGCGGGCGGCGAGGCGTTGTCGTAGTCCCACAGGTCGTGATGCACCGTCTGGAAGTGCCACACGATCTTTCCGGTCGACGCGCGCAGCGCGACGATCGAGTTGGCGTACCGGTTTGCGCCCTTGCGCTCACCTCCGTAGTAATCGACGCTCGGGCTGCCGGTCGGCACGAACACGAGGTCGCGAGCAGGATCGGCGGCGAGAACCGACCATGCGTTGGCGGCTCCCGTGCGGTGAGCGTGGGGGCCGATCCAGGTCGTATAGGCGAAGTCAGAGGAGTCCTGAGGAACGGGATCCCACGCCCACCGAAGCGCGCCGCTCCGGGCATCGAACGCGCGGACCTCGCCGCTCGCGGCATCGATGCGGCTGTTGTCGGCTACGGCAGAGCCGACGACCACGAGACCGTTGACGATCGCGGGCGGCGACGTCTGCTCGTATTCGGTCGAGTCGCCCGGAGGGTTGCGAAGTCCCCGCAAGAGATCCACGACGCCGCCGGTGCCGAAGTCGCCGCAAGGGGCTCCGGTGCGCGCGTCGAGAGCGATCAGCCGGCCGTCGATGGTGGCGACGAACACGCGCCGGGCACAGCGAGCATCGCTCTTCGCGCCCGAGTCCCGCCACACCGAAACGCCGCGACTGGCGAAGTCGCCAAAGCCGCTGCCCGGGTCTACCGCCGCCTCGTACGACCAGTGCTCCCTCCCGGTCACCGGGTCGAGGGCGATGACCCGGCCCAGAGGAGTGGACAGGTACATGGTTCCGTCCACGACCAGGGGAGTCGTCTCGAGCATCGTCGGACGGCCGCGCGAAGAATCGGAAACGATGCCGCCCGTGTGATACCGCCATGCCACCGTCAGGCGCCCTACGTTCTCACGCGTGATCTGATCGAGTGGCGAGTGGCGGTCGCCCAGGGGCGTCCGTCCGTAAGATGCCCAATCGCCGTCGGCGGATCGCGATCGGCAGGCGGTGACGCCGGATGTCAGCATCAGTGCGGCAGCGACGGCTCGGAGCAGCGCCACGTAAGCCGTCATCGCTCACTCCGCACGAATCTCGGTCCGATACCAGGCGTTGTTGTTATAGCCCTTCACATTCCAGGTTGCCCCCGCCGTCTCCGGCTGCGTCGTGCCGCCATCGTCGGTGGCGCGGGCGATCAACGTGTGGCTGCCCCGCTCGAGGTCGATCGCAGCCTCCCAGAGCGTCCAGGTCCACGGCCCCCCAGGGACGGAGATCTCCGCCCGGATCCACCGCCGGCCGTTGTCCGGCGACAACTCGACCGCGTTCAATGGCCTGCCTTCGGACCCCATGGCCCAGCCACGGACACGCAACCGGCCGGCCGGAACTACCTGGCCCTCGCCGGGATCGAGGATCACGGCATTGAGTGGCACTCCGCAGAGGGCGACCCCGGCGGAGACGTCGCGCGGATCGCGCGGATTGATCTCGCGCTGAGCGCGATAGGCCTTGCTCTGGAAATAGTTGGGCGATGGGTCTTCCCGCAGCGTGATTTTGCCGAGCCACTTGACGCTTCGGGCACCGATCCAGCCGGGGACCACTGCTCTCATGGGAAAGCCGTGCATCATGGAAAGCGGCGCGCCGTTCAGCTCGCTCGCCAGGAGCACCTCCGCACTCAGCGCCTTGCCCAGGTCGATCGAGCCGCCGAATCCGAATCGATGGGTCTCGCGCTCCACGGTATCCAGACCGGTGAACTCGACATACCGGGCCCGCTCCGACACTCCGACGGTTCGGAGGACGTCGCGGAGGGCGACGCCGCTCCACTCACCGGTGCTGGCCGGCTCCGGGCCCCAAGGAAGCTCTCCGGGCAACGGCCCGAGTGCGAGGTACTCAGCTCTCCGGAGTCCGGCACAGACGAGGGTCGCCGCTACCTGTTGCCTGGGAAATTCCTGGATCAACTCGTCAAATGAGAAGGTCATCGGACGATCCACCAGTCCGTCGACCTCGAGTCGCCAGGCGGCCTTGCCGATTTGGGGAATAGGCGCGTGGTTGCGGGTGAAGAAGAGATCGGCCGGTGTGATGAAGTGGCCGGCAGGCACGGGCCAGACCCCGGTGTTGAGGCCTTCGGCATCGTGAACCAATCGGTGGCTGGTGGCTTTCATGGCTCTGTCCGCCGTTCCTTTTCGTGTGAGCGGTCCTACAAACTACCCGCTCGCGGCCGCGAAGTGTGCCCGACGCCTAGTTCTGCACTCCGCACGACCGAGTGCCGTTCCGGGCCGTGACTGTCTCTCTCCTCGACAGTGTCAAAGTCTTGGGAATTGTGCCCGTGCATGTGCGGGCTGATAGTGGTGGGTACTCAAAGGCCCGTGGACCGAATGCATACAATGGTGGAGGACATCGCGTGGCGGAACGGAAGCTGGTCGGCCTCGACGGACGGGTCTGGGTTGTGCGCGCCCGCCCATCCGTGCGTAAGGACGAGATGAACAGTCATGTGACCCTGGAGTTTGCCACCGATCGGGAAACTCGGGTGATCAGCTGCAGGCGGGAGGAATGGGACGTGGCGCAGCCCGACCTTGCAGCTCTGCTTGCGCGATCGGTCGCCAGCGGCGCATCACGACACATCGGCTCTTAGGCTCGGAACACAGCCCGCGTCGTCCCCTACACATGCCTCGGGTCCCATGTCCGCGCGCCGGAGCGAGCGGGCGAGAAGCAATTGTGACATCTTGGAGGCGAGGTCCGCGCCCTACGGGAATCCCGGTACCGGACCGCCACTATCCATCACGAGAGAGCACCATGGCGCGTAAGACGAAGCGGGTCGCCAAGAAGGTGGCGAAACGGACAAAGACCAAGTCGAAGGCCGCGAAACGAGCCAAGACCACGAAACGAGCGAAGACCGCAAAGCGCGCCAACCCGGCCAAGCGGACGACCGTCAAGGCCGCGAAGGCCAAGGCGCGGAAACCGACGATGCGCGTCGCCACGGTGGTTCGTGAAAAGGCCCAGCAGGGACTCGATGCGGCTCGCGGGGGTCTGGACACAGCCAAGGAAGTTGCGGAGCATACGCTCAGCACCGCCAAGACGAGCGCGGCACATCTATTCGAGGAGCTCCGCGCGAAAGTCACATAACGCCCCTTCACTTCTCTCTCGGCTTCCTCTTATTTCCGTCCATGCCGCGCCAGAACTTTACGCAGGTGGACGCCTTCAGCGACCGTCCGTTCGGCGGAAATCCCGCGGCCGTGTGCGTTCTATCCTCGCCGCGCAATGAGGAATGGATGCAGCTCGTGGCAAGAGAGATGAATCTCGCCGAGACGGCCTTTCTCGTCGGCAGGCCCGGCGGCTACGACCTTCGCTGGTTCACGCCGACGTGTGAGGTCGATCTTTGCGGCCACGCGACGCTCGCGAGCGCGCACACGCTCTGGGAGGACGAGTACCTGGCGGGCGACGCCACCGCGCGGTTCCATACCCGAAGCGGCGTGCTCACGGCCGACCGGCGCGACGGACTCATCTGGCTCGACTTTCCCGCCACGCCCGCGCAAGCCGCCGACGCACCCGACGATCTGAAGCGGGGACTCGGCGTCTCTCTCCATTTCGTCGGACGGACACCGTTCGACTATCTGGTGGAGCTGGATGACGAGCGGACCGTCATATCGCTCAATCCCGATCTGCGCCTGCTGGCAAAACTTCCGGTTCGAGGAGTCATCGTCACGGCGGCCTCGGCGGCTCCCGGACGCGATTTCATCTCGAGATTCTTCGCGCCCGCGGCAGGGGTGCCCGAAGATCCGGTGACAGGCTCGGCGCACTGTGCGCTCGCGCCGTTCTGGAGTGAACGGCTGGGTCGGACCGAGCTGGTTGGCTATCAGGCATCCACCCGGGGCGGAATAGTCCGCGTCCGCCTCGCCGGCGATCGAGTCTTTCTCGGTGGGCACGCGGTGACGGTGGTGCGAGGGGAGATCCTCGCCTGAATCCGGTCGAGGCGTTCGAGACGCTCGATCTTCGCGTCGGCCGGGTGATTCGGGCCGAGGTAAACGAGCGCGCGCGCAAGCCCTCCCACAGGCTCTGGATCGACTTCGGGCCACTCGGAGAGAAGACTTCGAGCGCGCAGCTTCGCGCGCTCTACCGTCCACAGGATCTGGCCGGCAGGCTCGTGATCGCAGCGGTGAATCTGGGAACGCGGAACATCGCGGGATTCACGTCGGAGGTGCTGGTTCTGGGCGTTCCGAGCGAGGCGGGCGAGGTCGTGCTGCTGGGCGCCGAGCGAGACGTTCCGCTCGGCGGCAGGGTGTACTAGCCGCTCGGGTCCGGCAGTTATCAGAGTGAGTCGGCGGGAACCGGCCGCACCACCAGACCCGTCACTTCACCGTCGCGGGCAAGGCTCCACTCGATCAGCATCTTGCCCTTGGCGGTGTCGAACGAGGCCCGGCGCCGGTAGACCCGCAGCGGCTCGACGTCCGACACCTGTTCGTCGACCGCGCCCTTTTCCGTGCCCAGCCGCGTAACGGCCCGGCCGGCGAAGCTCGCCAGATCGCCCACGGTGCCGAAGGTCTGACGCATGTCGGGCGAGAAGCGGTCCCAGAGTTTCTGGTACTCGCTGCCGTAGAGCCAGGATGTATACAGCCGGCCCTGCTCGAGCAACGAGTCGGGCTGCCGCTCGGCGCGGGGGCTGCATCCCACGGCGGCGGCCAGCAGCAGTCCAGCGGTCACGACACGCATACTTCATCCCCTGATAGCCGGCCCCCCACCACGGTACGGGAGCGCGAATGCGGGTCTACATTTCCGTCGATATGGAAGGAGTAGCCGGCGTAGTTCATGAGGATCAGACCGACCCGATCGATCCCCGACATGCCGGAGAGTATAATCGATTTCGCCGCCTCATGACGGGCGAGGCCAACGCCGCGATCGAGGGCGCCGTCGCGGCGGGTGCCACGACCATTCTGGTCAACGACAGCCACTGGCTCATGCGCAATATCGTCGCCGAGGAGCTGCATCCGGCCGCGGAGCTGTTGAGCGGTGGCCCGAAGATCGGGTCGATGGTCGAGGGAGTCGAGGAGGGATTCGACGCGGCGCTGTTCATCGGCTACCACGCCCGGGCCGGCACGCGCGGCGCCGTCATCGACCACACCTACACCAGCCTCGTCCACGAAGTCAGGCTCAACGGCGAGCCCGCCGGAGAGCTTGCGCTGAACGCCGCCCTCGCGGGGACCTACGGCGTTCCCGTGGCGCTGGTGAGCGGAGATCAGGCGCTCGCGGCGGAGGCCCGCGATCTCCTTGGCGGATCGGTGGAGACGGTCATCGTGAAGCATGCCGTCGGCCGCTTTGCCGCCCGAAGCGTACATCCCACCGTGGCGTGCCGGCGTATTCGCCAAGGCACCGAGGCCGCGCTCGGACGGCCGCACGAGCCGTTCGACCTGCCGAGTCCGATCACCCTCCAGGTGGAATTCGCGGAGACTCAGATGGCCGACATGGCCGAGCTGGTGCCGGGCGCGGTGCGTACCGGCGGCAGAACCCTCGAGTACCTCCACGAAGATTATCGCCAGGTCTTTCGTGCCTGGCGCGCGCTGTACAACCTCGCCTCCGTAGACTGAATCAATCCTTCGCATCTTCCATGGCTTGCTCGAGGCGCAGGCTCTCGAGATCCCGATTGATCGTGACCACGGCGATCGCCTGGCCGCCTCGCATGTACCGAACCGTGCAGTCCTTCGCGCCGATGCTGCCATCGACTTCCACTTTGTCCCAGCGCTCGGCGTGCCCCACGTACGTGATGCCCGTATTGTAGTGCATGCTCCAGAAGAACGGCACCGCGTCGAATCGCTGGCGCATGCCCAGCATGTTTCGCGCGGCCGCCTGCCCTTGCCTCTGGGCAACCACCCAGTGCTCGACTCTGATCCGCTCTCCCGTATGCGGATCGGGCCACCTCGCGATGTCGCCGGCGGCAAAAATGCCGGGAGCGCTCGTCTCCAGAAACTCGTTCACCGTGAGACCCCGGTCGAGCGCGAGCCCGGCCGCCTCTGCCAGATCGAGATTGGGCCGGACGCCGATGCCGACCACCACGAGATCGGCACCGAGTGTCTCTCCGCTCTCCAGCACGACGCCATCCTTGCCGATCTCGCGCGCCTTCTGCTTCAGGTGAAATACGACTCCATGCTCCTCGTGGACGCCTCGCACGAAATCGCCGAGCTCGGCTCCGAGCACCCGCTCGAGAGGGCGGGCGTCGGGCGCGACCACGTGCACGTCGAGTCCACGGGTCCGCAATGAAGCGGCGACTTCCAGCCCGATGAAACTGGCGCCGAGGACCACGGCGCGCCGCGCCTCCTTCGCCGCTGCGATGATCGCGCGGCTGTCGGCGAGAGTTCGGAGATAGTGGATCGGCGCCCCGGGGACCGTGGTCCCCGGCAAGAGCCTGATCGGCGAGGCCCCGGTCGCCAGGAGCAAGGCTCCGTAGCGTAGGGTCCGGCCGTCGTCCAGCGCAACCTCACGCTGTTTGGGGCGAAGCTCCGCAGCGCGGCGGCCGGCGAGTCGGGTGATCTCATGTTCGCGATCGTACTCCGGCGACCTGATCGGAAGCCAATCCTCGGGAGCCGACCCCGCCAGGTAGTCCTTGGAGCAGTTGGGGCGGTCGTATGGCGCAGCCTCGTCCGGGTCCACGATGGTTATCGGACCGCGATAGCCCTCTCCCCGAAGCGTGGCCGACGCGCTGTCGCCGGCGGCGCCGCCACCGACGATCACGACCGATTCCGGCGCGGCGCTCGTGCGCGTCTTGGGCGGGGCGGGAGCCACAGCCTTTCCGGTGACGTATACCCTGCCGCCACGCTGCTCCACTGAATACCGGTCGAGGGGGCGCAACGCCGGAGGCCGGACCGGCCTTCCCGTCCGCAGGCTGAAACAGGCATGGTGCCACGGGCAGCGCACCGTGTCGCCGACGATGAGCCCCTCCGCGAGCGGGCCGCTGTAGTGGCTGCAGGTGGCGCCGATGGCAAACCATTCGCCACCCGTGTGAGCGAGCAGCACCGCTTCTCCGTCCACGTGTCCGCCGAGGCACTGCCCTTCGGGCACTTGATCGGGGGCGATGCCCTGGCGGAGGTCGGGGCCGGCGGGGGTCTGGTCTTCAGAAGTCACGGGATGCTCGTGAGTGGTGGGTCGCTTGGAATGCCCGCAGTGCGCGCGCGTTCGCCGGTCCGGCAGTGCCCATCTGTGTCATCCGTCGTCGCGAAGGGAGCGGCATCCCCTCGCCGGCCTGCAGTCGGCTGCGCCCGGGAGAGGGAGTGGGACTACAACCGCCCGACTGACGCCCGGCTCCGGGAACACCGCTCCCTTTGCGACTCGCCATCGGCAGCGCCGGTGGCGCAGGACAGGGACCGGGTCGCGAGGGCGCGTCAGTGGGCCGCCAGTTAGGCCCACTTCCTCTCCCGGGCGCAGGCCACTGCAGCACCCGGAGCGACCCGGTCCCTGTCCGGAGCGACTTGGTCCGCCCAGAACGGCCGACTCGGCGCAGGATGTCTGTCACCAGTAGGCTACACCAATGGAACCTCAGATCGCCAGGTGGCTTTCACCGGCATGACCGACACTCGCCCCCTCAGCATTCCTATCATTCTCCGCACCGCCCGCAAGGGACGGCTGAGCGCGCACGCTGGCCGGTTCGTCCACGGCGAGCTGCAGAAGCGCCACGGACGCGAGAATGTCGAGCTGCAATGAGCGGAGGCTGTAGCGATGGGCGACAAACCGAAACTGATCTGCACCAACTGCGGCGGCGAGATGAATCACCACGCCGAAAAGTTGGTGGTGACCGCGGCAACCCGGGAACAGGGCTACGACGGGGCTCTCGGCGGCTACGTCGAGGAAGCCCACGCATGCCCCGCCCGTGGGCACATCGATACCCGGCGGTCCGGCTAGAGAGCTAGTGCACTTCCCGCCGCAGCCGATAACCCACACGCTCTCCCTGGCGGCCTGCCTCTCCCCCGCGAAACTCGAAATGCTCGTCGGCCAGCACTCGCCCCTGGATGGCGGAGCTGGCTCCCCGAAGCAGTCGGCCGGCCAGCACGCAGTCGGCCAGCACCGACGCCGGCTGCCACTGTCCGGAACGGATCCACGGATACAGCGAGGCGAACTCGGGCTGAAGCCTTGCCTCTCGCACACGGCCCTTCACGACAGCCTCCAGGGTGGCGCTCGTCGCCGTCATGGCTACCTCCTCAATCGTTGGCGACTTCACAAAATACTTGATCGCACCTCGTGCGTTGGTCAGCGTTTCGAGCAACGACTGCCAATTCTCCAGACCCTGAACCGGGTGCGGAGCCATGTCCTTGACGCCCATTTCGGAGTATTCGCGATGACGGTGGTTGGCAAGGATCAATTTGCTCAGTGGTCTGCAAGTTTGGACGAAATGGCCGTCGAGGTCACGCACCAGCAGGGCGCGACGAACCTGATAGAGGTACTCCGCTTCGGTGTAATACGGCTCGAGATCGTCGTAGTCAAGCGGCCATGCGGGAGAGACGGCGATCATGTCGCGGCCAGCACCACGCGGTCGAGCCTGAGCGCCTCCGAAACGGACCATGCCTGGAACGGACAGCCACGAGGGGCGGAGCACCGCTCGGCTAGTCGCCGAGTGATTCTGCCTGGAGACGGAGCATGACGGAAGAGAGGAGATGGGTCGGGACGTCGATCCGGCGCAGGCTCGCCTTGAGACATTCGAGCACGGTGGTCTCGAAGCGAAATTCGCTGGCGCACGCCACGCACTCGTCGAGATGCCGCGCCACAAGCGCCACGTCTTGGACGGACAGATTGCGATCGAGATAATCATCGAGGCGATTGAATACTTCGATGCAGGTCAGGCCCGTTCGAGCAATCATGCACTCCTTGCGACGATGGCGCTGGCGTAAGTGGCCAGCGATGCGACCTACGTCGCTATCGCCGAAACGCACTCGACTCCCGCCTGGTTCCCGAGGCCGCCGTACCTCCGCTGCCGTGTCGCAAATTCGGACACGGCCTTTCCAAACTCCGCGGGGTCGAATTCGGGCCACATCAACGGGCTGAAGTGCAGCTCCGCGTACGCCGCCTCCCAGAGCAGGAAATCGCTGAGCCGCCGCTCTCCTCCGGTGCGGATGAGGAGATCGAGCGCGGGCACGGGAGTGCCATGGTCCACGATGGCGAGAAGGCGTGAAAACGAGTCCCGCGAGGGCGTGGCATCCGGGCGAAGGCACTGGGCGGCGCGCAGGATCGCGTCGCGGGCCGAATAGTCGAGCGCGATCCTCAGATGGAGACGAGCACCGGATGCGGTTGCGAGCTCTGCGGCTTCGATCGCTCCGCGCAGGCGGGCCCCGATCCGGTCTCTCCTCCCGATGATCTCGGTTCGGACGCCATTGGCAACGCAGCGCGCCGTTTCCCCACGGAGGTACTCCGCGAACAGGCGCATCAGCCAGGCGACCTCGGAGCGCGGACGCCGCCAATTGTCCGCGCTGAAGGCGAAAAGCGTCAGCACCGCGATGCCATAGTCCGGGGCCGCCTCGACGATTCGCCGAACCGTCTTTGCGCCTTCGCGATGGCCGGACGACCTGGAGCGACCCTGCACCGTCGCCCAGCGGCCGTTGCCATCCATAATTATGCCGACGTGCAGTCCCGCGGGCACGGGTTGCGAAGGGCTTTGCTTCATAAAGCTGCTCCTCAAAAAAAATCTCACCGCTCGCGGGTGCGGCGAATGAGCGCTTCCATATGGGCGAGGTAGCGCTCGAGGGCACGGCGACCGGTGTCGCTCAAACGGAACTCGGTGCGCGGCACGCGCCCCTCGAACGACTTTGTGCAGACGATGTATCCGGCATCTTCGAGCTTGCGTGCGTGAACGCTGAGATTGCCGTCGGTGGTGGCGAGCAGCCCCTTGAGCTCGTTGAAGCTCAGCGACTGGTTGACTGCGAGCGAGCTCACGATGGCCAGGCGCATGCGCTCGTGAATCAGCCGATCCAGCTCGAGGGGGCCCACCTTCGAGTGGCCGCCCTCGACCCCGCGAAGGCGCTGGACCTCGCCGGCATCTCGAGGCTCTCGAGGCGCAAGATTGGATTTAGCCACCGTACCTCCGCGCGATAATCAGTCCGAACACAATGTGCAGGCCGCCGAAACCCGCGGCCATGAGCGGCGTGCCCCAGGCGGGCGGAGCGAACAGCGCTATCGCTCCCAGAGCCATGAAGCAGAGTCCCATCAGCGGCACGACGCGCACGGAGAAGGCCCCTCCGGTCACGACGCCGGTGCCGTAGAGCATGAGCCATGCACCCGGAAGCGCCCAGAGCGCGCCCCCACGGACGAGCGCCGCCGTGAGCAGCGCACCGACGGCGAGCGGCGGCAGATAGCTCAGCACGAATCGCCTGCCCGAATACGAGAGGACTTGGGTGCCCGCGCGCCGGGCCTTGACCGTCATGGCCCAGCTTCCGAGCGCCATGCCTGCGGCCGCGGTGCCGAGCCACGTGGCGAGCCACTCACCGGCCGTGAGCCGGGTATGCGCAACGGCGGCGGCGAGAAATGCCAGGAGCCCCATCCCCACGCCGCCCCATCCGGGACCCGCCGTGATGGCGGTGGCCCGCTCCATCGTCTGTCTGAGGAAGTAAAGATTGTCCATCGCCCGCGCGTGAAGCGCGGGCGAGTCGGGATGCGGAGGCGAGAGAC
>JBBRGF010000104.1:0-11727 GCA_038240975.1 Gemmatimonadales bacterium
GGGGCGGATGCCCGCACGCTCGGCGGGCGTCGACCGCATCGCGGCCACCACCGTGATCCATCCGTTTCGGGCATCCACCTGAAGTCCGACCCCCGCGTAGTCGCCGGTGGTCCGCTCCTGCATGCGATCCCAATCGAGGCCAGTCAGGAGGGCGGCGTAGGGGTCGTGCAATTCCTTGAGCATGCCGTCGGTGGCGCGCCGATACAGCTCGGATTCGGGCAGCGAGTCGACGTGATAGTCGCGCACGTGGGCGAGGACGCTCTCGAAGAGCCGCGCCTGCTGGTAGATGTCGGCGCCGGCGCCGAGCCTGCCCTGGAGGTACCAGCCTCCGCTGAAACAGGCGACCAGGGCGAGTAGCGCGGGAATCGTCCAGCGTCTGAGCATCGGAAGGCCTCGTCGGGGTTCTCTCACCGTAGGGAAAACGGTGGAGAAAAGTTTCGGACCTCAGCGGCCCGTGAGCAGCTCCCGCAGCCTTGCGGCGCCTTCGGCGGAAAGGCCGGCCTCCTCGGCGACCGGCAGGGTCGCAAGAGCGAGGCGCCGGTACAACTCCCTGTCGCCGTCGCCCAGCGCGGCGAGGTGCGCCGCAATCGTGCCGGCATCGGCCCGGAGGATGGGGCCCGTGAGCGCCGCCGCCGGGCCGGCATCGAGGTTGGCCACCGCGCCTCTCAACAGCGGAAGGTAGAGCCGGAGCGCTTCATCGGCGGGCACTCCCGCGCCGCGGGCCAGGCGCTCCGCGACGCCCGCCAGCGCCACCACGAAGTTGGAGACGAATACGGCTCCAGCGTGATACGAGGGCTTACCCTCGCCGGTGAGTCGTACCGGAGTCATGCCGAGCGAGGCGGCAAGCGCCTCCGCCTCGCGCAACGCGCGCGCATCACCCTCGACCCCGACATAGGAGCCGAGCAGTCGGGCATGGGCGGTGTGCGGGTCGGCAATGGTTTGGAGCGGATGAAACGAACCGAGCCCCGCGCCGGTGGGCGCGAGGCTCTCGAGGGCGGTTCTGTCGAGCAGGCCGGAAAGATGGAGCACCACCTGCTCCGCGCCGATCGCATCCTGTGCGGCCAGACCGGCGGCAGCCGCGGCGATAGCAGCATCGGGTGTGGCGATGAGTACCACGTGCGCCGCGCGGGTAACTGCTGCCCATGGCCCCTGATGCAGCGCCAGCGGCTCGACTACCGCCCGGGGGCCGCGGGCGAGCAAGGCGACGTGGGCTCCCGCATGATCGAGTGCGAGGGCGAGACCCTGCCCCATTCTTCCCGCACCCACGATGGCCACGCGCCGCTGCGTCGGGGGATCCTCCGGCCGGGTGAGCGCCGGCTAGTTCTGGGCCGGCACCGCCTGCCTGGATGAGGTTGCCAGGCTCATCAGCTCCTTGGGACTCTGCGCCTTGCGGAGAAGGTCCATGGCCGCCTGCATCTGCTGATCGTCCTTGGCCGCCCGGCGGAATTCCGCGTTCCGGCCGAAGACGTAGCGAGCCACCTCGTAGCCGAGCTGGTCGTCGACCAGGCCCGAGGCCGAATCGAAAACGGCGGGTGAAATGTCGACGCCCTTGGTCTTGAGCCTTTCATACAACTGGTGCCGCATTTCGGGCGTGATCTTGAAATCCTCCGACTTGATCGCCCCGGTCTTCTTGGCGTCGAGCGCGTAGGCCGTAATGGCGTCGCGATACTGCGGAATCCGGCTGCCCAGCTCCTTGGCGAACTCCCGCACGCCGGGGCTGAGGCTGTCGGGGCGGATCACGAGGTCGGGAACGATCCCTCCGCCGCCGCGCACCACCCTGCCCGCGTCCGTGTGATAGATGGGGCGCTGCTTGATGGCCGAGTCGGAGTGCTCCTTGTTCTGCGCCACGGGCAGCGTGTCGGCGGCCTCGTCGGCGGCCTGATTCGCCTGATCGTCCTCGTTCTTCGCGATGCGCTGGATGGTTCGTCCGCTCGGCGTATACCACCGCGCGGTAGTGAGCTTGAGGGCAACACCGTCGCCCAGCGGGAAGAGCGTCTGCACCAGCCCCTTGCCGAACGTTGGAGTGCCGACCACCACGGCGCGGTCGTGGTCCTGCAGCGCGCCGGCGATGATCTCCGCCGCACTGGCCGTGCCGTCGTTCACGAGCACCACGATCGGAAGCTCGGGCCACGACTGCCGGGCATCGTCGAAGAATTCCCTGGTTGACCCCCGGGCCCGCCCGCGGGTCGCGACGATTTCCTGCTTGGCGTCGAGGAAGAGATCGGCGACCTTCACTCCCTGATCAAGCAGGCCGCCTGGGTTGCGGCGCAGATCGAGAATCAGCGACTTCATGCCATTGGACTTCATTCCGACGATTTCCTGGCGGAGTTCGTCGGCGGAGGTCTCGGAAACCGGGTTGAGCGAGATGTAGCCGACGCCGGCGTCGAAGAGCGTACCGGCCGGCACCGACCGCATGTGGATCTGCGCGCGAGTGAGCGTATATCTGATGGGCTCGGGAATGCCGGGGCGCCGGATGGCGATCGTGACCCTGGTGTTCGGAGCGCCGCGGAGCGACTTGACCGCCTGATCGTTCTTCCATCCCTCGGTGGACTTGCCGTCGACTTCGATGATCTGGTCGCCCGTCTGCACCCCTGCACGTTCGGCGGGAGTCTCGGGCAGCGGCGCCACGACCGTGATCCACCCGTCTCGAACCTCGATCTGGATACCGAGTCCGGCGTAATTGCCCGAGGTCTGCTCGGTGAGCGACTTATAGTCGTCGCCGGTGAGCAGGACGGAATACGGGTCCTTCAGCTCTTCGAGCATGCCGCGCGCGGCCTGATCGTAGAGCTGGCTCTCGCCGATAGAGTCGACGTAGTAGGCGTTGACGTGACCGAGCACGTCGTCGAAGAGCCGGGCCTGCTGATAGACGTTGCCGCCGCTCGCGACTCCACGCTGCAGCAACCAGCCGCCGCTCAGAAACGAGATCACGGCCACCACCCCGATCACACCCCACCGCTGCTTCATGACTGCCTCCACTCCCGCGGAATGGGCGGCCCGCGCTTGCGGCCGGCCCCGATATTTTCACTCGTCAATGCCCTGCGCCGTCGAATCTTCCCGATATCGCTCCAGCCAGCTCGCTCCAGGCGGCCTGCAAGAGCCGGTCCGGCGGTAACCGGCCATCCAGATGTCGCACGCCGTCGCCTCGCACCGCCAGGTAATAATCATTGACCCGACGGTGGAAATCCGGGCTCTCGCGTTCGATGCGGTCGAGACGTTTTCCCGCCGCTTCCTGCCGAGCCCGGCCGATCTCGGGGGGAAGGTCGATGATCAGCGTCAGATCGGGACGAAGCCCACCCGCCGCCGCGTTGTTGGCCGGCAGCACCACCTCTGCCGGAATGCCCCGCCCCGCCATCTGGTATGCCTCGGTGGTGAGCGCGAACCGGTCCGAGAGTACGCACTTGTCCGCCGCCAGCGCCGGCTCGATGACCCGCTGCACCAGGTCGGAGCGGGCCGCGAGGTAGAGGAAGAGCTCGGCCAGCGGTCCGACCGGGTGTTCCGGGTCGAGTAGCACTTCACGCGCGATCTCGGCGGCCTTCGTGCTCCCCGGCTCCCGCACCACGACCGGATCGACCCCGCCCTCTCGCATCAACCTGGCCAGCGGCTCCACCAGCGTGGACTTGCCCGACCCTTCGGGCCCCTCGAGGACGACGAAGAGCCCGCGGCGACTCATCCCAGCGTGATGATGCTGCTGGCCGCGCCCTTCTCCATTCCCTCGCTGATCTGCTGATTCACCTTGGTCATCAGCTTTTCGAAATTGGCTCGGGCGACGACATACGCCTGCCCCACCGGGCTCATCTCCAGCTCGCGAACGGCGTTCTCATAGGCTTCTGCCGTGGCCTGGTCGGGCATCTTGCCGGTAGAAACTGCCTGATCGACCTGACGGGCGAGGGTCTGAATAAGGTCGAGCTTGGCGACCGTGTCGGGGTCTTCACGCAGCGTCGACTCAGAGCGTTTCAACGCCTGGTATTCCGCCGACTGCCCGACGAGCCGTCCGAGGTCCTGCGCCTTGTCCCAGATCACGGTATGTCGCTCCTCCGCCCGAGCAGGTAACGCTCGCGGCCGAAAAGGTCTGCATGGATGGCGACGTCGGTCCATCCCAGCGCGCCGGCCCGCCCGGCGCACTCCGCCGCCCGAAAGCAATCGATTTCCAACGCCACCCATCCGCCGTCGCGCACTGTCGCGCGTCCCTGGTCGAGGATCCGGGTGATCTGCTCGAGTCCGTCTTCGCCACCGTCCAGCGCGGCCCGCGGCTCCCAGTCTCGAACCGACGGGTCGAGGGTCGCATACTCCCCTGCCGTAAGATAGGGGGGATTCGAGACGAGCGCGTCGAAGGCCCCGGATCGAAGCGGCCGGCAAAGATCTCCCTGCACGAGGGAGACGCGGGCGCCGCACCGATCGCGATTCTCGCGAGCGAGAGCCAGGGCCTGGGGGGAGATGTCGGTGCCCACGACTTCGGTGAACGCCCCTTCCTGAGCCAGACTGAGGGCGACGCATCCGCCGCCGGTGCCCACGTCCGCGACACGGCCGGTACGGACGACGCCCAGGAGAAGATCGACCAGGCCTTCGGTTTCTGGTCGCGGGATCAGCGCCCGCCGATCGCACGCGAGCTCGAGGTGGCGGAACCCGGTGTGCCCGGTCACGTAGGCTGCGGGCTCACCCTCGGAGCGGCGGCGGACGGCCGCCCGGAAAACTCCGATGGTGTCCGCGCCCGCCGGCGCCTCACCGAGCAGTGCCGTCGCGGCGTCGCGGCCGGAGACGTCGGACCAGATCCTGAGGGCCTCGCGACGCGGCGTGGCGATTCCCGCCGCGAGAAGCGCCGCCGCCCCCTCGTCGACGAGAGTCCGGTGAGTCACCGCCAGATCAGACACCATCCTGCTCCTCCTGGCTCGCCATCCGGAGGGCTGTCACGACGTCGTCGAGATGCCCGTCGAGCACGTTGCTCAGGTTGTGCACGGAGAGATTGATCCGGTGGTCGGTGACGCGGCTCTGGGGATAATTGTAGGTCCGGATCTTGGCGGACCGGTCGCCCGTGCCCACCATCGACCGGCGGTCGCGGGCGCGCGCCGCCTCCTGCTCGGCGATCATTCGGTCGAGCAGGCGTGCGCGCAGCACTTCGAGCGCCTTGATCTTGTTCTGCAACTGGGATTTCTGGTCCTGCTGGCTCACGACGAGCCCCGTGGGCAGGTGAGTGATCCGCACGGCGCTGTCGGTGGTGTTCACACTCTGCCCGCCGGGCCCCGACGACCGGAAGACGTCGATCTTGAGGTCCTGGGGCTCGATCTTCACGTCCACGTCTTCGGCCTCGGGCAGCACCGCTACGGTGGCCGCGGAGGTGTGAATGCGACCCTGGGTTTCCGTGGCGGGGACGCGCTGCACCCGGTGCACGCCCGACTCGCGGCGCAGCAGACCAAAGGCCTCCGAGCCGCGTACCGCGACGATGGCCTCCTTGATGCCGCCGAGCGTTCCGTCGCTCAGCGAAATCGGATCCCAACGAAGTCCGTGACGCTCGGAGAAGCGCTGGTACATCCGGTAGAGGTCGGCCGCGAAGAGTGCCGCTTCGTCTCCACCGGTGCCGGCGCGGATTTCGATGATGGCGTCGCGGTCGTCGTGGGGGTCGCGGGGAACGAGCAGCGGGTGAAGCTGGCTGGTGAGCTGCTCGATTTCGGGAGACAGGCGCGTGATATCGGCCTTGGCGAGTGCGGCGAGCTCGAGATCGGCCTCGTCGCTCAATTCTCTTACCTGCTCCAGCTCGTCTTCGAGACGGGTGAGCCGCTCGGAAAGGCGAATGATGGGAGCCAGCCGCGTGTGCTCGCGGCCGAGCGATTGGAGCTGCGCGGGGTCGCGGGCGACTTCGGGGTCGGCGAGGGCTCGGCCCACCTCGTCCGCCCGCGCCAGCGCTTGGCGGAGCCGCTGGCGGAGCCGGGCCTCCACGGCTTACGCCTTGGGCGCTGCGGCCGCCGACTCGGTCTGGTACCTGCGGCGGAATCGATCGACGCGCCCGGCGGTGTCCATGAGGCGCTGCTTGCCGGTGAAGTACGGATGGCATTGCGCGCACACTTCCACGTGGATCGATGCGGAGGTCGAGCGTGTATCAAACTGATTTCCACAGGCGCACACCACGGTGAGCTTGCGGTAAGGCGGATGCAGATCGGGTTTCACGTAAGCTCCTGGTTGGTGCGTAGCCATCAATTATAATCGGCTTTCGGGTGCCGATGCAAGGAGCCCCGGCCAGACAAGATTGACACTGGCACAGGTCGCAAGTATGCTACTCCCAACTACTTCCGCCACCGGAGAGGGCCGCGTGCCCCTATCGCCAATCGAAGTGCTCCGCCGGGTTCCGCTGTTCGCGGGTCTCGGTGAGGCCGACCTTGCAGCGTTCGCCGATCTGACCCGGGAGCGCGGCTACCCCAAGGGCAGCGTCATCGTGTTCGAGGACGACGCGGGCGACGCGCTCTACCTGGTGGCCGCGGGCCAGGTGAAAGTGGTCCTGATCGCGGAGGACGGAAGAGAGGTCATTCTCTCCGTGCTCGGCGAGGGCAGCTTCTTCGGCGAGATGGCGGTCATCGATGAGGAGCCCCGCTCGGCCCACGTCATCGCGATGGAAGACTCGAGTCTCCTCGTCCTCCGGCGCGACGACTTTCATCATCGTCTCCGCTCCAGCCCTGAAGTCGCCATCTCGCTCCTGCGCGAGATCTCGCGCCGCCTGAGGCGCGCCGATGAGAAGATCGCCAGCCTGGTACTGCTCGACGTCAACGGCCGGGTCGCCAATCTGCTGCTCCGCATGGCCGAAGACGAAGGCGGCGACCGCATCACACACAAGCTCACCCACCATACCATCGCGCAGATGATCGGCTCGAGCCGCGAGACCGTGTCGCGTACGATGCGTAACCTGGTCGACCGCGGGATCATTTCCGTAACGCGGAAGGACATCACGCTCACCGACCGTCACTCGCTGATGCTCGCCGCGCGTCGCGCGTGAACGGGGCCGCGGAGCCCATGTGAGCTGGGATGCGCCTTCGACCGTGTGGTTCTGGGGAACCCGCGGATCGATCCCCACGCCTGGACCCCGCACGACGCGGTACGGCGGCAACACCGCCTGCGTCAGCATCGCCGGCGCCGACGGCCAGATGCTCATCCTCGACGCAGGAACCGGGCTGCGGGTGCTGGGCCACGAGATGATGGCGAGGCGAAAGTCTCCCATCTCCGCCGACATCCTGATCACGCATACTCACTGGGATCACATCCAGGGCCTGCCGTTCTTCAAGCCGCTCAGCGCCCATGGCAACTCTTTCTGCGTGCACGGCGCGGCGCAGGACGGCATCTCACTCGACCAGATACTCCGGCGGCAGATGGACCCGATGGTCTTTCCGATTCCGCTGGAGGCATTCGCCGCGCACATCGAGGTCAATGGGATAGCCGAAGGCAAGCTCGATCTTCGCGGCTTTGATGTGAAATCGTTCCGCCTGCGCCACCCGGGGACCACCCTCGGCTTTACCATCTCCCCCAGCCCTTCTGGCCGGGAACTTGCTTATCTGACGGACAACGAGCTGGGAGCGGGCGGCACCTACCCCGTAGCCCCGGAATGGCGGGCGAGGCTGGTGAAGTTTCTCGCGCACACCGACACGCTGATCCACGATGCGATGTACTCGGACCAGATCATCGAGGCCCGCGCCGGGTGGGGCCATTCGACACCGCGGCAGGCGGTCGATGTGGCGTGCGAGGCTGGATGCAGGAAGTTGATTCTATTTCATCATGAGCCGGAACATGCGGACGACGCGATCGACGCCATGCTCGACGCGACCCGTGAGTACGCCGGAAAGGCGGCACCAGGTCTCGAGGTAGACGCGGCCGCTGAAGGCGCGTCGTTTTCCCTCTGACAGGAGGCGCTATGGGACGGTCGTGGCTGAGGGCATGTGCTCTGGCGGGCCTGCTGGCGGCCTCGCCGCTGCACGGCCAGGATGCCCGCTCCGCGGTCGCGGTGCTGCCGTTCGAGAACTCCGGCTCCTACGGGCAGGACAAGGAGATCTTCCAGGCGCTCGAGCTGGGCATCCCGGCCACGCTGGCCGAGGTGCTCGCCACTCACCCGGGGTTGCGGGTGGCCGACGCCGATCGAGTGAGGCAGGCCCTCAAGTCGCAGGGACTCAAGCCCTCCCAGCGTGTGGACGCGGCCACGGCGGCGCAGGTGGCAAAGGCCGCTTCCGCCCGCTATGCCGTCACGGGAAGCTTCGCGGATTTCTACGGGAAGTTCCGCATCAGCGCTCGACTGGTCGACGCCGACAACGGCCAGATCGTCAAGGTCGTGTCCAACGACGACCCCAAGCTGCAGGACCGTGGCCAGCTTGCGGCGATCATTCAGACGGTGGCGCAGAAGCTCGTCGCCGCGGCCGGCTTGCCGCCGCTGCCCGGCGACGCGGCGGCGCGGGCGTCGGCGGTCCCCACCGACGCGATCAATCAGTACAGCCGCGGTCTTCTCTTCGAGAGCAGGGGCGACAAGGCGCAGGCAACGGAGTCGTTCCGGCGGGCGCTCACCGCGTATCCCGGTTACACGCAGGCGCGGGACGGACTGCAGAGAGTGCGGGGCTCCTAGCGCCGCGACTTGAGCGCGGCGGCAATACCGAGATGGGCCGGCACCGCGAGAGCGATCACCGGCCCGTTTACCTGGTGAAATGACGGAAGCAGTTTCAGAGCGAGGCCAAGCACGGCCACCGCGGCGATCCACGCCGCTACCTTTGCCGCCGCCACCCTCGTCGTGTTCTTCCTGGCGCCGGCGAGTAAAGGTATGAGCGCGAGCGAGAGAGGGCTGAGCTGCAGCAGATTTTCATTCGACGCCGCCATCACGTGGTCGGTACCCACCCATAGCCCCACCAGTATTATCCCCGCAACGCCGGCGATCAGAGCCCAGCCCCCCACGAGCGATAGGAAAGCGGCCCTGACCAGACGGTTTCCTGGCGCCGCGCGGGCCAGCGCGATCGCCGAGGCACCCAGGCCCAACCCGATGGCGAGATAGCCGAGCAGCCAGTTGGGCGGCGAGTCGGGAGGCGCGGGTGCCGTCGACTCGAAGATCGTCCGCTCGGATTTCACGAGTGGAATCGTCGTCCCGTTCGGCCCCGCGAGCGACACCTTTCGCAGATGTTCCCGCAGTGACAGAGGAAGAAACATCTCCTCCCACGCGGACAGAGGGCGGTCCACGCCCTGTCCGAGCGCCACAAGAAGTCCGGTATAGATGAACGGATCGTTCGAGGTGAGCCGCTGGGTGTGTGAGCGATAGGTCGTGCCGGCGGGCAACGGCGCCGTCTGCCGGCGAATGGTTCCACCGAGGACGCGGTCGATGGCGTCGCGCACGCGGGTGGAGCAGTTATCGCGGTAATAGTCGTAGTGATAAAATCGGTGCTCCGGCAGCTCGTTCCATTGGAGGAACCGCTGGAGCTCGAGCCTCGCCTTCGGCGGAATGTCGAGCTCCTGGATCCATACCGAGCGATTGTCGCGCTCGTACTGTCGGATGTAAGCCTGCTCCGGATAGCCCGCCATCCAGTACCACATCTGGCCGCGAACGAACCGGAGGATGAAGTTCTCCTGGTGGAAGTCGAAGAGGCCGTAGTTGTACGCCTGATCGGTCCCGTGGACCGGATCGTGGATCCAGATCGCGTTGTGACCGAATCGCTCCCACACTTCGCGGCCCGGCCCGAACGTCATGACCGAGACTGTAAGCTCCGACCCGGGCTCGGGCGCAGCCGCGACGAGGGGGCCGGCAACGAGCGGCAGGAGCGCAACGAGGAGTGGGCCGACCACGAGCCTCACAGCGTCACGTCGCGGCCGTCCACCGCCGAACGGTATATCGCGTCGACCACCTTGTGCAGCACCAGATGTTCCTGCAGGTCCGGTACCTTGGCCTCGCCGGTAATGGCGGCCGCGAAATGCGCCCACTCGGCCCGGTACGAGGCGGTGAACGGGTTTTCCCTGCTTCCCGACCCCGTCGGCGACACATCGGTGGGAACGCCGTGCAGCTCTTTCCACACCGTGAGCGGGTTGATCGCGGCGGTGCCCTTGTCGCCCCGAAGCCCCACGCCGAAGCGCTCCCCCGCCCCGTGGTGGCGCCAGGTGACATCCACGAAAAGCGAAATGCCGCCCTCGCAGACCACGAAGGCGCTGCCCGACTGCTCGACCGACCGCTCCCTTCCGTCACTCTCCACGCTCGCGCTCACCCGCACCGGCTTGGGGTTGCCGGCCAGCCACATCTCGAGGTCGAGGATCGAGAGGCCGAGATCGAGAATGGCTCCGCCACCCGACTGATCGCGCCGCTGGCGCCACCCGAGTTGTGTACGGCCGGGACGGAAGACATGCCAGCTTCCGCGGACGCTCTCGATCCGGCCCAGCTCTCCGCTCTGCACGAAGCTGCGGACGATCTGCACGTCGGGGCGGTACCGGTGGTTCATCCCGACCATCACCACCCGGTCACGCTTCTCCGCGGCCCGAATGATCCGCTGGGCGGCGGCGGCGTTCATGGCCAGCGGCTTCTCGACGAGCACGTGGACGTTGGCCGAGATGGCGGCGAGGATGTGAGACTCGTGCAGATGATTGGGGGAGCAAATGACGACGGCGTCGAGCGTCTCGAACCGGAGGAGGTCTTCGATATCGTCGAGCGCGTCCTTGACGCCGAATCTGTCGGCGAGGGCGCGGGCCTTGGGGAGATCGGTGTCACAGATGGCCTCGACGTCGATCGTCTTCAGTTTTTTGAGCACCGGCAGATGCGCGACCTGGGTGATGGCGCCCCCACCGATGATGCCGACGCGGAGTCGCTCGCTGTTGGCTCGGCTAACGGTCATCGCCCCATCCTCCTCAGTAGAGACGCTCGAGCACGGTCCCGGGAAAGTAGGCCGCGACGATCTGCCGGTAGTCCTGGCCGGCGCGGGAGCGACCCACGGCTCCCCACTGGCAGAAACCCACGCCGTGTCCCGCGCCGGCACCCTTCGCGACCAGCCTCGTCACCTCGCGGCCCGAGCCCGTCGCCTCGAGCGTGAAGGTGCTGCTGCGAAGCAGGCCGCCCGAGACGGGCCGCAGCACTTGCCGCACGAGCGGGCCGCGAACGGCGACACTCGACCGGTCGAGCGTCACGGTGAGCTCCGCCACGCGGCCCGAGGGAGTCGTGGCGGTCACCCGGACGTCGCGGATCTCGCGCACCGCGCCGGCAGGAGTACCGGCCGCGGCAGGCAGCGTGCGACGGAGCGTCTCGCGCAACGCGTCACCCGACCATTCCTCGCGCCAGCGGAAGCGCGGAGAGACGCTGCAGTAGGCCGTGCCGTCCGGGGCGACATCGGCGACCGATCTGAGATAGGGTCGATTTGCCGCCCGGAAGACCTCGGTACCCTCGGCGGTCCGTCCGCCGCAGGTCGAATAGAAGAATGCGTCGATCGGCCGCCCGCCCCAAGCGAGAATCCGTCCGCGGGTGGCGGCGACGGCCTCGAGGCCTTCCGGGGTTTCCGAGGCCAGCCCGCCGTACACCTGGTCGGCCACGCTGGAGTAGGCGTCGAATCCATCGGCGTCCCAGCGCCGCATATTCCGCAGCGCAAACGTCCTCGACACCACCGCCTGCGCTCGCAACGCTTCCTGCTCCGGGAGACTCCGCCGGCCCATCTCCGCGGATACGACGCCCTGAAGATAGGTCTCCACTGGAAGGCGGTTGACGACCGTCATCCCCGTTCGGTCGCGAAGCACCGTCACGACTCCTCT
>JBBRGF010000105.1:0-11715 GCA_038240975.1 Gemmatimonadales bacterium
ACCTCGCGCCAGAATTTCAGTGTCTTATCGGCCACCGCGGCGTCGGTGTACTCGTCCATGATTCGCCGCCGTCCTGCCGCACCCAGGCGGGCGCTCTCGCCAGGACTGTCGTGCAGCCGCTGAAGTACGGCGGCCAACCCGGCGACGTCTTCCTCGGCGACGATCACACCGGCATCGGCGATGGTCTCGGGCAGAGCGCCCGCGGCGCTGCCGACCACCGCCACACCGTGCGCCATCGCGTCGAGGGCCGCGCGCGGGGTGATCTCGATCCATCGAGGCGTCGTCCGCGAAGGCAAGACGACGCAGTCGAGCCGAGCCCAGACCTCGTCGACGCCGCTGCGGGGCAGGGCTCCGAGCCAGGTTACTCTGCCCGCGATCCCGAGCCGTCCGGCCAGGCCCTCCAGCTCCTCTTGGGCCGGCCCGGTGCCCACCACCGTGATGTTCCATCTGCCCACCAGCTTCACACAGGCACGGAACAGGAGGTCGAGCCCCTTCTCCGGGATCAGCCTGCCTATGAATCCGATCGAGAGTCCGACGTGAGTCGAACGCTGGGTGTTGAGGGGCAGCGAGACGCCCACCTGAGGGGCGGTGCGATGAGGCAGGGCGGGGTGGTCGCGCACTCCGAGGCGCATGGCCGACTCGTTCACGCCGACGATTCCCACGGCGCCGGAAAGCGTGCGGTGGCGGCGGAGCTTAGGCAGAACGCCGGTGGCGATAGGGAGACTCTGCCGGGCGAGGATCACGTACGGCAGGTGGAGACGCCTCGCGGCGCGCGCGAGCGCGGCCGCTCCGCGTGACCACGGCTCCTCCTCGATCTGCACGATGTCGGGGCGGAAGTCTGAGAGCAGCCGCCGCAACGACCCCACGTGCCACGCGGGGTCGGACGAGGGAGAAGAGCTGCCGCGAATGCGAATGGGCACCGTACGGACACCCCCATCGTCGCCCCAGGAGGTCTGCTGCTCGTGCGAGAGTCCGGCGGGCATCCAGCGGTCGGGAACGGCCGCGGCGACGGTCACGCCCAGGCCGGCAAGGGCCTTGAGCTTGCCGCGGGCGGCAGGGTCGGCATAGACGCGGGAGACGACGAGGGCTCGCACGCCAACAATCTCGCTGTGCCCGAGGCAGGCTCCAAGGGGCGCCGCGCCCGTTGACATCGATCGAGGGTCGTGGTGAAGTTGGCAAGACACACATGCGCATCCTCCACCTCGCGAAATACTACTGGCCGCAGTCGGGCGGCATGGAACGCGTGGTCCAGAGTCTCGCGGAGGGCGCGGGGACGCTGGGGCACCAGGTGGAGGTCGTTGCGGTCGTGGGCCGGGGCCGCGGAGCCGCCGCCGGGCGCCAGCGTTCCGCCGTGACTAGGGCTTTCTCCTTCGCCGCGCTGGGCACGCAGGAAATCGCGCCGGGGTACATCGCGGCGGCGTGGCGGCGCGCCGATATCATCCACGTCCATCATCCCCATCCGCTGGCCGACATCGCGTGTCTGCTCCGCGCCCGCCGCACGCCGGTGGTGGTCACCCAGCATGCCGACTCACGCCGCACGATGTACCGGCCCATCACCAGCCTCGTGCTCCGTCGCGCCGCCGCCGTGGTGGTTCCGAGTCGCGCGCACCTGGCCCTGTCCGACGAGCTGGTCGGCCACGAGAGCAAGGTCGAGGTCATTCCGTTCGGCATCGATCAAAGCCGGTGGGAGATGGTTCCGCCGCCACCGCCGGGCGGCACGCCGCGCGCCATCTTCATCGGGCGCCTGGTGGCGTACAAGGGCATCGACATCCTGCTGCGCGCCCTCGAGCGCGTACCCGATTTGCGGCTGGACGTCGTCGGGTCGGGCCCCGAAGGCCCCCGCCTCAAGACCCTGGCGCAGGCATTGGCCATCAGCGACCGGGTGCGCTGGTACGGAGAGTACCCCGACGAGGATCTCCCACGGCGCATGGCCGACGCCGATTTCCTGGTGCTCCCATCGGTGACCGTCGAGGAGATGTTCGGGCTCGTGGTGCTCGAGGCCATGGCCGCGGGGCGTCCCGTCATCACCACGGCCCTGCCGAGCGCGGTTCGCGAAGTGAACGTGCCGGGCGTGACCGGGCTCGAGGTACCGCTCAGGGATGTGCCCGCCCTCGCGCAGGCGCTGGAGACGCTGAGCCGGGACGCGAGCCGCCGCCGCACGATGGGCGAGGCCGGACGGAAACGGGTGACCGAGCGCTTTACCCAAGCCGTGATGGCCGAGCGGCATATCCAGCTCTACGAGCGCATCCGGAGCGGGACCCGGTAGCACGGTACCGACGCGGCGGTTTGCACTCCTCGTCGCAGATAGGAGTGCGGGTAATCCGCCGACCATCGCAACTCGTAGCCGCGCAATGGTATGGGCCGGGCCTGGAATGTGCTGATTCGTCGGGGGCTGCGTTTCCCCAGAGGCGAATCGATGACAGTGGGATCCCTTCCACAGGGTCTCGACGGGTTGGTGCGTTCGGAAGAAGGGGTCCGCCGCCGAAGGCTCGGCCGCTACCTCGGCCGCGGGGCCGGAGGCGTAGTCGCCGTGGTCGCCGGCTGCGTTTCGATGAATCCCCTGTCGGCCATCTGCCTGATCCTCGCCGGGCTATCGCTGGTGATCCTCTCCGCGGACGAAGTCACGCCCCGCCTCCGGCTTCTGTCGCGCGGCTTCGCGGCCTCCGTGATCCTCGCCGCCATCATCTCGCTGAGTCGCCTGCACCCGCCGTGGGACTTCCGCATGGCGCCCAACTCGGGCGTCAGCTTCGTCCTGATCGGGCTCGCGCTGGCGCTGATCGACTACCGTACCGCTCACGCCAGGCGGCCTTCGATCGGGCTCGCGGCATTCGCGGCGGTGCTGGCCCTCGTCGTGACTTTCGGATACGTATACGACTCGCGCCTCCTCTACGGCGTCGGCCGCTTCACGCCGATGGCGCTGAACACGGCGATCTGCCTCCTCGTTCTCTCGCTGGGCGTGGCGTTCGCGCGCCCGGCGTCCGGAGTCACCTCGCTGCTGAGCGGCACCGGCCCCGGCAGCGTGCTGGCCCGACGTCTCCTCCCCGCGGTGATCGCTCTTCCCATCGTGCTCGGCTGGCTTCGGTTCAAAAGCGAAGAGATCGGCCTCTACGACGCCGGCGGCGGGGTGGCGCTGTTGGCGACCGGCACCATGCTGGTCATGGGCATCCTCATCTGGTGGAGCGCCGTCTCGCTCGATCGAACCGACCTCGGACGCAGGCGGGCCGAGAGAATGCTGCAGGAGTTGAACGACGCTCTGGAGAGCCGGGTCGTCGAGCGCACCGGCGAGCTGGCGCGCACCAACGACGTCCTGCTCGATCAGACCAGGTTCCTCAATCAGGTGATCGACACCAATCCGCACCTTGTTTTCGTCAAGGACTGGAGCGGCCGCTTCACCCTCGCGAACAAGGCGGTGGCCGATGTCTACGGCACGACGGTCGACACGCTGGTCGGGAAGACCGACGCGGACTTCAATCCCAACGAGGACGAGGTCCGCGCGTATCTCGAGGCCGACCGTGAGGTGATGGTGAGTCGGCGGGTGAAGGTGATTCCGGAGGAGCCGGTGACCGGCGGTCCCGCCGGAGCGGCGCGGTGGTTTCACACCATCAAGACGCCACTCGTCGAACGGGACGGCTCGTGCAGCCGGGTGCTCGGTCTCTCGACCGACATCACCGCGCAGAGGCACGCGGAGGGTGAGCTGCGCAGGGCCAACGACGAGCTGCGCGCCCTCTTCGAGGCCTCTCCCCTCGCCATCTGCGGCCTCACCGCCGAGGGTCACGTTCGCACCTGGAATCGGGCGGCGGAGGAGCTCTTCGGCTGGGCCGCGAACGAGGTGATCGGCCGCCAGTTGCCGATCGTTCCGCCCGAGCTGGAGCGGGAGCACCGGGAGCTGCGCGACACCGTACTGGCGGGCAAACCCGCCATGAACGTCGAGACCTGCCGTATGCGGAAGGACGGCGAGCGGATCGACGTCACGATTTCGACCGCGGTGCTGCACGATGCGAAGGGGACCATCAACGGTGTCGCGGTCGTGTATGAAGACATGCGGCAGCGGAAGGTGCTCGAAGCGCAGCTTCGCCAGGCGCAGAAGATGGAGGCCGTGGGCCAGCTCGCCGGCGGCATCGCCCACGACTTCAACAACCTTCTCACCGTCATCAGCACTGCCTCGGAGCTGCTGCTGTCCGAGATCGGTGGCGACGATCCGCGGCGCTGCGACGTCGAGGAGATCGAGAAGGCCGCCTCACGCGCGGCGAGCCTGACGCATCAGCTGCTGGCCTTCAGCCGGCAGCAGGTACTGGAGCCTCGCGTCGTCGATCTCAACCGCGTCATCACCGAGCTCGAGCCGCTCGCCCGGCGGCTGGTGGAGGAGAACATCACGGTCGTCACGCGGCTCGCCGAAAACCTGCACCCCGTTACGGCCGACCGGAGCCAGCTCGACCAGGTCGTCATCAATCTCGTCGTGAATGCCCGCGACGCGATGCCCGACGAGGCACCCTGCTGATCGAGACGAGCAACGCGGCTCCCGGATCTCATGTCCTCCTTCGCGTGACGGACACGGGGTGCGGCATGGATCCCGATACGATGGCCCGGATCTTCGAGCCGTTCTTCACGACCAAACCCGTGGGCCAGGGAACCGGTCTCGGCCTCGCCACGGTGTACGGAATCGTCAAGCAGAGCGGCGGCCACGTCTGGGCATCGAGCGAGGTGGGCCACGGGTCGACGTTCAATGTGTCCCTGCCGCGCGGCGACGTTTCCGCGGCCCGGCAGGTGGAGGAGGTGGCTCCCGCCCGTGGCGAGGCGGCGCCCGACGAAGCCGGATCAGCCACGATCCTCGTCGTCGAGGACGATGCCTCGGTGCGCAGCGCCGTCTGCCGGCTGCTTGAGCGCCGGGGGTACGGAGTCCTGGCCTCGAGCAACGGCCGGGACGCGCTCGCGATGCTCGCGGAGACCGACCAGAGCGTGGATCTCGTGATCTCGGACATCGTCATGCCGGAGATGAGCGGTCTCGAGCTACGCGACGAGCTGAAGGGGCTTCGCCCGACCGTGCCGGTGCTTCTCATGTCGGGGTATTCGGAGGAAGCGATCACCCGGCTGGGCAATCGCGAATCTCTCGGACCGCTGATCGTCAAGCCGTTCACGGTCGAGGGACTGCTGAACAACATCAGGAGCGTCTTGCATGGATGAGACCCTATTCGCCGGCGCGAATATCCTCGTGGTGGACGATGAGGAACAGAACATCATCACCCTCACCCGGGTGCTTCGCGCCGCGGGGTACACCAACGTGGTGGCCACTACCGATGCGACGGAATTTCTCACGCTCTGTCGCCGGCAGAAGCCCGATCTCGTGGTGCTTGATCTGCACATGCCCAAGCGTGACGGGCTGGCGCTGCTCGAGGAGCTCCGGGGCGTGATCGGCCCGCAAATCTATCTCCCGGTTCTCGTCGTCACCGGCGACACCTCGCGCGAGGCGCGGCGCAAGGCGCTCTCCGCGGGCGCCCGGGACTTCGTCACCAAGCCCTTCGAGGCCGACGAGCTTCTGCTGAGGATTCGGAACCTGCTGGAAACGAGGCGGCTGCACCGGGAGATCATGTCGCAGAACCAGCTCCTCGAGCGCCGGGTGCTGGAGCGCACGACCGAGCTGGAGGGGGCGTACCTCGACACACTCGAGCGCCTTGCGATCGCGGCCGAGTTCCGGGACGACGAAACCGGACGCCATACCGAGCGGGTCGGGGAGACCGCGGCGCTGCTCGCCAACGCGCTCGGCATGAGCGACGACGACGTTTTTCTCATCCGCCGTGCCGCTCCCCTTCATGACGTGGGCAAGATCGGGATACCGGACGCGGTGCTGCGGAATCCCGAGGCGCTCACGAGCGATGAGTGGGAAATCATGCGCAAGCACACGACGATCGGCGCGCGCATTCTCTCGGGGGGGCGGTCGAGCGTCGTCCAGCTCGCCGAGGAGATCGCGCTCAACCATCACGAGCATTGGGATGGAGAAGGGTATCCGAATGGGCTGCGCGGCGAAGCGATTCCGATGCCGGGGCGGCTGGTGATGGTCGCCGACGTCTTCGATGCGCTCACGTCGGACCGGGTCTACCGGAAGGCGTGGCCCGCCGAGCAGGTGCTTGCCTATATCCGGCAGTATGCCGGAAAGCGCTTCGATCCTCGCGTCGCCGGGCTGCTCGACCGCACCGAGGTCCGGCATGCCCTGCTCGCCATTCGCGCCCGCGAGACTCCGATTCAAGGAAGGTGGCGGAGCGCGGCGGAAGTAGCGGTCGACCCTACCATTCGACTAGGATCCTGTATCTAACCGAGTCAGGACCCCATGTTCGAACGATTGCTGTCGGTCGCGGTTGCTCTTCTGGTTCTGGGCTGTGGTGGGGATGGTGGCGGGGGCATCGTCCCGCCCGATCCGGTCGACGTCCAGGGCACCTGGTCGGGCACGTTCCCCGCCGACAGCGGGGCGCAGGAAGTAAGCCTGGAGCTCCAGCTCACCGAAGCCAGCGGTGTCGTGACCGGTACCGGCACCCTCGTCAGCACGACCGGCACGTTTCCGCTGACCGTCAACGGCGTCTATGATTCCCCGCGCCTGTCCATTGCTCTGGCAACCGCCGACTTCGCGCCGGTCAGTCTCGTAGCGCTCGTCTCGGAGACGAGCATGACGGGGACGGTGGGCGGCGGGGGGTTCCGCAACGAGACGTTCACGCTGAACAAGCAGTAGGAATCGGTGCCGTTCCCCAGGTCGCCTCACCCCTACACCTCGATAGCCTCTCCTGAATGGGCCGCCTTGACATCGGCTTGACGAGGGCTCGCTAACCTGGCCGGTGTCTCGCAGCGCCACGGCCATCCGAGTGGCTTCACCGCAGTTTCGCCGGTTCATATCTTCGAGGTCGTTCTATTCGTTCACGTGCGTTGTTCGTCGCGTCCTTACTGCTGGGGTCCTTGGCGTGTCGAGAAGACACTCAATCGCCCACCGCTCCGGAGTCCGCACCGGCATTGGCCACTGAAGTGGCGGCCACGGCGCTGTCGTTCGTCAGGTGAGCGTTGGCGCCGCGCATAGCTGCGGCGTGACCAGGGATGACGTCGCCTACTGCTGGGGTACAACTTCGAAGGCCAGATCGGCGACGGCACGATCACCGACCGTTCGACCCCGGTCGCGGTCGTGGGCGGGCTCCGTTTTCGCCATGTGAGCGTGGGCGCAGAGCACAGCTGCGGCGTGACGACCGGAGGCGTCGCCTACTGTTGGAGGTCAAATGCCGATGGCCGGCTCGGCGATGGCAGCGTCGCCGTCCGGCGTGTGAGGCCGGTGGCGATCGCGGGCGGGCTCCGGTTCAACGGGGTAAACTCGAGTTCCGACAGCCGCCACCCCTGCGGCATAACGACGGGCACCCGGGCGTACTGCTGGGGCTGGAATTTCCGGGGCCAACTAGGGGACGGAACGACCAGCAACCGCGCGTCGCCGGTCGCCGTCGCCGTCGCGATGTGAGTGTCGAGCCCAGCGACATGGTAGACCGCCCCAGGTAGAAGCGGGAGCTATTCGGAGGCGGTCTGCTTTCGCTTCAAGACGAAGGGAGGGAACCCGTGGCGGCGGCGGACCAGCATCCACAGCACCGGAGCGATCACCACCACCAGCAGGAGTATCCAGCCGGTATCCTTATTGGAGACGTTGAGCAGCTTGAGTGCCGACGCCAGCAGCACGAATGCCAGTGCCCGCCGCACCAGGCCGCCCGGGGCCCGCGCGGACAGATGCGCGCCCAACCAGACGCCGGGGATACATCCCAGCAGCAGTGAAGCCGTCAGATCCATATGGAAATCGCCGAAGAGGATGTGCCCCAGTGCCGCGGAGGCGACGAGCGGCACCGCCTGAACCAGATCGGTGCCGACGAGCTCGCTCGCCTTGAGCCTCGGATACATCGCCATCAGCGCGATGATGATCAGCGACCCCGACCCAACCGACGTCATGCCCACGACGATGCCGCCGATCAGCCCCAGCACTATCGTCGGAATCGGCTTGACGTCGACCGACGGACGACCCTGGGGCAGGGGAGCCGCGCGTCCATCCCGCTCGCGTGCCCGTTCGGCCAGCCGGATGTATGCTCGAACGGTGAGCCCGGCCGCCGCCAGCAGCAGGGCTACGCCCAGTGCCAGCCTGATGACGTCCTGAACCTCTTGACCTCGGCCGAGCGCCCGGGCGATCAGCACGCCGCTGAAGGCCCCGGGAATCGAGCCGATGCAGAGCCACTTCACGAGTCCGAGGTGCACCGTGCCGCGCCGCAGGTGGACGAACGAGCCCACGGGCTTCATGACCGCGCTCGCCACCAGATCGGACGACACGGCGGTGAGGGGCGGCACGTTGAAGAAGAGCACCAGCACGGGCGTCATCAGCGCCCCGCCTCCCATGCCGGTGAGGCCGACGACGATGCCGATGCCGAAGGCGGCGACGGCGAGCAGCGGATCGAGGGTCATGAGCGCTCCGGGTGGCTGGCTGACATCTGGGGCTACCGATCGGCGGTCTCACCAGTATAGCCTCCTTTGTCACCCCTCTGACATGAGTCCGGGCGAGCTTGTACCAAGATGCGCGTCGCCCTGGTTACAGAGTTCTACTATCCCCACCTCGGCGGTGTCACCGAACACGTTCACAATCTCGCCAAATCGCTCATCGCTCTCGGCCACCACGCGATCATCATCACTTCACTCATGGGGTCGCCCGGGGATGCATCGGAACGTGAAAATCCGGCTGGCGACGAGCCGATGGTGCGGCGCATCGGAACCAGCCGCATTATCTACAGCGCGGGCTCGTTCGCCCGCATAACGACTGGGTTCGGCTTGCGGCGGCAGATACGATTGCTCCTCGAGCGGGAGCGGATCGAGATCGTGCACGTTCACGGAGGCCTCGCACCCGTCCTGGGTTTGACCGCGCCGTCGGCCGCCGCAGAGATCGATCTTCCCGTCGTGGCGACTTTTCACTCGTGGTTCCGGCGCTCGGCACTCTGTCGGGTGTTTCGCGGGCCCCTTCAGCGACGTCTCGACCGCCACGCGGCCGCAATCGCCGTCAGTCAGCCCGTCGTGGACGCCCACGCACGGTATTTCGCTGCCGACTGGCAGATTATCCCGAACGGCGTGGACACAAGTTTTTTTACGCCGTCGCCCGTTCCCACCGCCAGCTGCCGTGGTCCCGAGTTACTCTTCCTCGGGCGCCTGGACCCACGGAACGGCCTCGATACGATCCTCGCCGCCATGCCTCTGGTTCTCGCCCGCTATCCGGACGTGCGACTGAGGGTGGCAGGGGATGGACCGCTGAGGCCCCTCTATGAGCGCATGGCCGCCTCGCTGGGACGGCAGGTTTCGTTCCTCGGAAGAGTGAATGGAGACCGGCCGACCCATTTCTCCTCCGCCGACCTCTACGTCTGCCCCACGACCAAGGCATCGTTTGGAGTGACACTTCTCGAAGCCATGGCGTGCGGAACCCCGATTGCCGCCTCGGACATTACCGGCTTCCGGGAGCTGGTGAACGGAGGGGAAGAAGCCGTCCTGGTTCCACCAGGCGCGCCGACCGCATGGGCGGACACCATCGTACGCCTGCTCGGCGACCGGGCCCAGCGCGACCGGATGAGTCGGGCCGGACTTACGAAGGTGGCTGATTACTCGTGGCCGCGGGTGACGGACAGGATTCTGCAGGTATATCGCCAGGTTCTCGGGTGCTCGTAGCGGCCGGGGCGCTGGCGGGACTGGCCGCCTGCGGGGCGTGGGGTGCATACGACCCCAGCAGCCCGCTGTTCGGGCGGGTGATCGGCGAGGGCCCGCCCGAGCGGGTCGCGTATCTGACATTCGACGACGGCCCCAACCCTGGGACAACGGAGCGAATCCTTGAAATTCTGGAGGTCGAAAGCGTTCCCGCGACCTTCTTCATGGTGGGCACCTACGTCGAGCGCTTCCCGGCAAGCGCGGCTGCGGTGAGCCGCGCCGGCCACGTGATCGGCAATCACACCTACTCTCACACCAAGCTGCACCGTCGCGGTCCTCGACGTATTGCTGAGGAGATCCGTCGGGCTCACTGGGCGATCGTGCACTCGACCGGTGTGACACCCCGCGCCTTCCGGGCGCCGCATGGGTACCGAAATCCCTTCGTCGCTGGGGCGATTGCCCCTTTTGGATATCTGACGTTCGCCTGGACGTTCGGGGTCTGGGATTCCGCGCGGCCAGGAGCCGAAACAATCCGACGTCGGGTGCGAGGGCGCCTGCGGCCGGGAGCGATCGTACTGCTCCACGACGGTGACGGCTACAAAGTATGTGGTGATAGGCGCCAAACCGCCGACGCGCTACCCGGGATCATCGCCGACATCCGCCAGGCCGGGTACCGGCTCGAGTCGCTTGCCAGGCTGGCGGTCGGGTGACCCGACGGGTCTGGATCACGGCAGCGCTGGTGGTCGCCGGCCTTGCGCTTTCTCTTCGATTCGGCCTGAGGTTTCCGTGGCTCCCGACATTTCGGGCGCTCCGTAGTGCCGATTGGCTCATGCTCACAGCGGCCGCCGCGGTCAACGTGGTGTCGGTCGCGGCGAAGGGAAGCGCATGGTACCTCATGCTCCGTCGCCTCGGACCGTCGCGACATGTCACAGCCCAAGCCGCGACGTTTGTGGGGGCCGCTGTAAATTCGCTGAGCGTCTCGGTCAGCGGGGAGGCCGCCCGCGCACAGCTCGTCACGGCCAAGGACGGAATATCGTTCGGCACCGCGGTCGCGTCGCTGGTAACCACCCGCGTCATCGAGGCGCTGGGGCTCATCGCGTTTCTCGGGGTGGCCCTGGTAGCTCTTCCGCCCTGGCCTTGGGCGCGCCCCGCCGGTCTCGCACTCATCGCGTTGGTAGTCGCCCTGGGGCTCGGCTATCGCATCATTCCATGGGACCGTGTGCGCTCGGCAGCCGAGGGGCGCCGCTACGAGCCCTTCGTCCGAATGCTCGGCGCTTCGGGTCAGAATGGCGTGAATGCCGCGGTGGCCCTGACTTCGGTGAGTTGGCTGGCGCAGTGGGTCACCTACCATTGGACCATCCAGGCCACCCACACAGCCGCCAGCTCCTCAGCATCTTTGGCCGCGTTGGTCGTTTCGAACGTAGCGGGAATCCTGCGCCTCACTCCCGGAAACATCGGGGTGCTGCAGGGGTCGCTCATTCTGGTCATGCGCGAGTTTCGATTTCCGTTGGCGAACGCGTTGGCGGCTGGCCTGGCGCTCCAGGCTGTCCAAGTGCTTCCGATCCTCGTGATCGGCATCGCGATCGTAGGAGCGCGGGGCCTTCGCGGACTGGTCACGGCGCCGGCGTCATCGTAGGTCCATTGACGAGCCAACCGGGATCTGTGCGCCTCGCCTGTGTCGTCGTGTCACGCCTCAGCCAGCCACCCCGCATCGCGTACGCCCAGGCCTTCAACTGGAAGAGCAGCGCCATCTTTTATGGTGACAACACCGAGTTTCTTGAACTCAAGGGTGACGCTCGAAGCCGAGTTCCGTCTGCACCAGTTCGACGACCTCCGCAGCATCGCACTCGGGCATTCGGAGAGGGAATGATGATCAGACATTCTCGTTTCGAGCATAGGAAACAGGCTCACCCGTCCGCTCGAAGCGAATTCCGGCGCCCACGTCCGCCGGTTGGACTTCGGCTTACAAGGCCTTAAGATGCGGACTCGGCGAGAGTAGACAGAAACAGGATGAGGGACGAAGGGCGACACCCT
>JBBRGF010000106.1:0-11554 GCA_038240975.1 Gemmatimonadales bacterium
CTTGTAATCGACCAGGTGCACCTCGGCGAGCTCGGGAAAGTGGGGAAGCAGCGCCTTCCGCACGGCCCGGTCGAGGGCGTTGACCGGCCCGTCGCCCTCCGCGGCCGTGTGCATCCACGCGTCACCCACACGCATCTTGACCGTGGCCTGCGACCGGCTCCCTTCGCCGCCACGGCGCTCGACGATCACGGTAAAGTCTTCGAGGACAAACGGCGCCCTGTAACCGGGCGCGGAGCGCCGCAGGAGCATCTCGAACGATCCTTCGGCCGCCTCGAACTGAAAGCCCTGGTGCTCCAGCTCCTTGATTCGCTGGAGCACGGCCGCCTCGTTCCCGCCGGCCTCGAGGCCGAGCGCTTCGGCGCGCATCCGGACGTTGCGCCGCCCCGAAACCTCGCTTACGACGACGCGCATCTCGTTTCCCACGGCCGCGGGATCGATGTGCTGGTAGCTCTCCGGCACCTTGGCGATGGCGGCCACGTGGATGCCGCCCTTGTGCGCGAAGGCGCTGCGACCGACGTACGGCGCGTGCGGATCGGGGTGCTGGTTGGCCACCTCGGCCACGAAGAGCGAGGCTTCGGTGAGGCGCGCCAGCGCCTCGGGCTCCAGCACCGCAATGCCGACCTTGAGCTGCAGCGTGGCGATGAGCGGGATGAGATCGAGATTACCGCACCGCTCACCGTAGCCGTTGATGGTGCCCTGCACGTGGACGCAGCCGGCCCGCACGGCCGCGAGCGCATTCGCCACGGCGACCCCGGCGTCGTTGTGCGGGTGGATACCCACGGGTGTGCGGAGCCGGTCGCGGACGAGGCATACGCAGTCGTGCACCGCGTCGGGCAGGGCGCCGCCGTTGGTGTCGCAGAGAACGATGCAATCGGCGCCGGCCGCCGAGGCCGCATCGAGCGAGGCGAGGGCATACCCGGCGTCGAGCGTGAAGCCGTCGAAGAAGTGCTCGGCGTCGTAGATGACTTCCCTGCCGAGACGCTTGAGATAGGCGACGGTCTCGCCGATCATGCGGAGGTTCTCGTCTCTCGTGGTCTCGAGCACGCGGTCCACGTGCAGCGTCGAGCTCTTGCCGACGATCGCCACCACCGCCGTCTCCGCCGCGACCAGCGCACGGATATTGGCGTCGTCCTCGCAGCGAACCCCGGCTCTCCGGGTGGTGCCGAACGCCGCGATCTTCGCGCGGCTCAAGGGGCGCTCGCGCATCCGCGCGAAGAAATCGGCGTCCTTCGGGTTGGAGCCCGGCCAGCCACCCTCGATGTAGCTCACGCCCAGATGATCGAGCGCGCGGGCGATCTTCACCTTGTCCTCGGCGGAGAGGGAGAGCCCTTCCCGCTGGGTGCCGTCGCGGAGCGTGGTGTCGTACAGGCTGATCGTCATGGCGTGTCCGGTGCTGGAGCCAAAAAGAAAGCGGCCTCTCGGTGGAGAAGCCGCGTCGTATCACGAATCGGACGTGCTGCTATCCGTGTGCCGGCGCGCCGCTTCTCGGGCAGAGTCGGAGCGCATTAATCTCGACGCACGGGCGACGGTCGGTCATATGTATATCTATACATCAACTGTGGGGAAAGGAGAAGGGAGAATGGAGAACGAGCCCTGCCCCCTTCTCCCTTCTCCTTTCTCCGTCCCCTTTCCCCCTTTCCCCGGAGTATTCCCCATTCCCTGTTCCCCGTTCACTGTTCACCGTAGTATTCCCCCATGCCTTCGCTCGACAGTCTCATTCCCCGATTCAAGTCCGCCGACCGCACCACTCGGCTGGAAACGCTGCTCGACTACTCCCGAAAGCTGCCGCCGCTGCCGGAGCGGCTCGAGAAGGAGCGTGATAGTGACGACCATCGGGTACACGAATGCCAGACTCCGGTGTTCCTGTGGGTCGAGGTCGACGGGGGCCGGGTGCACATCCACGCGGATGTTCCGCGCGAGTCGCCCACGGTTCGTGGATTCATTTCGCTCCTGGCGCGAAGCCTGGACGGTGTGGCACCCGAGGAGGTTGCCCGCGTGCCCGATGACCTCCTCGAGCAGTTGGGTCTGAGTGAGACGCTCGGCATGACCAGGACGCAGGGCCTCACCGCCATTCTCTATCGCATCAAGCGCTCCGTGGCCGCCGCCGCGTGAGCTTCGGCGTTCTCGACCTCGCCGGCAGAGGTAGCGGGTTCCTCCGGCGCAAGGAGACGGGATATCTCCCCGCCGATGGCGACATCCACGTCGGCGAGCGGCTCATTCGCCAGCACGAGCTGCGCACGGGCGACGACATCGAAGGCGAGGCCCGCTCCAGCGGCAAGGGACGCGGCCCGTCACTCGAGCGCATTTCGGCCATCAACAACCGGCCACCCGAACAGAGCCGCGGCCGCCCCGAATTTGCCCGCCTTGGCGCCATCCATCCGAACGAGCAGATCCGTCTGGAGTCGGGTCTCATTCGCGGGGGCCAGCCCGACCTCACCAATCGCGTCATCGACATCGTCGCTCCGTTCGGCAAGGGGCAGCGGGCGCTGATCGTGGCTCCGGCCAAGGCGGGAAAGACGATGGTCCTCCAGTCGATCGCCGAGGGCGTCACCGCCAACCTTCCAGAGGCCACGCTGTTCATCCTGCTCGTGGATGAGAGGCCCGAGGAAGTGTTCGAGATGGAGGCGGCCGGCGTCGGCGAGGTCGTCGCATCCAGCTTCGACAATCCGGCTTCTCAGCATGTGCGGGTAGCCGAGCTGATCCTCGAGCGGTCGCGGCGCCGGGTCGAGCTCGGCGAGGATGTGGTCCTGATCGTGGACTCGCTCACACGGCTCGCACGGGCCTACAACACCGTCGAGAAGGGCACCGGCCGCACGCTCTCCGGCGGCCTCGATGCCCAATCACTGGAAAAGCCGAAGCGCTTCCTCGGCAGCGCGCGAAAGGTCGATGCCGCGCAGGGGGGAGGGTCGCTCACCATCATCGCCACCACCCTGGTGGACACGGGCAGCAAGATGGATCAGGTGATCTTCGAGGAGTTCAAGGGAACCGGCAACAGCGAGCTGGTGCTGAGCCGCGAGCTGGCGGAGCGGCGGATCTTTCCGGCGATCGACCTCGTGGCGAGCGCCACGCGGCGCGAGGAGCTCCTTCTGTCCGAGGAGGCGTTGGCGGTGTCACGCCTCCTGCGTCACCGGATCGCCGGCATGCCTCCGGTGGCGGCCATGAACGAGCTCATCGCCGACATGCGCCGCGCCCGCACCAACGATGAGCTCGTCCGAGGCCTGGCCGCAGGGTAGTCAGCGCACCGCCGCCGTGCGGTTGGCCCGCTCGAACTCCTTCATGAAGGTCACCAGCGCGACGACGCCCTCACGGGGAAAGGCGTTGTAGATACTGGCCCGCATTCCACCCACCGAGCGATGCCCCTTGAGGCCGTCGAGGCCGCGCTTGGTGGCTTCGGCGATGAACTTGCTCTCCAGCTCCTCGGTCGGCGCCCGGAACGTGACGTTCATGAGCGACCGGCTGTTGGTCTGCACCGTGCCGCGGAAGAAGTCGCCGCCGTCGAGATGCTCGTAGAGCAGTCGCGCCTTGGCCTCGTTGTGCTCCGCCGTGGCACCGAGCCCGCCCTGCGCCTTTATCCACTTGAACACTTCACCAATGATGTAGATCCCGAAGGTCGGCGGAGTGTTGAACAGTGACTTCTCGGCGGCGAACGTCCGGTACTGCAGCATCGTCGGCAGCGTCGTGGGGCCGGCCTCGACCAGATCGTCCCGGACGATGACCAGAGTCACCCCCGACGGCCCGAGATTCTTCTGCGCTCCCGCATAGATGAGCCCGTACTTTCTCACGTCGATCGGACGGCTGTACATGTCGCTCGACGTGTCGGCCACCAGAGGTACGCCGGCCGGCACCGCCGGCTCGCTGCGCCATTGGGTGCCGAAGATGGTGTTGTTGGTGGTGACGTGCACGTAGGCCGGTTCGGGCGAATAGCCGATCTCCTCGGGCTTCGGAATCCGGTCGAAGTTGGTGGACTCGCTGCTCGCCGCGATGTGCACCTTCCCGCCCAGCACCTTCACCTCCTTGACGGCCTTCTGCGCCCAGACGCCGGTGAGGAGGTAGTCGGCGGTGCGGTCGGCAGGCAGGATGTTCATCGGCACCATGGAGAACTGGAGCGAGGCGCCGCCTTGCAGAAACAGCACGCGATAGGTGTCCGGGATGCCCGCGAGCTCGCGGCACGCGCCCTCGGCTTCGTCGAGGATCCGGTCGAACACCTTGCCGCGGTGGCTGTGCTCCATGATCCCGATCCCACTCCCGGCAACGTCCCACACGGCCTCCTGGGCCTTCCGCAGAACGGGCTCGGGGAGAACGGCGGGGCCGGCGCTGAAATTGTAGATGCGGTCGCTCATATCTCGCTCAACTCCACGCTGATGATGTCGGTGTTGCCGGTGCGGATGCGGTCGAGCGCGCCGTGGTTGGGCTCGCCGTCGAGGTGAATCCGGGCGAGGGTGGCCTGGGCGCCGTGGTAGATGATGTTCTCCACTTCCTCGACGTTGATCTCTGATCCGGCCAGCACGGCAAATACGTGGGCGAGCACCCCCGGCCGGTTTCGGTGACGAATCGAGAGCACGTGCGACGCCGAGCTCCTGGCGAGGCGGTTGACGACGTTCGGCACTTCGCCGGTGTCCCTAAAGGCCTGCACGATGCGGATGACCTCATGCGCGATGGCCACCTGGGCCTGGTCGGTCGATGCCCCCACGTGATGGGTGCCGTACACACCCGGCACCTGAACGATCGCGGGGGCGAACTCGGCGCTACCACCCGGCGGCTCGTTCTGGAAGACGTCGAGCCCCGCGCGAATTCCCTTCTCGTCGATCGCCTTCCGCAAGGCCTCCTCGTCGACGACCGACCCGCGGGATGTGTTGATGAGATACGTACCGGGCCGCATGGCGGCGAGAAACTCGGCTCCGACCAGATGCTTGGTTTCGGCATTCGCGGCGACGTTGATGGTAACCGCGTCACAGAGGCGGGCGACTTCGAGCGGTGTCTGCGCGTAGACGACACCGAGAAGCTCGGCCTCCTTGTGGGTAAGGCTGCGCGACCAGGCGATCACGCGCATCCCGAATGCATTGGCCCTGACGGCGATTTCCCGGCCGATCTGGCCGAGCCCAACGATGCCGAGGCGCCTTCCGTGCAGGCCCCGGGCCTTGGAGTACTCGCCCTTCTTCCAGCGTCCCTGGCGAAGATCGTTCACCTGATCGGGAATGCGGCGGTCGCACGAGAGCAGCAGGCCCATGACAAGCTCGGCCACCGCGATCGAGTTCCGGCCCGGACAGTTGGAGACGAAGACCCCGAGGCTCGAGGCCGTCTCGACGTCGATGGTATCGATTCCGGCGCCGGCACGGATCACCAGGGTCAGGGCGGTGCCCGCCTTGAGCGCGTCGGCGCCCACCTTCTTCCCGCGGACGATGAGGATCTGCGGATCGGCCTCGCGAATCAACGCCGGGAGCTCCTCGGCCTTTACGTCCGGATGGGACGTGACGGTGCAGCCGAGCTCCTTGAGCCCGTCGATGCCTACTCTCTCGAACTTGTCGGCGATCAATACCTTCATTGAATCTCCAGGGATCGCGGCTCGAACCAGGATGTCATCCCGAGCGACCTACAGCTCATGCACGAACAATCCGCTTCTCAGCTTGGGCTCGAACCAGGTGCTCTTGGGAGGCATGACCTGGCCCGCATCGGACACGGCCATCAGCTGATCGAGCGTGGTCGGATAGAGCGAGAAGGCGATGGCCATCTCGCCGGAGGCCACCCGGCGCTCCAGCTCGTCCGCCCCGCGGATACCGCCCACGAAGTCGATCCGCTTGTCGGTGCGCGGATCTCCCACGCCGAGGATCGGAGCCAGTATGCGGCCCTGCAAGAGCGAGACATCGAGCGACTCGATCGGATCGCTCCGGTCGATGGTCGTGTCATCCAGTTCCAGCCGGTACCATCGGCCGGCGAGGAAGAAACAGAGCTCTCCCGGGCGCCGGGGCACCGGGTCGTCGGTGACCGTCACCTTCCCGACCCGCGCGAGGCGGGCCAGCACCGCCGACGGGTCGAGGCCGTTCAGGTCGCGCACCACCCTATTGTACGGCAGAATCCGAAGCTGGTCGGCCGGAAAGAGCACGGCCAGGAACCAGTCGTGCTCTCCGTCGGTGCCGCCGCCGTTCGGCCCGGCGCGCAGCTCCTTTCCGGCGCGCCATGCGCTCGCCGACCGGTGGTGGCCGTCGGCGACGTAGGCGTGCGGCACGCCACCGAAGGCCGTCACGAACGACGCTGAATCGGGCACCTGCCAGACGGTGTGGCGCACTCCGTCGGGCGCGACGAAGTCGTACAGCGGCGAAGTGTCGAGGAGCTCATCGACAAGACGGTCTATCTCGCTCCGGTTGCGATAGGCGAGAAGGACCGGCTCGGCGTTGGCCCTGAGAGTCAGGACGTGCCGGGTGCGGTCGTCTTCCTTGTCCGGCCTGGTCTTCTCGTGCTTACGGATGACGTCCTGCTCGTAGTCGTCGATGTGAACGCATCCGACGACGCCCGTCTGCGCCTGCCCATCCATCACCTGTCGGTAGAGATAGAGCGCGGGCGTGGCGTCCTTCCGCAACGTTCCGTCGGCGAGGAAGCGGTCGAGCGCCTCACGGGCCCGGGCATAGATCCGGGGGTCGTACGGATCGACGTCGCTGGGGAGGTCGATGTCAGACCGTCCCACGTGCAGAAAGCTATGAGGGTTTCCGCGCGCCAGCTCGGCGGCTTCCGCGCGGTTGACCACGTCGTACGGCACCGCGGCGACGCGCGGGGCCAGCGCCGGGTCGGGACGGACCGCACGGAACGGATTGAGTCGCATCGAACGTGTCTCGCTTCGAAAAGGCCGATTTCCGGTGACATCCTACCCGCTTGCCGGAGCGGGCGTCAAGCGGTCACCACCCGCTCACACGCGCCGAGCACCGCGTCCACCGCAAGGGCCAGCAGTGCGGCGGGCAGCGCGCCCGAGAGAATCATGCGGGTATCGGAGAGCGCCAGACCCGCCGCGATGGGATCGCCGAGTCCCCCTGCCCCGATAAATGCCGCCAGAGTCGCCGTGCCGACGTTCAGCACCGCCGATGTCCTGATTCCGGCCATGATCACCGGCGCCGCGAGCGGCAGCCGGACGTACCTGAGAACCTGGGCGGGCGTCATTCCCAGTGCCGACGCGGCGCCGACGGCCTCGGGCGCGGCGTCTCTCACGCCGGTATAGGTGTTTCGCAGGATCGGGTACAGCGAGTACAGGAAGAGCGCGACGAGCGCCGGCACCACGCCGATACCCAGCAGGGGAATCATGAATGCAAGCAGCGCGATCCCCGGCAAGGTCTGTATCACTCCCACGGCCCGGATCGCCGGTTCGGCTCCACTCCGCATCCGCTCGAGCCCGAGTCCGAGCGGAACGGCGGCAACGACGGCGGCGCCGAGCGACACGCCGACCAGAAGCAGGTGCCGGAGGGTCAGGGCGAAGATGTTCGCCCGGCGCTCCCACAGGTACGAGAGGACTCCCTCGCCGCGGCCGGCGGCCTCGACTCGCGCCGGCGCCTTCGACCCCACCAGCCCCAGGTCAGCGAGCGCCGACACGGCCACGCGGTCGGCCGGCTCGCGGTCGACCTCGACACGCCGGTTGAGCGTGCGCATCTGCGTCTCGCTCAGCCGGCCGCTCAGCTCGCTCAGCGCCACCAGGGCGCCCGGCTGCCGCTGCAGCTCCGGTCCGACGAGCGCCGCCGCTTCGTAGGGCGGAAAGAAGCCGCGGTCGTCGCGAAGCACGACGAGATCGTATCTGGCAATGAGGCCGTCAGTCGAATAGCCGTCGATGACGTCCACCTTTCCCGCGGCCAGTGCCTGGTATTTGACCGCCGGCAGCAGTGCCTGGACCGAGCGGAACCTGAGACTGTATGCCTTCGAGAGACCGGGAAGTCCGTCGGCCCGGCCGATGAAGTCGGCGGTGAGGCCGGCACGCAGCGTCGAGCCGACGCGCGCGAGATCGCTGAGTGTCGCCAGGCGCAACCGCGTCGCTGTCTCACGCCTCACCGCGATGGCGTAGGTGTTCTGGAAGCCGAGCGGCGGGAGCCATCGAATGCCCCAGCGGTCGCGAAACTCGCGCGATACCTTCGCGAACACCGAGCCGGGGTCGGGATTCGGCGCCTCGCCGAGGATCGCGAGGAGCCCTGTGCCGGTGTACTCCGGATACACGTCGATGGCGCCGCTCCGCAGCGCCCTGAAGGCAATCTCGGTCGCCCCGAGCCCGGGACGCCGGTCGACGCGGAATCCGCGCGCCTCGAGGATCTGCGCGAACATCTCCGCGAGCAGATACGACTCGCCGAACGGCTTCGACGCGACGATCACCGCACGTGGAGACGCCCGCTGCTGCGCCACTCCCGGCGTCGCTGCTGCCAGCGACGCGGCCGCCAGCGCCAGCAGCCCGACCGGCGCCCCCCTCACGCCGTCACCCTGGCGCGTTCCAGCAGGTGGTGCACGTAGTCGGTGGCAGGAGTATCGCGAAGCTCCGCCGGGGCGCCGGTCTGTTCGATCCGCCCCTGGCGCATGACGGCAATGCGATCGGCCAGGTGCATCGCCTCGTGAAGATCGTGGGTCACCAGGAGGGCGGTGAATCGAAGCTCGCGGCGAAGCCGCACGAAGGTCTCCTGAAGGTCGGCGCGAGTGATCGCATCGAGCGCGCCGAACGGCTCGTCCAGGAGAATCACGTCGGGGTCGGCCGCGAGCGCGCGCGCGACCGCCACCCGCTGCCGCTGCCCTCCGGACAGCTCGCGGGGCTTCCGCGTGGCGAAGTCGGCCGGCTCGAGTCCCACCAGCTGGAGCGCGCGCATTCCACGCTCGTCCTGGTCGGGCATCCCACGAAGCCATGGCACGAGCGAGACATTGCGCCCGATCCGCCAATGCGGAAGGAGTCCGCCATCCTGCGGCACGTAGCCGACGCGCCGGCGGAGGGCGATCGGATCGATCGTCGCCACGTCCTCTCCGTCTACCAGCACCCGGCCCGAATCGGGGTCGGTCATGCGGTTGAAGCAACGGAGGAGCGTCGTCTTGCCCGATCCGCTCTCGCCGATGAGCGCGACGCACTCGCCTCGGCGAACGTCGAGCGAGATACCGTCGAGGGCCACGACGGTTCCGTAGCGCTTCCAGAGCTTCGATGCGGACAGCGTCACGTCAGCAGGCATGCGCCAACATACTCGCAAACTACGAGTCCCGGAGCCGTGGATTTCACCCCTGTTGCGAACTCCTGTCTTCACGGAGGGAGATGGCGGGGTCGCGTACGACCGGAAGCTCGGGAGATAACTCCATCGGCCGAAGATGCTTCACCGAGCCCGTGACAGAGTCTGCGGCTGCCACTTCGACATGCA
This sequence comes from Gemmatimonadales bacterium, assembly GCA_038240975.1. Lineage (GTDB taxonomy): Bacteria > Gemmatimonadota > Gemmatimonadetes > Gemmatimonadales > GWC2-71-9 > CAVVWJ01. The sequence goes on from JBBRGF010000106.1 coordinate 9,354, forward strand.
GAAAGGTGCATCGAAGACGAGCACGAAATTGGCATGGTTCGCCGGTTCCACCGTTGCCACTGAGGGGTCTACCGATGTACCGGATCGAGCTCAAGCCGGGAGAAGAAACCGTCTTCCGGACGATCGAAGAGCTGGCGACCGGAATCCGTAATGGGCTCGTCACGCCCCGCGCGCGAATCTTCCACAACGCGTCGCAGAAGTGGCTTCCGATCGAGTTTCATCCGCACTACAAGAAGGCGCTCACGATGCCCGCGACGAAGTCGGGAGAAACTCCCGCGGTCGCGATGCCTCCGCGGGCGCCTTCGGCTCCGCCGGGTGGCCTCACGTTCATCGAGGTCGAGCCTCTGCGCCGGCTGGCGCCCGTCGCGGCCTCGGCGCCACCCCGCGCGGTGACATCGCCCGTGGTCGATCTGCCGACCATCGAGTACACCGACTCGCCTGCCCGCGACAGCGAGCACCCCGTCGCACACGCGCCACTCGCCCGGCGCCCGCTCGGCCGCCCGAGAGCGCTCCGCCTGGGCCTGGCGGCGGCTCTGCTGATCGGAGGCGCCTACATGGTCTTGTCGGCATCCAAGCCGGCGCCGACGGCCGCGGCGGCCCCCTCCCTGCCGCCTGCCGCACCATCGGCCCGGCAGGAAATCGAAGACCCTGTGCCGGTCGAACAGGTGGCGGCCGTGCAGAGCACGAGTGGGCCCGCCTTGAGCGGGCCCCCGACCCCCACTCCGCCGGCCTCGAAGCGCGCGATTACGACATCCATCGGCGCCGCACCGGCGACGCTGAACGCCAAGGTGGACTCGGCCACGATCGAGCCACCGCCTGCCGACGTTGACCTATCGGTTCCCTCGATTCCGAAAGGCGAGTCTCTCGCTCCGATCCTGACGAACGACTCCAACGCCATCCGTCGGATCCTTCGGGCAGTGGGAGGGAAGACAGAGCCCGCACAGCCTTGAAGCCCTACCGCACGTTCACGATCCACGGATAGTCCTGCAACCGGTCCGCCAACGGGCCTGATCCCGCCTCGGTCAGCGGAAGCTCCACGCTGTGACGGGTGCTCAGGTACATCGCCTTCACCGCCTGCCTGAACGGCGACGGACACGCGCCGGTTACCGTCGCCTCGTGGCCGGGACGAGGCTCCCAGATGAGACGCGCGGATCGGCCGCTCGGACTGGCCTCGTCGGCCATGACTTCCGCAGTGACGCCGACGCTCCCGTCTCCCAGCAGCGTCAGGCTGCACGCCTCCCCTGCACCGGGACCGTGAGCTCCGCAGAAGAGCAAGCGCGTGTGACGATGGAAGGTTCCGCCGTAGGAGCCGGTCCCATCGAGCATGAGGATGCCGTCGAGCGTCTCTTCGCCGCCGTTCACGCACCCGCCGGCTCCCGCGAGCCGCGGCCAGGCGCTTTGGAGGTGAATCGCGTACGCGCTCTTGAGCGCCGCTGGCCGCGCCACCCCCGGCCCGCTCCCGAGAAACGCCGTTAACGAGAGTACCGTGAGGGCCAGCGCTGCAGCCGAACCCATCGATCTTCGTCGTGACATGATGACTCCGTGTCGTGTGTGTATCCGAATCCCCGGCCTTCGTAAGACAAGTCGCGTGCCGCGCTACGAGCGCGAGTGACCCGGCCTGCCACGTCATTGATAGCGTTGTCGTGAAGAGACTTGGAGGATCTGCATAAGGCCCGCGCGCTGAGGCGGACGACAATCGTGTCGTCCGCCTCGTGTGGGACCTTCAGAAGTGTCGGCTCACGCCTTGAAGCGAAGAGGATCTATGCCGTAGCGCCGGATCTTGTAGCTCAGTATTCGCTCGGTAGTGGCGAGCAGCCTCGAGGCGCGCGCCCGGTTGCCGCGGGCGCTCTTGAGTGCATCCTGGATCAGGTTGCTCTCGAATGCCTCGACCGCCTCACCGAGCGACCGGCTCACCACCGTTCCCGAGGATTCCGCCGTCTGCAGTGTGGGCGAGAGGTGATGGCCGTGGATTACATCGCCATCGGCGACCAGCACCGCCCGCTCCACGGTGTTCTCCAGTTCGCGCACGTTGCCCGGCCAATGGTACTGCATCAGCATGTCGATGGCCGGCGTGCTGATCCGCTTGATGCTCCGGTCGTGCAGGCGGGTGTACTTCTCGAGGAAATGGTCGGCAAGAAGGAGTACGTCCGACTTGCGCTCGCGAAGCGGCGGCACGCAGATCGTGAAGACATTGAGCCGGT